>JASFQN010000103.1:0-8859 GCA_050115425.1 Gammaproteobacteria bacterium | reverse complement strand
GGCACACGCATCCACGAGTCGACCGCCATCTGCCGCTATTTCGAGGAATGTTACCCTGAACCGCCGCTCATGGGCATGAATGCCCGCGACAAGGCGATTGTCACGATGTGGGACCGGCACATGGAATTCGACGGCATCATGGCGGTGATGGACGTGTTCCGGAACTCTGTCGAGCGGCTGCGCGATCACGCCCTGACGGGCCGCCATCAGGCCAAGCAATTGCCGGAACTCGCCGAGCGTGGCCGCATGCGCTTTGGCTGGTTTCTGGAAGATCTCGACAAGCGACTCTCGGAAAGCGAATTTGTCGCAGGACAACGTTTCACCGTTGCCGATATCACCGCGCTGGCCGCGGTGGACTTCGGAACCCGCGCGAAACTGTCACGCCCGGATCGCCTCAAGCATCTCGCACGCTGGTACAAGGCCGTATCGTCCCGTCCCAGCGCGTCGGCCTGACAGCACCCGTTCTATTCGCAATGCAATCCACGGAACCTGCCGTTGCGTCCGCTGTCTCAATCAAGTTGAGCTTGAAAAACATCGCTTGATGTGTCGTTGACGGCCCGGGTCGCCTCGTAGTAAAAGTCCGGAAGACTCCGATACCAAAAGGGCCTTCGAAACCGCGAACCACGGGCTGCCAGGGAATGGGCCAACCGTACGCTCAGACAGCAGCGCCAGGTGTTCGCTCCAGGGATGTTCCCATACTGACGAATTCTGCCCGACGGCCCATTGGCCGCCCTGGGGTTTCTGTTACTCCGCAAAAGAAGGACGCTTCATGAAACGAACGACACTCCATCTCACATTGTTTCTGGCAAGCCTGCTCGCGCTGCCGGCATTCGCAGCAGACAAGCCGCCGGCCCAGGCAAAGGCTCCGACTGCCCGGAAATCGGTCACTCACGGCAGCGTAACCGTCGCCGGTCACCGTATCCGTTACGACGCGACCGCCGGCACGATCATCCTCAAGAACAAGGATGAAAAGCCGATCGCCAGCATGTCGTATGTGGCCTATACGAAATCCGGCGTGGAGGATCCTTCCACACGACCGATCACCTTCTTCTATAACGGCGGCCCGGGCTCCTCGACCATCTGGCTGCACATGCTGGCCTTCGGACCCAAGATTGTGCACGTGGGCAATGGCGAACTGACGCCGCCAGCCCCCTACAAGATGACCAACAACGACGACAGCCTGCTCGATGCGACCGACATGGTATTCATCGATGCGCCGGGCACCGGTTTCGGTCGCGTCATCACGAAAGACCACGGCGGTGCCGGCAAGCCCGAGAACGTGTACGGTATCGACGAGGATGCCCACGCTTTCGCGCAGTTCATCACCCGTTACATCACGGAAAACAGCCGCTGGAATTCGCCCAAATTCCTCTTCGGTGAGAGCTATGGCACGACCCGCTCCGCGGTCCTTTCCAATATCCTGGAGAGTGAAAAGAGTGTCGGCCTCAATGGTGTCGTGCTGCTTTCTTCCATCCTGAACTGGAGCACCAGCGTCGATTTCCCGGAAGCCAACCCGGGATCCAACCTGCCCTATGAGCTCGGCCTGCCCACCTACGCGGCCACCGCATACAGCCACCACAAGCTCCCGAGTCAACCCAAGGCACTCGAGCCCTTCCTGAAGGAAGTGGAACAGTTCGCCATGGGGGACTATGCCCGCGCCCTGGACAGGGGAGACCAGCTTGACCCGGCCACGCGACAGCAGATTGCCGAGAAGATGCATCAATATACCGGCCTGCCGGTGGCCTACGTCCTCAAGGCCGACCTGAAGGTGGATGGCGGCCAGTTCGCTCACGAACTGCTCAACGACGAAAACCGTGTTACCGGAAGGCTTGATTCACGCTACAGCGGTCCCACCATGGATCCGCTGGGTGAGTCGGCGGACTACGATCCAATGAACTCGGCCATTGGCCCACCCACCGTCGCCGAATTCAACGACTACATTCGCAACACGCTCAACTTCGGCAAGGACATGACCTACAAGCCGATGATCAACGTGTTCCCGAAATGGAACTTCAAACACAAGCCGCCGGGTGCGCCTTTCCAGTTGCCGTTCACCCCGAATGTGATGCCGGACTTGAGCGCCGCAATGAAGCATAACCCTCACATGAAAGTCATGCTGGCGGGTGGCTACTTCGATCTGGGGACAACGTTCTACTCGGCGCAGTTCCAGATGCACCAGTTGGGTCTTCCGGCCGACCTGCAGAAGAACATCAGCTACGACTTCTTCCCCTCCGGCCACATGGTTTACCTCGACCCGGCCTCGCGGAAGGGACTGCACGACGCGGCAGCCAGTTTCATCGAGTCGAACTACAGCAAATAGGCACCGCGCTTACTGCAAATGCAAAGGGGCCCTTCGGGGCCCCTCTTTTTGCCGCCGGTTGTCCGGGAACATCTGCGGTTCCGGGAGGCCATCTCTGCGGCATTTTTCAGGAGATTCAGCATCATGCGTATCGGCGTCAGCATCATCATCATGCTCAGCGTGGCCGGACCGGCCACCGCGGCCGTCCGGGACAAGACCGGATCATCCCTGGAATCACTGGACTATTTCCAGGGAACATGGGAATGCCAGGGCCACTTCTTGGCGAGTCACAAGCCCATCAAGTCGATCGAACGATTCACGTGGATTCTCGCCAATCACCGCCTTGAGATGCGCCACCTTGACATGCCGCCGCACCATTTTGACGCACTGGAAATCTGGGGCTACAACAACTCGACCGGACGCTATGCGGCAAGCATCTTCGACAACTATGGCGGCCACCGGCGCTACAGTTCTTCAGGGTGGGATGGCGCGACCTGGATCTGGCAGAACGTGACGAAAGCGGGCCACACCGACCGCTTCGTATTCGAGCGTATGGGGGATTCAGGATATCGGGTGACCTACGCATCGCGGGATGCGGACGGTGCCTGGCAGCCGAAGGACACGCTGAACTGCGAGCGCCAGTAGCCCTTGCCCGGCACGGCCGCCGGGGAGCGCGCGGCAGTCCTAGTCCATGCGGTTCACGTCCTGGTCGTGAATCTGCTCGATCAGATTGCGTATCGGCCCCGGCAGCAGCCGCACCAGACGAGCATGTAAAGCATGCTCGTTTTTCTGCCACCAGATACCCGCGTAGATTATCGCCAGGCCAATGACCGCCAACACCACGGGGAACATCAGACTGGTCGCGAACAGGCGCGCCAGATGGCCGAGATACAGAAGAAGACCGATCGCACCAAAGACAGCGAACACACGGCGCATGAGGATTGCACCGACGACAATCAAGCCAAGATTGAAGACCGCGTAAAGCAGTCGGTGCCATTCCGAGTGGCTGCTGGTGGCCGTCACGCCGCCCCAGAGCATCATGACGCCGACAATATACAGCCAGAATGAAAAATCCTCCTGACGGCCACTGCGCACATCAATCCAGAAGGCCAGCAGAAGGGTGAGCACGCCCATGATGACGGTTACCAGCCGGCGAAGCTCCCAATAGCTCTCCCAGGTTCCCCTCCCGCCATCGATCAGCGGAACGAGATCCATGCTCAGATACCAGAACACGACCGCCACAACGAACATGATAAATGGCAAGCGATAACGCCAGAGGGCGACAGCCGCCGTGGCGAGCGTGCCCATTTCCATGAAATACCAGCGCCAGTCGACATAGCGGTGAAAATCCGGCGCATGCGACCGACCTGTCCAGAATCCCAGAATGTGCTGAAGCGAATAGATGACCAGTGGAACCGTGGCCACGGCGAAGGTCACCGCGATACCGGCCGGAATTCGATGGCCCTGTGACAGAAATTTCTCGGCCAGCGCGGTGCCGGCCATGGCGAGGCACAATGCCAGGATCAGCATCGGCCAGCCCGACCAGGTATCCCAGGCCATGGTGACAAACAGGCTGATGGCACTGATGGCCACAAATCCGCCCAGGTAGTAAAGAATGTGTGCGGCGCGAAAGGCCGGCGCGGCGCCGGAACCGGCCACGAGGCGCTGCCACAAACGCGCTGTCTGCTCCGCGGAGAGCCCTTCGCTGGCGGCCGCCTTTTCGAACGTTTTCCGGTTCAGATGCATCATCGGTCTCCCTCGGGCGTCACGGTCGGGGCAGTCACTCTAGACTCTGCCGGGGACTGCGACTGCAGATTGATTGCGAATAGCCGCTGGGCACCGCTTGTGAACAGCCGCCGGAGGCGGACAGAGAGACAAGGCCAGCGTGAGCGTGCCGCCGCTACCGGAACTCGAGGCGAAAGTGGAGCCGGAGCCACCGCCACCGCAGGCGGCAAGTCCAGGAAACACTGCAATGGCACCGAAAACATGGAACCTGCGCATCACGCCCCCCTTAATTATTGGTCATTGTTGCCGGCTGAGGTTTCGCGCGGCCGGGCTGTACCCGCGATACGGGTCGTCTATACTGGATGCTTGATCCGATACAGAGTTTCACCCGTTGCCGGGAGGCTACCATGAAGTACACGCTCGGAGTATTCGCAGTCGCCATCGGCCTGCTGGTCATGCTGCCAGCTTCCGCAAGTCTCAAGGTTGGCGACAAGGCCCCCATGTTCACGGCACAGGCTTCAATGGGCGGCAATGAATTCACCTATTCACTTGCCGATCACCTCAAGAAGGGACCGGTCGTGGTGTATTTCTATCCGGCGGCCTTCACCAAGGGTTGCACGATCGAGGCGCACGATTTCGCCGAAGCGATGCCGAAGTACAAGGCGCTGGGTGCCAGCGTCATTGGCGTTTCCGCCGACAAGATCGGCATTCTGAAGAAATTCTCGGTCAGCGAGTGCCGCAGCAAATTCCCGGTGGCGGCGGATACCGATCAATCGATCATGAAGTCCTATGACGCGGTGCTTCCGAGCCACGACAAGTACGCCAACCGGACCAGCTACGTGATTGCCCCGGACGGCACGATCCTCTACACCTACACCGATCTCAAGCCCGACCACCACGTGGACAATACCCTGGCCGCGCTGGAGAAATGGAAGAAGCAGAAGAATTGAATTGGGCAGTGGCGCCCGTCGTGGGCGCCACCGTCTGCCTGGGCATCAGATTCCGATGTCTTCGGAAAACACCGCCTGCCACCGCCCGTCTCGCCAGGCGTAGACATCCAGAAAATGGAAGCGGACTTCCGAGCGGCCCGGGCGCGCCGGAATGACGCCGGTACCGGTGGCAACCGCCGTTTCCCCGTGTATCTGTACATGCACGCCTTCCTGATGCGGCCCGCGCTGCGCGCAATCCTTTGCAACGTGGCGCCGGCTGGCGCTTCGGACACTGGCATTCTTATCCGAAACCTCGGGACGGGCGCCGACCTTCGAATAGGACAGGTCACGATAATCATCGGCCAACAATGAGCGGATAAAAGCGGCGTCTCCACACATCGAGGCACGAATCCACGCGTGCTCCGTCTGTACAATCTTTTCCATGGACTTCGCCGGCGGGGCGGCGGCCGCATCGGTCAATGTGCACGCCAGCAAGGCGACCGCAAATCCGGAAAGAATCAGTCGCAAATTGGAGAAAGGGGGATTGAACATCAGGAGACTTCCGTCAGTGACCGAAAGAACGTTTGTCCGTTCCCTGACGGACAAGTTCCACGAAGGCCCTGACGGCAGCGCTCAGCAGTCAGCCCTGTTTTGCCCTGTCAATCAGGGCCTTCACATCCTTGAATTTGTCAACCATCTTCCAGATGCGGAGCGTCATTTCACTCCTGGTGGTTTCGTCGGCGGGAACGAACTTGCCATTGACGAGCGTCACACGACCGTCGGCCCGCGCATCACGCAGGTAACCGAAATAATCAATCTCGGCATCGGCAAGATCAATGATTTTCTCCAGGCCACCCTGCATTTTCGTGTGCCCGTACATGAATCCCTGGACCAGGCCATCGACCAGTTGCCGGTCGGCCGAAGGAGCATGTCCCGTCCTTTCCATGACGTAGACGTAGGTCTTTGAAAGATCATTGAGATCGTCCAGCGTGTTCTGCAATACTTTGCGATAGAGCACCAGACTCTGCGTCGTTTCGTTCAGATCCAGGCCGGCGGGATCACGCCTGGCACGCGCCAACGTTCCTTCCACCTTGTGCATGAACGGGACGAATTGGTGCATCGCCCGAACGGCACGATTGTAGTAGAGGGCCATGTCGTACAGACCCTGCTGGTAGATACCATAGCTGGCATCGATTGTAGAAAGATCCGTTTTCTGAGACTTCCCGAAGGCCTTGGCAATCAACCCGGTTTCACTGATTACGCGGGCTTTCAACGGACCCGGCTTCGCTGCACCGGCGTGCGCAGTCGGAACCTGTGGCGAATGCGTCGGCCTGGCCGTTGGCGCTGCGCATCCGGCCAGAGCCAGCAGGGTGGCAGACAGACAGGCGATCCCGGAGTAATGGGATTTGGTCGCAAATCCCGATCTGGAAAACATTGAGTCAACTCCCCGGATGTGGGCACATCGGCAACCGTTTGCCACACTTGGGACTGGCTGGTCGGGACGTCAAGAGGGCAGACCCTGACGCCGATAGCCGGCCACGTGTGGATCACGCTTCTCGTCCTTTCCGCGATATTAGCGCAATCAGAATAGCGCCACACCCGTAATGGGATCGTATTCACTGGGCGGTCGTTTTCTGAACCGCTACCGTCTTGATTACTAAGGAGAAAAAATATAACTGCCGGAGGGCAACCTGGCACGCCACTCAGGGCGTATAGTGCAAGATCCCCGACGAGAACGCCGGTTAATTGGCATCCCCCCCGGTGCCAGGAGCGTTACATGAACAGAGCAACCTTTCTCGCGGCCACGGCCGTCGCGGCTCTCTTGGCAATTGGTACTGCGTGGGCCGACACACCCCATGAAATGAATGGCATAGTCGTCTCCACGAATACCTACGCAGAAACGCTGACCATGACCATCGAGGGCGGGGTCCACCACACCGCCAAGGTCAAGGGTGAAGCGCTCAAGACACTCGGAATGCTTCATGCCGGTGACGAAGTAGCTGTGCTCTGCCACGACCACAATGGTCAACATGAAGCAGTCACCATTATCAAGGTCACCAAAGAAGCACGTGGTTCTTATCGGCATTAATGCCAGTGACCGTCGCCAATGCAGAACGCCCGCCTATGGCGGGCGTCTTTTGGTCCCAAAGGCTTGGGAATACTTTCAGACAGCCGGCTCCAGACATTGTGGCAGACAGGTCCGGATCGTGCCTCCCAGGCGTTGGAGAGTTTCATCGAACACACTCCGACTCCGCCAGCTTGTGCACAGCCATCGTGCGGATTCGCACTGCCCCCGCCGTGTGGCGAAGACCCTGGGCCCGGATTGCAGGTAAGTCGAAAAACCGGCAAGGCGACCCGGCGACGGCTTTTTCAATCCTGCCTTTGTGCCGCTGGCGGACCCGCGTCAGACATTGCGCGTGGCAATGGCCGGCGAAATCGCTGCAGCCCGCAAGGCGGGACCCAGCACGGCAAGCAGGCCAAGCCCCCAGAGGCAGAGAATGCCCAGCGGCAGGTAATACCAGGCAATCGGCGGCAATGAATAGAGATCGACCAGCCAGTAGTTGAGCCCCACCGCGAGCGCCGAACCCAGTACCACTCCGAACAGAGTGATGAGGGAATTCTCGGTCATGAAATAACTGACGATGTCCCGCCGCCGCGCCCCCAGAGCCCGCCGCGTGCCGATCTGGCGGGTGCGCTGGCTCACACTGAAACTGGCCAGCGCGACGATGCCCAGTGCGGTGATCGCCAGAATCAATGCGATCACGACCAAAAGAACCACGGCCATCGCCCGGTCATCGCCGTAAATATGGTCACGGTAGGCCTCAAGCGATCGGATGCGTCGCACGAAGTTGCCGGTATGCACCGAACCCAGTCTTTCCTCGGCCGCGGCCATCACGCGGTCGCGTTCGCCGGGCCGGGTCCGTACGACATATTGCATGTAGGGGCCCTCAAGCACCGTGGGCAGGAGCATGGTGCGTTCGAAGCCTTCCCAATGCGGCCAGGAGGCCTCCATCCGGTCAACGATGCCGATGATGGTGATGGGCTTGCCCGCGTCGTAAACCACTTTGCCCAGTGCGGATTGATCCGGAAACAGCTTGTCGGCCGCGGCGCGCGAGAGTATGCCTACTGGCGGCGCCGTGTAATGATCGTTGGCGACCCGCACAATGTCGTCCGGCGTGAATGCCCGGCCCTCACTCACCTGCAGACCCAGTGCGGACAGGCCGTGGCTGTCGACATGATAGAGGCCGACTTCCACGCCGTGCTGTGCCGGATCGGGCGTGGTTCGAAGAGAATCGCTCCAGCCGCCCCCGCTGACCGGGACCTCGTTGATAGACGCTGCATCCCGCACGCCAGGCAGTCGACGAAGCAGATCGAGATTCAGTCGCTCCGCAATGGCCGGATTGTAGTCCGGCGCGTACGCGCGCATGGTTACGATGAATGTATTGCCCACGTCGTAACCAAGCGGGCGCGACATGCGCTCCACGCGAGCGCTGATGATGAACATGGCGTTGCAGACAATCGCCAGTGTCAGGGCGATCTGCAGCGCAATGAGCACGGCACCGGTCCGGTTGCGCAACATCGCATTGAAAATGGGTCGGATATCCATGGTCGCCCCTATTTGAGTTTCAGGTAGGTGGCGGGCGCAATACGCACGGTCCGCCAGGCGGGATAGAGGCCGGCAGCGACGCTGGCCATAACCGCAGTCAATACCGCCAGGCCGGCCACGCTCGGGTCGAGCCGCGCAAATGCCTCGCTGCCCGCGAGCAGGTACTGGATGCCGGCGAGACCAAGCCATGCCAGCACCAGGCCCAGCAGCCCCCCGGCAACGCCGGTCAGCCCGGATTCAATCAGCGCCTGCTGGAACATGACCCGGCGGGTCGCGCCCAGTGCGCGACGCAGGGCAAC
>JASFQN010000102.1:0-8900 GCA_050115425.1 Gammaproteobacteria bacterium | reverse complement strand
GGCCGAAGCAAATACCTCCGACAACGGCAACGAACAACGCTGCGAACCAAGGTGTTCTATAAAGTGCTTGCATCCTGGAATTTTCCATGCCTTGTTTCACCTTTCGAATGACGATTTTCCATGAGAAACAGAGCTTGAACGGCCCCCGGAGTCTTTGGCACCAGCCATCATAGCCCCTTTGCTTGTGGCAACCACTGCGCTGCCAGGGTGGAAAACAAAGGATGGATCGTCATGGGCGAGTTCCCCATCCATGACGTCTCCCGTTTTCTTGTCTGTCCAAGTGTTTCTCTCTTGTGTTGGGATGCTCATCCTATTTGAAACCGTAGCAATGACGCCGTGCGCAATTCAATCAGGCGTTGCTGGACGTCGACTTTTGTCCACAGAGCGTGTTGTTGCACACTACACAGTCTTGCCCGGGGCGGGTGCCAGGAGCCCGCTTTCCGATTGGCAAAGCCGCCGCGCCATAACAGGGAATTTTCCGTGAGCCAGGTCCAGACCGCCGCGACCGCCAGTTATCGATTGACCGAGGGATCGGTAGGCCGCCACCTCGTGCGACTGGTGGGGCCGCTCATCTGGGCGATTCTCGCCAACATGGCCTACAACCTCGCGGACATGTATTTCGTCGGGCAACTGGGCCCACAGCCACTGGCGGCGATCAGCTTCAGCTTTCCGGTGGTGGCCGTTGTAATGGGCCTGACTCTGGGGCTTTCGATTGGCACGTCGTCGGTCATCTCGCGCGCACGCGGGGAGGAGGCCGGTGTTGCCGAGGTCGGGCAACTGGGCGCCTCGGCCCTGCTGTTGGCGGCCGTGCTGACGATTGCGATCACCGGTGGAGGCCTGCTGACGCTGCATCCCCTGTTCCACGCACTGGGTGCCTCGGACGAACTGCTCGGCCCGATTGGTGACTACATGGTGATCTGGTATCTGGGCAGCGGCACACTGGTGGTCAGCAGCATTGCCGCAAGCGGTCTGTTGCGCGCCAGTGGCGACACGCTCACGCCCAGCATCATCATGATCATCGCCGCGGTGGTGAATTTCTCGCTGGATCCGCTGCTGATTTTCGGCTGGGGGCCGGTGCCCGGTTTCGGCATTGCCGGTGCCGCCCTGGCGACCGTCTTCACGCGCGGCGCCGGGCTTTTTGTCATCGCATGGGTTGTGCATCGTCGCGGCGGCCTGGTGCTGTTCCGGGGCCTGACGCTGTCCGGGCTGCTGACCTATTGGCGCCGCCTGCTCTGGGTGGCGCTGCCGGCGGCGCTGACCAACCTGGTCTCGCCGCTGGCCATCGCGCTGGTCATCGCCATCGTGGCCCGCTTCGGCCCGGACGCCGTGGCCGGCTTCGGGGTGGCCAGCCGGGTCGAGATGCTGGCCGTGGTCCCGCTGCTGGCCGCCACCGCCGGGATGGGCCCGCTGGTCGGACAGAACTGGGGCGCGCGCCATTTTGATCGTGTCTGGAGGACGCTGGAACTCACCTACGGCTTCGCGGTGGCGTGGGGTGTGATCGTCGCGATGGTGCTGGGTCTGTTCGGCCACCTGGTGATGGCGCTGTTCAGTGATGCCGAGGCCGTCCGCCAGGCCGGCGTGTGGTATCTCTATCTGGTACCGATCACTTACGGCGGCTACGGGGTCATCATCATCACCAACGCCGCCTGCAATGCCGTGGGCAAACCCCTGTTCGCCTCCGCGCTCAATCTCTCACGCACTTTTGTGGTCTACGTGCCGGGGGCCCTGCTGGGCGCCTGGCTGCTCGGGCTGCATGGCATTTATCTGGCGGCGGCCGCCGCCAATGTGACAGTGGGTGTTGCCGCCTATCTGCTCGGCCGTCAACGGCTCGGGCGGCGCGCCGGGAGCGTGTGATTTTTTCCGGAAATCTTCCGGCAACGTGACATTGGTCAATTGCCGGCATGCCCCGGCCGTTCTATCGTGATTCTTTCATACACGTGATTGATTCCGGGGGGCTTCATGTCGACGGCCGAAATGCGGGGACCGGGGCGCGCCACCGTGGTTCCACTGCCTGCCGAAGAGGCGGTCAATGCGCTGACGCATTTTCTGGGGTTCATTCTCGCGGTGGGAGGCGCGCCGGTGCTCATCACCCTGGCAGCGCTCTATGGCAGTGCCAGGGAGGTGTCCACATTCAGTGTCTACAGCGCCACGCTGATCCTCACCTACCTGGCGTCCACGCTCTATCACGTGGTCTATCCCGGACCGCTGAAGCATCTGCTCCACCGGCTGGATCACATGATGATCTACCTGTTGATCGCCGGCACCTACACGCCTTTCATGATCGTCGGTCTGGGTGGCGTGCTGGGCTGGACAATCTTTCTGGTGCTCTGGAGCCTGGCCGCGGTGGGCATCGGTGTGAAACTGGTCTTCGCGCATCGCTTCCGACTCGTCTCGACGATTGCCTACATCCTGATGGGCTGGGCGGGCCTGTTCGCGATTGTGCCGATGTTCCGGTCACTTCCTCAGGCGGCAATGATCCTTGTGCTTGCCGGCGGTGTGAGTTACACGGTGGGCGCCATGTTCTATCTCTGGCGCAGCCTGCCGCATCATCACGGCATCTGGCATGTGTTCTGCCTGGCTGGCAGCGTTCTTCAGTTCATTGCCGTGTTCTGGTTGTTGCCCGGGAGTCCGTGATCGGGCACCTCTGATTCGGGTGACCGGCGCCCGCAGCCGGCGAGAGTGACCTCTCGCCGGCCCACTCGGGGTTGATCCTCAGAGGCGCTCCTTCGGCGTTGCAGCGCTTGCCCGTAGCGTTGCTACTGTTCTGCGCGCTGCGCCTTGAATCAGCACCTCCGAGGACCAACTGCGGGCACCGGTCACCCGAATCAGAGGTGCGATGTTGTTTTCTGATTTTTGCGTGGGTCAGTTTTCCATCTGACCGGCGTGGACACGCAACGGTGAACTGTTGCAGTGGCCGGGGCGCGATTTGCCTAGAGTTCCCAGCTGAGCATGACGATGTTGGTGCCCAGGTTGGCGCCCTGGATGCCCGAGTTCGAGATGTGGCGAAAGGCGAACTGGCAACAGCCCGCCTGATAGCCGATGGTGGTGATGAATTGCAGATGTCCGGTGAGGATCGGCGTGATCCGGGTGGTCACCGCGGGGCCGAAGGTCAGCGACCAGTGCTTGTGCCGGAAGGTGCGGGCGATGCTGGTCCAGGCCACATCCTGATTCACGGTTCCGGCAATGCCGCCCAGTTCGAACTGCCAGCGTCGCTGGTCGAACCTGTGGCCCAGGACAATGACGCCTCCGGCCTGCTTCTGGTATTGATCGGTGATTCCCAGGGCGAGGAAGTCCTGCGCCATGGCAGGGGCGGGGCCCGCAAGGCCGGCCAGTACGACCAGCAAGAGCGGGCCCGCGAGCAGTCGGCCTGTGTGCCGTGTGCGTGTCGTCCCGTTGTCCATGGTCTGGCTATTCCCTGCCCCGTCTAGCCCCCGTCACTTGCATAGCTTATGTCGATGACCACGAATTCGCCGGTCCCGTTCGGAAG
This sequence comes from Gammaproteobacteria bacterium, assembly GCA_050115425.1. Classification (GTDB taxonomy): domain Bacteria; phylum Pseudomonadota; class Gammaproteobacteria; order Natronospirales; family JASFQN01; genus JASFQN01. The sequence continues at coordinate 5,413 of JASFQN010000102.1, read as the reverse complement.
GCGGACGGTGAACGCCTCGTCCAGACGGCGTTTGAGCATCGCGCGTGCCATGGGCGAGTCCACGCTGATCCAGTTGCGTCCCGGGTCGAATTCGTCAGCGCCGACAATCCGATAGGCCACTTCGCCGCCGTCACCGGTCTCCAGTGTGACGGTGGCGCCGAAGAACACGCGATCGCAGGCTGCCGGCCTGTCATGCACGACCTTGAGGTCCGGAATGCGTTTCTGCAGGTAACGTATGCGCCGATCCATTTCGCGCAACTGTTTCTTGCGGTAGATGTATTCGGCGTTCTCCGAACGATCGCCTTCGGCGGCTGCCTCCGAAAGTTTCTGTACGACCTCGGCGCGTTCCTGCCAGAGCGTATTGAGTTCATCCTGCAGCCGGCGGAAACCCGCCGGCGTGATATACGGCGATGACCGCGGGGCGGGTGGACGCCAACGGCCCATGAGAGGGCGCTCCCCGATCAGGGAATCTGGATGCCGCCGCCGGGTCCGGCCGCGCCGCCCGCCGGACCACCGGCGCCGCCCAGGCCACCGCCCTGGCCGCTACCCGGAACGTAAAGCGAAGAAGCCGCCTCGCGGCGCATTTCCTTGAGCCGCTCCATCGTCTCTTCCACGGCCTTCCTTGCCTCGTCGCCGAATTTCGCGGCGGCATCGCCCAGCGAGTCCGCTTCGATCTCGAAGCTGATGGGCAGGGCGCCGGCCGGCGTCATCAACTGGGTCTGGCCCACGTACAGGACCGGGCGGGCGGAATCGCGAGCGCCTGCACCGTCCACCGGCGTCAGGCGCTGGATGCTGCCGATATGCCGGTCGGTGAAAACTTCCTCGAGGTAGAGATTGTCCGCCTGCATCTGCAGGTCGACGTCTTTGATGTTGTCTGCCATGGCTTGGTCTTGCCTTTCCCTTCAAGTGAAACCTGGCCCCATAGAGTAACAGGCGGCGGAATCGAAAGCGCGTCCGGCGGCCGGGTTGACCGGCATCAATGACAGATTTCCGGCGCGGGTGCAGGCTTGGATCATTCAATGCGAGCGCTTCGGGCGCGGGCAGGCGCATATGAGTCTGGCGGAACAATCCCGGGCGGGCGCTCCCGCCGGTCCGGACGGTCTTGCCGGTGGTGTCGCGTGGCGGGTCTGGGACCAGCGGTATCGTTGGCATCGCCCCGACGGCACGGCGGAGGATTCCATCGGGGAAACCTGGCGGCGGGTGGCGACCGCGCTGGCCGCCGTGGAGCGAGGCGAAGCCGCGCGCTGGGCGGAGCGGTTCGAACAGGCTCTCGACGGTTTCCAGTTCATCCCGGGAGGAAGGATTCTGGCGGGTGCGGGCACGCGCCAGCGCGTGACGCTGTTCAATTGTTTCGTGATGGGAGCCATCGAGGATTCCATGGATGGCATCTTCAGTGCCTTGCGAGAGGGCGCGCTGACCATGCAGCAGGGCGGTGGCGTGGGCTATGACTTTTCCACGCTCAGGCCCGCCGGACTGACGGCTCGCGCCACGGGCAATGTCGCCTCCGGGCCCGTACCGTTCATGGATGTCTGGGATGTTACCTGTCGCACACTGCAATCCACCGGCACGCGGCGGGGTGCGATGATGGCGACCTTGCGTATCGATCATCCCGATATCCAGGCATTCATCGGCAGCAAGCGTCGTCCTGGCCGCCTGAGTTGCTTCAATCTTTCCGTGCTGGTGCCCGACGCGTTCATGGATGCCGTTACCCAGGACGCTGACTGGCCGCTGGTCTTCCCCGCACATGCGCTGCGCGACACAGTCGACGAGGGCCGTGTCATGCGCCGCTGGAGCGGGCATGAAAGTGAAGTGCCCTGCGCCGTGCTGGGCCGGGTGCGGGCCCGGGAACTCTGGGCCGATCTGGCGGCCGCGGCGGCCGAGACCGGCGAGCCCGGGGTGCTTTTCATCGACCGGATCAATCGCGAGAACAATCTCTGGTATCGGGAATGCCTGTCCGCCACGAATCCGTGCGGGGAAGTGCCGCTGCCGCACTACGGTGCCTGCGATCTGGGTTCCATCAATCTTGCCGCGCTGGTTCGCCGGCCTTTCTCCCCCACCGCGGAACTCGATATCGAGGCAATGGAAGCGCTGGTTCCGCTGGCCGTACGCATGCTCGACAATGTTTTCGAGATTTCGCGTTTCCCGCTGGCCGCCCAGGTGGCGCAGGCGCGGGGTGCGCGGCGCATCGGACTGGGTGTTACCGGCCTCGCGGATGCGTTGCTCATGCTCGGCCTGCATTACGACAGTGACGCGGCCCGCAGCCTGGCCGGGGAAGTCGTGCGCCGTCTTCGCGATGCCGCCTATCGGGCGTCGGTGGATTTGGCACGCGAGCGGGGCCATTTCCCCTACTTCGACCGCGCGCGCTACGTCCGCGGAGCTTTTGTGCAACGCCTTCCGGACGACCTAAGGGCGGATATAGAACGCTACGGAATCCGCAACAGCCACCTGGTGGCCATTGCCCCCACCGGCAGTATCAGTCTGCTGGCGGGCAACGTGTCCAGCGGAATCGAGCCCGTCTTCGCGTTCCGCTATCGGCGCAGCATCCGCGAGACAGGAGGGCGGGATTGCGTGCACCCCATGGAGGACCATGCCTTCGCCCAGTGGCAGCACCTGCAGAATGACGGACAGGTGTTGCCCCGCCACTTCGTGACCGCGCAGGAACTGTCTCCCGGCGCGCATCTCGCCATGCAGGCGGCGGTTCAGCCCTACGTGGACGGAGCCATCGCCAAGACCGTCAATCTGCCCGCGGCTCAGAGACCCGAAGGGGTCGCGGCCTTGTTCGAGACCGCGTGGCGCCAGGGCCTGAAGGGCTGCACTGTCTATCGCAGCCGGGCGGGCAGTGTGCTTACTACCGGCACCGAAGTGGCGCTCGATGCCTCGGCCTGAAGGGATGATTCGAATCCAGCGCCGGATTCCGGAGCCCGGAATGATCGGCGTCAATGCGCCAGGCGTCGAAGCGCGTTATTTTTCAATTGCCCGGAAAGGAAGTTGGTAACCGGGCGGCAATACGTCGGTGACCGGAAACCTCCGGGTTTCGCGAAGTTGCCGCACTTTCCGTTGGAAGGAGTTGTGTCATGGCGATGATCAGATATGAGCCTGTCCGGGCTCTCGACAATATTTCCGAGGAACTCAACCGGCTGGTAGCTTCGCGCTTCGGCCAGTTCTTCCCGGAAGAGGAGCTGATGGACACGGCCTGGTCACCCGCGGTGGACATCAAGGAAGAAGACGAGCAATTCGTCGTAACCGCCGATATCCCGGGCGTTGAAGCCAAGGATATCGAGGTGACCATGGACAACGGCGTCCTCAGCATCAAGGGCGAGCGCAAAGCGGAACGCAAGGAAGAGAAGAAAGGCTATCGGCGCATGGAACGCTTTGCCGGTACCTTCTATCGGCGTTTCACGCTGCCGGATTCCGCCGATCCGGAAAAGGTCAATGCCACCACCAAACAGGGTGTGCTGACCGTGACCATCGGCAAGTCCGAGAAGCGCAAGCCGCATCGGATCAAGGTCAGTTCCTGATCCCCCTGCCGTCCCGCGGACCTCTGGTCCGCGGGCGTATCATTGTCTATCGGCCGGTTTTCAGACGGGCTCTCAGTTCCGGTGCCTGAAGGCGGGGGCCCGGATAGCCGACAACGTCGCCGAAACGCGACGAAGCGGCCTGCCATTCCTCTTTCGCCTGGCGGATCTCGGCGGCGTTTCTGGCCACGAAATTCCACCACAGCACAATCGATTCGGCGAAGGGTTCACCGCCGAGCAGCAGGAAACGGGCCGGCTCGGAACTCTCCACCGACAGGTGATCACGTCCGCTGCCCAGGTAGTAAAGTGTGCCCGGGTGCATGGGTCCGCCTTCCCCGCTCATTTCTCCCTCGACGACAAGGATGGCGTGCTCGAACGCCTGATTCAGCGGCAGGACATGCCGGCCGGCGTCAAGGCTCACATCCAGCCCCACCAGGGGGGAATGAACACGCGCCGGCGCGCATACGCCCGCGTGCTCCCCGACCAGAAGGCGGATCTGCATTTCATCCCGCACGATGAGCGGTACTTCGGGATAGTGTTGAAAGTCGGCTTCGATGTGACGGTGCGAGTCCGGCAGTGCCAGCCAGAACTGCACTCCGTGCAGGTCCGCCGGCGCCCCTTCGGGGCTCTCTTCCGAGTGGGCGATTCCCCGACCCGCGGTCATCAGGTTGAGTTGCCCGGGGCGTATGGCCTGCAGTGAACCGAGACTGTCGCGGTGGAGTACTTCACCTTCCAGCAGCCAGGTCACCGTTTGCAGGCCAATGTGCGGGTGCGGCCCGACACGCAGACCCTCGCCCGCGGAAATATCCAGTGGGCCGAAATGATCCAGGAAGCACCATGCGCCCACCATGCGCCGGGCCCGGTGCGGCAACGCGCGGCGAATGGTGAATCCGCCGCCGACCTCCGTGTCGCGGGTGGGCGTCGCCTTGATGCAGGGTTTCGCGGGGCGATTTGCTTCGCTGCGTATGCTGCGGGAATCGGGAGCCTGGTTGGACATGTTGGCAACTCCGTTCCATGGGAGACGATGCGGCAATTCATTGCCGTGAAAGCCGAAACCCGGGCCGATGTCGACGGACGGCCAGGGTATTCCCGCCAGCACGCTGGCCAGCAGGCGGGTAGCTGGGAAACGCTGCATGACATCCCCGGCTCGGGCCTCCCTGAGTATAGGTGAGGCGGCGCGCGGCCGGCATTTTCCGGTTACCATGAGCTCATGACGGGTCGCCAGCCGTACCGTTCCCGCTACGACAGCGCGAGGCTTCGCCGCAGCGCGGGCCTGAGCGTGCTCTTTGTGGGCCTCTTGTGGTGGATACGCCTCCTGGAGAGCCTTTTCGGCTGGGATTTCACCGGGCTGGGCGTTTATCCGCTGCATGTTGCCGGCCTGATCGGCGTGCTGACCGCGCCGCTGGTGCATGCCTCTTTCCAGCACCTGTTTTCCAATACGCTGCCGCTGCTGATCCTCGGCACGTTCCTGCTCTATGTCTATCCGCGCTCGGCGCGATTCGCTGTGCCGGCGATCTGGCTGGGCAGCGGTCTGGGGGTGTGGCTGACCGCACGACCTGCTTATCACATCGGCGCCAGCGGGTTGGCCACGGGTTTGATGTGCTACCTGTTCTTGCTGGGCATGCTGAGACGTGACCGCCGCGCCGTGGCGTTCGGCATGCTCACCTTTTTTCTCTATGGCGGAATGCTCTGGGGCATCTTTCCGCACGAGCCCGATGTGTCCTACGAATCGCACTTCTGGGGCGCGGTGATGGGACTGGCGATGGCGGTCCTGCTGTTCCGTTACGACCCGCCACCCGCCGAGCGCCGCTATCGATGGGAAGAGGAAACGGAGGATGTCGACGATCCGCTGATCGGCGATCTCTGGAAACAGGCCCGGGGCCCTGAGCGGCCGGCAC
>JASFQN010000101.1:0-9216 GCA_050115425.1 Gammaproteobacteria bacterium | reverse complement strand
TGTCGCCATTGCGGTCGAGGAATCCCGTCAGCAGGCGGGTGGCCTGCGCGACACCGGCCCGCGCAGCCTGAGCGAAACCGGGCTGCATCGACGCCGCTGGTCCTGGGCGCTGCTCGTGGTGACACTCGCCATCACGCTGGCGTGGCCAGCCTGGCAGGTCTGGCAACGCCAGACTCCGCGCGCCAATGCCACGACCCCGGAGACCGCGGCACGCGAAGGTGCCCTGCTCCCCTTCACCGCCGACCGGCTCTGGGATCCGGGTCCGCTGGCGAGAGCTCACCAGTTCTTTGCCGGTCAGTGCGAGCACTGCCACCAGACGCCCTTCATCCGGGTGACGGACAACGCCTGCCTGAGTTGTCATCGGGGGCTGGCCCAACACAGCGATCATGTCGGACTGCTGCGTTCCAGCGGCCTGGCTACCCGGCGCTGTACGGACTGCCATTTCGAGCATCGCGGCAACATGGGGCTGGTTGCGGACTCGCCGGTTCTCTGTACGGCCTGTCACGGCAGCGACAGGCCGTTCCTGCGTCAGGCGGGTCTCAGGCCGGTCAACGGCTTCAGCACCGATCACCCGGAATTCCGTGCAGCCGTGAAGAGCCTTGACGACATGGGCCGAGTCAAGGTTTCCCGCATCTCGCTGGACGATTCGCCCAGCCAGCCAACCGGTCTCGTATTCCGCCACGACAAGCACCTCGTGGCCGATGGCGTGAAGGGTCCCGACGGCCGCAAGGTGGTCATGACCTGCGCCGATTGCCATCATCCCGAAGGGCGCGGGGCGGACATGCGGCCGATCACTTACCGGCAGGACTGCGCTTCCTGCCACCGACTGGACTTCGAGCCCGGCGACCCGCGACGGGTCCTTCCCCACGGGCAGGTGCAGGCGGTCCTCGATTACCTCGGCGACTACTATGCTCGCCGGGCACTCCAGGGCGGCTTCCCGGATCCGGATGCACCGGCCGCCGTGAGGTTGCCACGCCCGGCGGGTCGGACGCTTTCGCCGGAACAACGGGGCGTTGCGCTGGCCTGGGCGAGTGCCCGTGCCCGCAAGGTCGCCGACGAAGTGTTCAACAAGCGGCTTTGCAAGACCTGCCACAGCGTATCGGAACCGGCGGCCGGGAGCTGGAAGATCAAGCCGGTCGTGCTGGCCGGGCGCCACTTCCCCACTGCCCGCTTCGACCACCGCGCACACGCTCAACTGCAATGCTCCGAATGCCATGCCGCCGCCAGGTCCGCGAGCGCAGCCGACATTCTGATGCCGGGCATTCATGAATGCAGGCAATGCCATGGCGATCCGCAGAGCAAGGCGCGGGTGATCTCGACCTGCGTGGATTGCCACCGATTCCATCAGGCCAGGGAGCTGACCATGGACAACAGTCAAGCCAGGGACGAGACCGGTGCCAAGATGTCTCGCTGAAATCTGTCTCGCCGCGCTGCTGCTCGGTTTGGCGGGCTGCCCGGGTGGCAGCGCGCCAACGACCAGCACCTGCAGCGGCCACTGCACCGGCACGGCGGCGCGGCTCACGGTGGCGGACGTCGAGAATGTCATTTCCCGCGGCGTGGCGGAAGCGCAGGCGCGCGGAGTGAGCGCGACGATCGCGGTGGTGGACCGTTCCGGCAATGTCCTGGCCGTGTTCGCGATGCAGGGTGCGCAAGCGACGGTCACGGTGGACTCGGGCCGCAACGTCAGCGGCGGCCTTGAAGGTATCGACATCATTCCGGCAAGTCTTGCCGCCATCAGCAAGGCTATTACCGGCGCGTATCTGAGCTCGGAAGGCAACGCTTTTTCCACACGCACCGCCAGCGAGATCATTCAGCAGCATTTCGCTCCCGGAGAACTGGGCATGCCGGGGGGGCCGCTGTTCGGCGTGCAGTTCAGCCAGCTGCCCTGTTCGGATCTCAACACCCGTTTCAACGGCAGCGGCGTGTCGGTCGGCCCGCATCGAGCGCCCCTGGGTCTGGCCGGCGACCCTGGCGGATTCCCCCTCTATCGCGATGGCGCGCTGCTCGGAGGCGTGGGCGTGATGGCCGATGGTGTCTATGGCATCGACCGCAACATCCGGGACCGAGACAGCAATCTGGACGAACTTGTGGCCATGGCGGCGATGGGACCGCTGGCACCGGCCGACGACCGGCGTGCGGACCGGATTACGGTGGACGGACGCAGCCTGCGCTTCTCCGATGTCGGGCCCGCCGATCTCGCCAGCGACACTTCCAGCCCGCCGGCCTTTTCGACCCTTGACGGCAGTGCCGGTCAGCTGCTGGCAGTCACGGGTTACACCGACGCCAGCGTCCATGCCGGCACGGTCTTTGGCGAACCCGCTTCGGGTATCCGTCCGGATCCCGCCTTTGCGGGCGAGGATGCCTACGTTCTGGTGGACGACGCCAACCAGCCGAAGTATCCGCCAATCGCCGGGACCGACGGTTTGCTGACCGCCGGCGAGGTACGAACGCTTCTGGCAGACGCGCTTGCCGTGGCCAATCACGCCCGGGCCCAGATCCGTCGCCCGCTGGGCAGCGTCGCGCGCATCAGCATCGCGGTCGTCGATACGCATGGCGTGGTGCTGGGCATTCTGCGTTCACGTGATGCACCCGTATTCGGCATTGACGTTGCCCTGCAGAAGGCACGCACCGCGGCGTTCTTTTCCAGTGCCGGCGCGGCAGCCGACCTGCAGAGCCTTCCGCCCGCCCAGTATCAGGCCAGCGGTGCCACTTCGGATATCGGGGCCTATGTCACGCGGGTTCGCGATTTTCTCGGCGCGCCGACGGCGCTCGCCGACGGTGCCTTTGCCTTCGGAGACCGGGCTGGCGGCAACCTGTCCCGCCCGTTTTTCCCGGATGGCATCGACGGCAATCCGAACGGACCCTTCAGCAGGCCCATCGGCCAGTGGAGTCCCTTCTCGACCGGCTTGCAGCTCGATCTGGTCAACAACAGCCTGATCAGCCATGTCGGCTACGTGCTGGGCGCGGGGCCGGACGTGGCCGGGGATTGCACCGGTATTCCGCGACTTGCCAATGGCATCCAGGTGTTCCCCGGAAGTGTGCCGATCTATCGTGGGCGTACCCTGGTCGGCGGCATCGGCGTCTCCGGTGACGGCGTGGACCAGGATGACATGGTGTCTTTCCTGGGACTGGATCACGCGGGCAACGATCTTGGCACGATCAACAATGCCCCGCCCGACATGCGCGCCGACCGGCTTGCGCCCATGGGTGTCCATCTGCGTTTCATCCAATGTCCGATTGCCCCCTTCGTGGACAGTGACGAGACCGATGTCTGCAAGAACAAATAGCCTGTGCCTGCTGCTGCTTCTGGCCGCGCCCGTGGTGGTGCGCGCCGCGCCGGATACGCAGACGCCCCCGCAGCGGCGGATTCCCGGCCGTCCCGAACGACAGCAGCAGCCTCCCGCGAGACAACCCGACCCGAACGGCCGCACAGGCCTGCAGCGCGTCTCGCCGCCCCCGCCGGACGCCCGCTATCCGATTGTACCGACGCCGGAACGGCGCAGACTTCCCCAGCAGGCGGGACTGGTCACCGCGCATTGGTACGACCCCTATCACCAGAACCGTTACAAGGGGGATCTGCCGCTCTACGGGGATCACTACCTGTCCCTGTCCTTCACTTCCGACAGCCTTGCCGAAGCGCGACGCCTGCCCACCCCCGTGGGTCCACAGGCAACCAACGGTCCGGCGCGACTGGATGTTCTGGGCCAGGGCCGCCAGACGTTGTTCGACCAGCGGGTGAGCGCCGGCGCCGTCTTCTACGCAGGCGACACGGTCTTCATGCCACCCCACTATGCGTTGCGGTTCAAGGCGGTAGCCGACTACAACGTCACCCGTGCTCGAGAAGCGCGCGTCGTGGACATCAATCCGCAGGAAGGCACGTTTCGCCGCGACGAACACCTTGGTGTCCAGGAATTGTCCTTCGAAAAACACTTGAGAGATGTATCGCCGCGCTACGATTTCGACGCCATGACTGTCGGCATTCAGCCGGTGACCGCCGACTTCCGGGGTTTTCTCTTTCTCGACGAGCCCTTCGGTGTGCGATTCTTCGGCACGCGGAACAATAACGTGTATCAGTACAGTGCCGGCTGGTTTCGCCGGCTCGAAAAAGACACCAACAGTGGGCTCAATGATCTCTCCCGGCGCCCGCGCGAGGAGGACATCCTTCTCGCCAATCTTTTCTGGCAGGACATGCCGGTCAGGGGATTTACCACGGAATTCGTACTCGCTCACGACCGTAACCGGGAAAGCGGCCGGGATCACTACAACGACAACGGCTTTCTGGTTCGCCCGGCGCCACTCGGTCTGGACAATTCACGTGACTACCAGGTCACTTACCTGGGTCTGGGTGGCGACGGTCACTTCGGACGCTACAACCTCACCGCCATGGCGTATGGCGCGTGGGGGCGCCAGACGCACGGAGTCTTCGTCGACGGCTCGACTGATATCCGCGCCGCCTTCGTCGCAGCGGAAGCTTCCATGGACTTCGACTGGACCCGCTGGCGACTTTCGGCCGCCTATGCGAGTGGCGACCGAAACCCGTGGGATCGGCGGGAGACGGGTTTTGATGCGATCAACGAGAACCCCTTGTTCGCCGGCTCGGCCACCAGCTTCTGGATCCGCCAGGCCGTGCCGCTGATTGGCGGGGGCGCGGTGGAGCTGTCGGGGCGCAATGGCATGCTCAACAGCCTGCGCAGTTCCAAGGAGGAAGGTCAGGCGAACTTCACCAACCCGGGCCTGCGCCTCGTGGGTCTTGGCAACGACACCGACCTGACCCCGCAATGGCGCGTGAGCACCAATCTCAACCATTTGTGGTTCGACGAAACCTCCGTGCTGGAGGCCGCGCGCAACCAGGGCAGCATTCACCGCGATATCGGCTGGGATCTTTCGGTATCCGCCATCTGGCGGCCGTTTTTCACACAGAACGTGATCGTGCGCGGCTCGGTGGCGGGGTTGCAGCCCGGTCAGGGCTACCGCGACCTGTTTGGCGGTGAACGGGGTTACTCGGCGTTGCTGCAGTTGACGCTGACTTACTGACGGAGCGACTCATGCGTTGGAAGGCAATCCTGGCGGCGCTGATTCTTCTGATCGTTGCACATCCCGCTCCGGCGGCGACTCCCGATCCGTTGCCGCCGAGCCATGCCATGGCTCCGGCCGCGCCGGCCCATCAGAGCGAGGCCGAAGCGGCGGCCAGGAGTCGTGGCTGCGAATCGTGCCATGGCCGGACCGACGCCCACACCATGCACGACGTTCCAGGCGTGGTACTCGGCTGCACCGATTGCCATGGCGGCGATGCCAATGTGGTGCGGCCGCCGTCGCTGCCACCCGGAAGCAGTGCCTATAAAAGCCTGACTGCCGGAGCGCATGTGCTGCCGCGCTACCCGGAAGCCTGGAACTATCCCGACAGCGCCAACCCGCCGGAAAGCTACACGCTGCTGAACCGGGAGAGTCCGGCGTTCATCAGGTTCATGAATCCAAGCGATTACCGTGTCGTCGATCTCGCCTGCGGTTCCTGCCATCTTCGCGAGATCCATGCGGCACGCCGCAGCCTGATGGCGACGACCGCAATGTTCTGGGGCGGGGCCTCCTACAACAATGGTTTGTTGCCCTACAAGCGCTACATCCTCGGTGAAGCGTATACCCGCGATGGCGAACCCGCCTCCATTGTCAATCCGGTCAAACCCGACGCCAACATGACCGCCAAGGGCATCCTGCCCAGGCTGCTGCCCCTGCCGGCCTGGGAAACCACCCCGCCGGCGGATGTATTCCGCGTTTTCGAACGCGGTGGCCGGCGGCTGGGCAATGCCTTTCCCGAAACCGCGCTTCCCAACGCGGCTCCGGATCTGGAACTGCTCGAAGAACCGGGTCGGCCCGATATCCGCCAATCGAACCGGGGTCTCGCCACCGGCAATCGCATCGCCGTACCCGTCCTCAACCTTCACAAGACGCGGCTCAACGATCCCCTCATGTGGTTTCTGGGCACCAACGACAATCCCGGTGATTTCCGCAGCTCGGGGTGTGCGGCCTGCCATGTGGTTTATGCCAACGATGCAGACCCAACCGACTCCGGCCCGTACGCGCGATTCGGCCACTGGGGCCTGTCGCAGACCGACGATCCCACCATTCCGCATGACGAGCGCGGGCATCCGCTCAAGCATGTCTTCACCCGCTCGATTCCCACGAGTCAGTGCATGGTCTGCCACATGCACCAGCCGAACATGTTCCTCAACACCTATCTCGGCTACACGATGTGGGACTATGAATCCGATGCGCCGGCCATGTGGCCGAAGAAGCAGCATTACCCGGACGCCGAGGAGATCCGCCGGGTCAACGAGCGCAATCCGGAAGGCGCAGCGGTACGCGGCAAATGGCGCGACCCCGAATTCCTGGGCAACGTGAGCAAGCTCAATCCCGATCTGCACAACACCCAGTTTGCCGATTACCACGGTCATGGCTGGAACTTCCGAGCCGTGTTCAAGAAGGATCGCGAAGGCAATCTGCTTGACGCCAGGGGCCGCATTGTCTCGCCGGACGATCCCGACAAGTTCCACAAGGCCGTGCACATGGCGTCAATCCATGCCGAGAAAGGCATGCACTGCGTGGATTGCCATTTTGCCCAGGACAACCACGGCAATGGACATATCTATGGCGAGGTGGCCGAAGCGGTGGAGATCGATTGCATCGACTGCCACGGGACCATCGACAGCTATCCCACGCTCCGCACCAGTGGCCCCGCGGCTCCGCCCGGCGGTCACGATCTCTCGGCACGCCGCACGCCTGACGGCCGGCTCCAGTTCGTCTGGCGCAGCGGCCAGCTCTATCAGCGCTCGATGCTCGATCCAAAGCTCGAGTGGCGCGTGAGTCTGGTCAAGGACTCGGTGACACCCGGCAATCCGCATTACAACAGAAAGGCCGCGCGCGCCAAGCTCATGTCCACGGACACGGGTTCTCAGCATTGGGGCACCGACGTAGCGCCCGACAAGCTGGCCCACCCGAATTCGGACATGATGTGCATCACCTGCCACACGTCCTGGACGACCAGTTGTGCGGGTTGCCACTTGCCCATCCAGGCCAACTGGAAAAGCGCCCGGCATCATTACGAGGGCGGGGAAACACGGGCCTATGCCACGTATAACCCGCAGGTGGCGCGGGATCAGATGTTCCAGCTCGGCCGTCATGGACCGGCCAAAGGCAATCGCATCGCTCCGATTCGCTCTTCGTCGGCGCTCGTGTTGTCCTCCACCGATGCCAATCGGGAGCACATTTACGTCCAGCAACCGCCCATTTCCGCGGCAGGCTTCAGCTCACAGGCATTTGCACCGCATTTCCCGCATACCGTGCGCACCACCGAAACAAAGCAATGTGACGACTGCCACCTTTCGAAAGCCAACGACAACAACGCGATCATGGCGCAACTGCTGTTGCAGGGAACCGGGTTCGTCAATTTTGTCGGCTACCACGCGTGGGTGGGCGAAGAAGACGGCGTGGATGCCGTGCGCGTCACCGAGTGGGATGAACCCCAGGCAGTCATCGGCAGTTACCTGCAGCGCTACGCCTATCCGGATGATTACGCGGCCCATCTCAAAGCGGCGCGCGAACTGAAACATGCGATTCATCACGACGGTGGTCGCATCGGCTGCATCCAATTGCGTGGCGAATACCTTTTCACCGCGGCCGGTGAGGATGGCTTCCGTGTTTACGATGCCTCGGCGATCGGCAACAAGGGATTTTCCGAGAAACTGATCACGGCGCCCTTCTCGCCCCTTGGTCAGAACACGCATGTCAGCACGCCGGATGCCACCTGCATGGCGCTGCCTACCGACCAGAACATCGCCCCGCAACGAAATCACGGCCCCCTGATGAGGAAGGTCAATCTCGAGCAGCCGTTCCACCCGATCTACAACTACGCCGTCATCACCGATGCCAAACAAGGTCTGATCCTGACCGACGTCGACACGCTGGTGGACCGGGAACCCCGCAACAACTTCCTGACTCGCGCAGTGACCTGGAATCCTGACGGAGTGCTCGATGGCGCAAGGCACGTGATTCTCGGCGGCTACTATGCCTATGTGTCGACGCCGCGCGGTCTGGTCGTTGTCAATCTGGACGATCCGCTGCATCCGCGGCTTGCCGCCACACTCCCCCTCAAGGACATGCGGGCTTCGGCACTGCAGTTCCGTTACCTGTTCGCGATCACCGGTGACGGTCTGCACGTGGTGGATGTGACGCATCCGGGATCACCCCGGGAGGTCCCCGGCGCATTCGTTCCGTTCAGCGACGCCCATCGTGTGTATGTCGCACGCACCTATGCTTATGTGGCGGCCGGTTCCCAGGGACTTGGCATCGTGAATGTCGCGCGGCCCGAGCATCCTTCCCTGGACCGGTTGTTCACCGCTGACGGCAGGATTGACGACGCCCGCGACGTGGTCATCGGCGCGGCTTACGCCTCTGTCTATGCCTACGTGGCGGACGGTCGCAATGGCCTGCGGGTGGTGCAGCTCATGGCACCGGACACCCAGCCACGCTATTACGGGTTCAGTCCCCGGCCGGTGCCCCAGCTCATTGCCAGCTATCGTACGCCGTCACCCGCCCTGGCTTTGTCGCGCGGCCTGGAGCGGGACCGTGCCGTCGATGAAACCGGTGGCCAGGTCGCCATATTCGGCCGCATCGGTTCACGGCCCTTCACGCTTCCGGAGATGCAGCGACTCTATCTCGACAGCGACGGCAAGCCCTGGTTCGTGTCAGACACCCCGGAAAAACCTTGATGTGCGTCGCCGCGCAGTCCGGGAGTCCTCTAAACTCAGGGCATGCACGACGTTCGGGACCATCGGATCCGGATGGGCCCGCCGCGACCCGTTGCCCGAGCCCGGCCCCTGACAAGGAGGTGGAAAATGCAGACCCGAAAGATCATTCTGCTGGTCGTTGCCATCGTGTTGCTGGTATTTCTGTTGCAGAATACCGAGGTCGTGACAATCCGCTTTCTTTTCCTGAAGCTCTCGCTCTCACGCGCTCTGGTGGTCCTGGTCTTCTTCGGGCTCGGTGCCCTGTTCGGCTGGCTGGTGCCACACATGCGCCGGAACCGGCACAGGACTGCCGACTCGGACTGATATTGGCATGACGCTTCTCGGCGACTGGCAGCTTCAGCTCCAGATCATCCTCCAGGTCGCCGTGGCGATGCTCCTGGGCGGCCTGGTGGGCGTGGAGCGTGAACTGGCCAAC
>JASFQN010000100.1:0-9319 GCA_050115425.1 Gammaproteobacteria bacterium | reverse complement strand
TGGGCATTCGGCGCAATCGCATTGAAGTGGTCTACAACGCGCTCGGCAGGGGGGTGGAGCAGAGAAGACGGGAGGTGACGGGCCGGCCGCGCCTGCTGCTTTTTGTGGGGCGGCTGATAGCGACCAAGAATCTTCCCTGTCTGCTTCGTGCATTGGCGTTGGTTCCCGTGCGGGTGAATAGCTGGCATCTGGACATAGTCGGCGACGGACCGGAAAGGAGCGCACTGGAAAGGCTGTCACGGCAGCTGGATCTCGACGATCGCGTGACGTTCCACGGCGCGCAACCCGCAGTTGCCGGTTACTTCGGCCGTGCCGATATTGTCGTCTGCACTTCCCACAGCGAAGGCCTGAGCAATTCCATCATGGAGGGGATGGCGGCGGGCTGTACGGTGGTGGCCACCAATGTGGGCGGCAATGCCGAACTGATCGAACATGGCGTGAACGGGCTGTTGTTTCCCGACGACGATCACGAAACCCTCGCCGAATTGCTGGTCGAATTGCTCGCCGATCCGCACGGCGGGCGTCCGCTGGGGCGCAAGGCAATGGCAACCATGCGTCCTTTTCAGGATGTGGACCGGCTCGGCCGCGAAATGACCCGGATATACGATCACTGCCTGGTTGACGAAACGGCCTGGCTGGCGGGGCGCTGACACGTGGAAACTAAAGGGATGGAGTCCATGGATATAGGTGATTTCCTGGTCGTCACATCGGTCGACGAGTTGCCGGAATGGTTGGCGCCCAGACTGCGCGAGATGCACGCGCCCAATTCACTGGAGAGCGCCGCGGCCGGACTTCACCCGTTGAGTTCGCGCGCACTGGCCGCCAGTTGGGGCCGGGTGAGCGTGCACCGGGACGATCGAACCGGCGTCATCGGTCTACTTCAGACTGGACGCCAGATTCAGGGGCCAGCGCTTCCCGATGCCCTCTCGCACCTGGTGGCGGAGGAGGAGGGTGCGCCACATGCGAGTGGCGGGTGGCTGGAAGGCATGAATTACGCACTGGCGGTCATCGACCTTGCCAGCGGACGCATGGCGGGAGTCACCGACCCGTTTCGCAGACTGCCGCTCTACGCAGCCCATGGCGGCGATTTCTCCCTTGTCGCCAGTGACGCGCGACTGATTGTCGATCTGGGACTCGTTCCGCGCGAACTGGATATCACCAGCCTGTATCACTACCTGAACTTCTCGTATGTGCCGGCGCCGCACTGCATCTTCCGCGGTATCCACAAGCTTCCGGCGGGAACAGTCACCCGTTTTCGCAATGGTACGGTGGGCTGGGAACGCTACTGGCAACCGGCCTTCTCCGAAGACCACCGTGGTCCGCTGGAAACGCTGGAAACCGAATTTCGCAGCATGATCTTTGACACCGTCAGAGCTTATCGCCCCACGCTGACCAATGCCTGGGGCACATTTCTGAGCGGCGGAACCGACAGTTCGAGCATCACCGGCATCCTGGCAAGCGAGCCCCTCCATCCCCCGGTGAACACGTTTTCCATAGGTTTTGCCGAAGAAGGCTACGATGAACTGGCCTATGCCCGGCTCGCGGCGGCACGCTACGGCGCGAATGCCCACTGGCGCAAGGTCAGTGAGGCAGACACCCTGGAGGTCATTCCGCTTCTCTCGCGAATTTTCGACGAACCTTACGCCAATGCGTCTGCCATCCCGACATTCTATTGCGCGCACGAAGCCGCCGCGCAGGGCATTGAAGTGATGGTTGCCGGAGATGGGGGAGACGAGTGTTTCGGTGGCAACGAACGTTATGCAAAAAATGCCGTCTATCAGGCCTACGAGTATCTTCCGGGGCTGCTGCGACGCACGGTCGCCGCGGCTCTCGGACCGCCCGGGGATGCCGGTGGCTCGCTTGGCAACCGGATTCGGAATTTTGCCCGGCGCGGAGCGCTTGCGAACCCGGAACGCTTCTATACGGACGATTCGTTCGCTTCGGATTGCTTCGAGCAGTTGCTCGATCCCGCTGTGCGCCGCGGGATAAATCCCGGCAGTTCACTGTCCATCGTCCGGCGCATCTATTCCGAGGCGCCGGCACGCAGCGACCTGCACCGGTTGATGTATGTGGATCTGATGATGGCCATTGCCGATAACGACCTCACGAAGGTGCAGCGCACTACACGTCATTTCGGCATCGCGACCGTCTACCCTTACCTGGACCCGCGTCTGGTTACCTTTGCGGGCAGCCTGGAAAGCAAGTGGAAGGTCAATGGCCTGCGCAAGCGTTATCTTTTCAAGCGAGCGCTGCGCGATCTGCTTCCTCCTGAAATACTGCACAAGAAAAAGCAGGGGTTCGCCCTGCCCATTGCCGACTGGATCAAGCGCGAAGGTCCGTTCCGCGCCCTCCTGGAGGATACGCTGCGTTCCCGAAGATTCCTGGAACGAGGCTATTTCCAGGCCGGCTTCATCGATCGACTGATAAGGAATCACCAACGCGGCGCCTGGGACTACAGCGGAGAACTGTGGCGTTTGCTGATGCTCGAGTTATGGCACCAGGAGGTGATGGATGTCGGATGAGCGCATGGCAAGACGCATTCTTATGGTTCTGGAATGCAATACCTTTCCCAGTGAAGGGGGAGGTGGCGCCGAAAACCAGGTGAGAACACTGTGTCGGTGGCTGCTCGGCCACGGGGTGCCCGTGAGTATCGCGGTACCACTGACTCGCGACAGCCCACAGCGCGAACACGATACGGTCGACGGTGCAACAGTCTGGCGCATTCGGTATCCGAGGATTCGCTGGCTCGGGGGGCTTGTCATGCTGACCCGCCTGGCGCTGTACCTGATCCGCCACCGTGGCGACTATGACGTGGTACATGCCCATATCGCGCACAACATGGCGACCGTGAGCTGCATCGTCGGACGCATGCTGGGCAAGACCGTGATTGTGAAGCTCACAGGATGGACGGAATTCGAGCACGGCATTCTCACCGCTGGGCCGGGAACACTCCTGCGTCGCCTGCGACGAGCCGCTCTCAAACGCGCCTCCTTCATCCAGGCAACCAGTCGCGAGATACGCGACCGGCTGCTCGAGAACGGTTTCGACCATGAGGCCATCCGCGTCATCCCCAACGCTGTGGATCTCGCACGCTTCCGGCCTCTGGAGCCCGACATGCCCGGCTTCAATGCGCGCGCGGAGGGCACTCTGACCGCGATCTATACAGGCCGACTCGTGCCCGAAAAAGGACTTCGTGATCTGGTCACGGCCTGGGGCATGGCTTTCCCCGCAAGCCGCGATGTTTCACTGCTGATCGTTGGCGATGGCGAAATGCGAGATGAGCTTCACAAGATGGTGACGGGGCTCGGACGCGAGCGCCAGATTCACCTTTTGGGTGGCAGGCATTATCTCGAGAGACTGCTTCCCCATGCGCACTTCGGCATTCTTCCGTCGCATTACGAAGGTCTTTCCAACACGCTTCTGGAATACATGGCCTGCGCCTTGCCCGTGCTCGGAACGCGGGTGAGCGGCACAGTGGACCTGATACAGGAAGGTCAATCCGGCTGGCTGGTAGATGCCGGTGATGTGCATGCCATGGCCCATCACCTGGCCCATATCGGGCGCATGGAAAGGAGCGATCTGGCGCGCATGGGGCGGGCCGCACGCAGGCGAGTCGCGGCCCGGGCCGGGATCGAATCGGTCATGGCGCGGTTGGCACCCCTGTACGGCGTGTCCATTCCGCGGCCGCAAACGCACCGGCCGGCTGTCGCGTCGGGAGAGAGCAGACAATGTGTGGAATAACCGGCTTCGCTTCTCGTTACGGACGAATTTCACCGCCCCCGTCGGTGGCCCGTGCGATGTGTGCGACTCTTCATCACCGTGGGCCGGACGACGAAGGTCTCTTCCATGCTGATCACGCATTCATCGGCATGCGTCGCCTGGCGATCATCGATCCCGCTGGCGGCCATCAACCCTTTGTCAGTGAGGATGGACGCGTACACGCGGTGGTCAACGGAGAAATCTACAATTACCGTGAATTGCGTCGTGCACTGGAAGGGAAGGGACACCGATTCCAGACAGACAGCGATGCGGAATGCGTTCTGCATGGCTATGAAGAACATGGACCCGATATCTTCCGTCGCCTGCGGGGCATGTTCGCGGCCGCCGTCTGGGATGCAGACACTGAATGCCTGGTGCTCGCGCGCGACCGCTTCGGAAAAAAGCCGCTGTATTACGCCGATACATCAGTTGGGCTGTACTTCAGCTCGGAACTCAAGACCTTCGGCGTCATCCCGAGATTTCAGCCGGAAATCAACACCTCGATGGTACCCGCCTATCTCATGCTCGGCTATGTACCCACACCCGAAAGCATGTTGGCGGGCGTTCGCAAACTGCCACCCGGGCATCACCTTGTCTATCACCGCGGCGCGACGCTCATCGAACGCTACTGGCAGCTGCCGTTTGAACCAAAGTTCGACGAAAGGGAGGATCAGTTGCTGGAGCGCCTGGAGTCCGTAGTGGACGACGCGGTCGCCGCGAGACTGGTGAGCGACGTCCCGTTCGGTGCCTTCCTCAGCGGCGGCGTGGATTCCGGCCTCGTGGTCTCGCTGATGGCACGGCATCTCTCGCAGCCGGTCCAGACCTATACCATCGGTTTTGAAGAGGATGCCTTCAACGAGGCGCAAACGGCACGGCGGGTTGCCGAACACATCGGGACCGACCATACCGAGGTCGTGCTCAAGCCCGACCCGCCGGCAATCGCCGAAAGCCTGGCATGCTTCATTGACGAACCGCTGGCCGATTCTTCGGCGATACCCACGTTTCTTGTCTCCCGGCTCGCGGCCAGCCGTGTGAAGATGGTGCTGTCAGGCGACGGCGGAGACGAAATGTTCGGCGGCTATGACCGCTACCGACGCTATCTCCTGCTCCGGATGCTGCAATTTCCAGGGCATCGTCCAACGGCGGCTGCCATGGCCGCCGTACTGGGCATGGTGCCGGCATCAACCACGCGCCGGCTGGGCAGAATATGCACACGGCTGAGTCTCGCGGAACCGGACGATTATCTCTCCGGCGTGGCGATTGCGCTGCCGCGTGAAATTCGCAATCTGCTCAGCCCGGATCTTGCCATCCCGGCGCGGGGCTTCGGCGTCCTCGACCGGTTCCATCCGTGCGAGGCCGGACTGACTCCCCTGGATCGCACGATCCGCGGGGATATCGGCACCTATCTCCTGGACGACATCCTGGCCAAGGTCGACCGCATGAGCATGGCCAATTCGCTGGAGGTGCGTTCACCGCTGCTCGACCAGCACGTGGCCGAATTCGCCGCACGGTTGCCGGTGGATATGAAGATTCGCGGCAACGAGGGCAAGTACCTGCTCAAGCAGCTGGCCCGCCGCAATCTGCCAGCGGATGTCGTGGATCGACCCAAGCACGGATTTGCGATCCCGCTTTCAGAATGGCTCAGGGGCGACTTGCGCGAATTGCTGCACGACACTCTGAGCGCAGATTCGTTCAACTCCAGTGGAGTCTTTCAGACGCAGAACATACGACATCTGGCTGCACAACATCAGACCGGCCGGCGCGATCACGGTGAGCTGCTCTGGGCCGTGCTCATTTTCGAACTCTGGCGAAGCCGGCTGTTCGAAAGCCGGGCAACAATTCCTTCGGCCGAACCCGAGCAGCGCCTTTCGGCACACGGCTGATCCGTCACCAGGGACCGGAAAAATGCAGACCCATCTGGCAAAGGACATGATCAAACGATTCGCCAGCCCGGTGTTCGACCGGCTCGGTATCTATGACGCGCTGCTGTCGCGGCGGGTCTATGCACGCCCCGGCTGGCTGATATTGATGTACCACCGCGTCATAAGCCAACAGCATGAAGATCCGTTTCATCTCGGCATGTGCGTGTCCCGCGATTTCTTCGTTGAGCAGATTCAATTCATCAGGCGTCGCTTCACCCCTCTGACCGTGAGTGAGGCCATGTGCATTCTGCGCAGCGGCGGAACGCTGCCGGCGAATGCGGTCTCAGTAACATTCGACGACGGCTACAGGGACTTCGCCGACCTGGCTCTGCCTGTGCTCCGTCATTTTGATTGTCCATCCACGCTATTCGTCACGACGGGCGCCCTGGAGACGGGGCAGGACTACTGGTGGGACCGGGTGATCCGTCTCGTTGCGGAAACCCGGGCAAGCGAACTCGATATTTCGGAAGTGTTTCCCGACCAGGCGTCGCACCACGTGTCGCTCTTGCCGGCGCGCCGACGCAGCGCCATCGAGACGCTGCAGGAGGCCTTGTGGCGTCTTTCCGCACCCCGCATCGAGGAAGCAATTGCGCGCCTGGAGACCTTGCTCGGCACGCCGCGCCACAACGAATCATTGCGCCTGAACGCGGACGACATTGCGAGACTGGCCTCCGTCGACAACGGCGACGTCGAAATTGCCGCCCACTGCATCACACATACCGATCTGACCCGCATGAGTGCCGCCAATGCGTTCGCGGAGTTGCAGAATTCCGCCATGCGGCTGCGTGACTTGACCGGGCGCCGGGTGGATGGCCTGGCCTATCCCGGTGGTCGCAACAACGCCGCGGTTCGGCGTCTGGCCGACGCCGCCGGGTTCAGCTACGCCGTGGGCACGGAACGGGGGCTCAATCGCGAGCCCTTCGAGCCCTTCAATCTCCTGCGCGTGGGGATGCCGGACACCGCGGTCGCGGACTTCAAGCGCTGCCTCGGGGCAGCCGCCCTGACGGACCATCCCGAATCGCGGGAAGCGGCAACATGACCAGCGCGGTTGCCCGGAGTGCACGACGCGTGCGGGACTGGCGCGCCGCCGGTGCCCGGTCCGCTGATGGTGCCCGCGGTGGGGAATTTCGTTCCGCGCTACTCATTACCGGCCTGCAATTGTCCGGCAAGCTGCTGGGACTGGCGAAGACCCTCGTCATTGCCGCCCTCTTCGGCGCGAGCGGTGCATTCGATGCTTTTCTGGTCGCCTACACCATTCCCACGCTTCTGCCGGGCCTGGTCCTTGGCGTGGTGGCTACCGCCTTCATTCCCCGCTTCATGTATTCCGCGGCCGGGGGCGTGGACCGGATCGACTGGCGAGGGCTCAACACATTGTTCACGATTGTCGCCGCCGCCATCCTGTTGCTGGCCCTGAGCGTGATGCTTGGGCGCAGCGCGATTGTTACGGTTCTGGCCCCGGGGCTGCCTGCACCGGTGCATGATC
The DNA here is from genome assembly GCA_050115425.1 of Gammaproteobacteria bacterium. Lineage (GTDB taxonomy): Bacteria > Pseudomonadota > Gammaproteobacteria > Natronospirales > JASFQN01 > JASFQN01. The sequence goes on along the minus strand of JASFQN010000100.1, from coordinate 2,155 downwards.
TGGCGGCGCGTCTGACCGGGATCATGTCCATCGCCATTGTGTTCTTTGGCCTGAATGCGCTGCTGTCCGCGTTGTTGCAGGCGTTTCATCGCTTCGGCGTCATTTCGCTGGAGAGCGTGATCAGCAATGTCGTGATCATTACCGGCTGTGTTGCGCTCGCCGGCCGCCATGGCATCGATACACTTGCGGTTGCAGTGATCGCGGGATTCGCCCTGCACAGCGTGATCCTGATCTGGGTCAACAGGGATCTTCTGGCCCATCATATCCGCCCGGCACTGGCCTTGAGCCATGCCGATTTTCGCAAGCCGCTGGCACACATGCTCCCGCTTCTGGTCGGCTATCTCGGCGCAACCGCGACCACCGTGGTCGATCGCATGTTCGTGTCCACGCTGGACTCCGGCGCGATCTCGGTGCTCGGTTACGCGAGCATGATTGCGCTGCTGCCCATGGAAGTCTTCGGCCAGGCGGTCATGACCGTGTTCTATCCCTCGCTCAGCCGCGATCACGCCAACGGTGACGGCGACGGGTCACGACGCACGCACGCGCGCGGTCTGCGCATGTTGCTTTTCGTACTGGTTCCGGCCACGGCGGCCCTGACCCTGACCGCCGCGCCGCTGATTTCATTGCTCTTCGAGCGGGGCAAATTCACACCGGAAGCGGCGACGCTGACGGCCGCCGCCATGGCGGCGCTCGCCTGGGGCCTGCCAGGCCGGGCCATCAACTATTTCAATTTCCGCGTCTTTCATGCCCGTCGTGAACCCTGGACCGCGGTGGGTATCGGACTGCTGGGGGTGGGACTCAACGCGCTGTTCGATTATCTCCTGATCGGCCCCTTCGGCGTCACCGGGATTGCGGCGGCGACCACGCTGTCGCTTTCGCTCTGCGCGGTACTCTCGACCTGGTTGGTCGAACACCGTACCGGTGGCGGACTCACGACAATGCTCGCGCGTCCTGTTGTCAAGCTCACCGCCATGACCGCCGTGCTGATAGTTGTCACGATGGTGGGTGAGGGCCTGCTGGACAAATATCTGGTTGGTCTGCCGGCCTGGCAGTCGGCCGGACTGAACGTCATCTGTGTGATGCCCGGATTGATTGCCTTTCTGGGCATGGGGCACCTCCTGAAACTGGAAGAGGTGCACACGTTGTTCCGGATCATTCCCTTCGTCCGCAACAGATCCGGCACACCGCCGGGAACGCAAGCATGAACGGGCTGATCATTCTCATTACGGCATTGGTCATCTACGTGCCCAACAGGCTGCACTTTCCGGAGAGTCTGGGTATCACCGGATTCAACGTCTTCAATCTGCTGCTGCTGATCACCCTTGTGATGATGGCCACTCACCGGCACGATCCGCGCAGGGCCGTCGCCATTCCGCGGCCGCCACTCGTGGGAGCACTGCTGCTCTATTACGCGGTTCTTGGCATATCCCTCATTCAGGCCATCGCCGGCGGCTCAACCCATCCCTGGATGGACATCACGATTTACAAGAACATCGTGACTTACAGTCTGCTTTACTTCGTCGCTTACTATGGCGTCAACGATACCCGCCAGATGCGTTTCCTCATCGGGGTGGTCGTGTTCGTTTTTCTGGTTGCTTCCGTGGAAGCGATCCGCGAGGGACTCGACTACGGCTTCAGCAGCTATTCCAATAATCACCGGGCCGCAGGACCATTCAGTTTTGATGGCAGCAATGCCAACTATGCCGGAGTGTTCTACGGTATCTTCGCACCGTTTGTACTTGCGATTGCCGTCATGCCGTCGACATTTCGACCGCGGCTTCGCTTCACCGCGCTGGGCTGTTTTCTGGCCTCGACGATCGCCATCTTCGCCACGTTTTCCCGCCAGTCGTTTCTCATTCTCGGTGTGACAACGCTACTGATTACTCTGCGTCGCAATCCGCTGCTCGGCCTGGCGGTAATCCTGATAATCGCCAACTATGCCCTCTGGGCCCCGCAGGGCGTCATAAACCGCGTCGAAATGACCCAGGAAAGAAACGACCAGGGGCAAGTCGTGCTTGAGGACAGTGCGGAAAGTCGCTACGTCCTGTGGAACGGCGCCCTGGATATCATCCACGATCACCCGATGGGCATCGGCTTCAATCAGTTCCAGCGGGTCATCGATCCGTATATGCCGTCCTGGATTACCGCTCGCGAC
>JASFQN010000099.1:0-9321 GCA_050115425.1 Gammaproteobacteria bacterium | reverse complement strand
TGGATTTCATGGTGGCGCGTATCCTCGATCATCTGGCCATTGCTCACGAACTGACTGCGCGATGGGGCGATCAGCGTCTTCCCCGCTTAGCTGAATAGGCCATGGTCGAAGCGGATTCCGAAATTGCGCTGTTTCCGCTGCATACGGTCCTGTTTCCCGGAGGCCCGCTGGCCCTGCGGATTTTTGAAACCCGTTATCTCGACATGGTCAGTCGCTGCATGAAGGCCGGCGAGCCCTTCGGCGTGTGCCTGATTCGCACGGGAGACGAAACCGGCAGGAGCGAATTCCGGACGGTGGGCACACGGGCGCGGATCCAGGACTGGTATCAGGAGCGCAACGGGTTGCTGGGCATCGTCTGCCTGGGGGAGGAACGCTTCCGCGTCGTCGAGCATTGGCAGCAGCCGGACGGTCTCAACAGGGGCCGGGTCAGGGAGGTGCCGGCCGAACGTGATGTCGCCTTGCCGGAAGAGCACGTGTGGCTGGCCCGGTTGCTCGAGCGCCTTCTCGACCAGTTTCCCGCACAGTACGCACTGGTGGAGCGGGACTTCGCCAGCGCCCGCTGGGTTGGCTGCCGGCTCGCCGAAGTGCTGCCGCTGAATCTCGAACAGAAACAGTTTCTGCTCGAGCTGGACGATCCGCTGCGGCGGTTGGGGATACTCACCCCGCTGGTCGAGTCATTGCGCTTTTCCTGACCGTTCACCGGCGAGCAGGACCCGTCGTCCCCGTGCGTCTTCCCGCATGCCGAGCGCCAGACCACTGCGGCTCAACGCGTCATGGACGGTTTCAAGTGCGGCGGGCGAGGGCCTCGCCGGGGCGGCCATCACAATCAGAGGCGGTATCCGCTGGCGCTGGTATGTGGACACCATGCCCACACGAAGCGGGCGGCCGTCGGCCAGCCGCCAGTGACTGTCCCACAGCCGCAATACCCATTCCCGGTCGGGGCCGTCCAGGCGGCTCAGGGTCAGTACGGGAGGCTGGCCGTCCTGGGTGAGTGGCATCAAGGGCAGCTCGTCGAGCTTCGAGTGGGGTGCGAGAATGCGCAACAGACGGCTGGCCCGGAATGTCCTGCGCACCCAGCCGGCGTGCTGCAAGGTCTCGGCAAGCGCATCGACTGAGCCTGCCCATTGCAATTCGAGGGGGTGCCGTCTTATCTGTTCCAGGTCGATGCGGTGGGTGGGCAACGTCCGCCAGCCACGCTCAAGCCAGTCGGCTCTCGCGAGCGTTTGCAGCCGTTCCGCCGACGCGGGCGTGGGGCGTGGCTGCCAGGGAAGGGTTGCCAGGAGGCCCAGCATGGACAGTCCCAGCAGCAAGCCGGCCGACCGGCGAGCGGGTCGATGGTGGCGATAGCTGAAGACCAGAAGCAGGGCCCAGGCAAGACCCAGGCAGATCTCGCCAAAGTCTACGGTCAACCAGCTCCGCTCCAGGTAGAGTCGACCGAGCAGCGAAAGAAACAGCAGCAGGGTGAGGCCCAGATAGATCAGCCAGCGTCGCCGGGCCATCACGTGAGTGGCCGCGAGACCGGCAAGGAAGCCAAGAACCGAGGCGCTGAGCACGAGTTGGCGCGCCCATCGTGTCCAGCCGGAACCTCCTGGCGGTGCGAGGCCATGCAGGCGCGCGAGCGCCATCGCAAGCAGGGCGGCGAGTGCCAGGCCGAAGGCCGCGCTGGCGGCCAGGTAGGTTGCCGCCGACCAGTCGCGCCGCATGATCAGCCAGGCCGTGACTGCGAGCATGGCCGACAACGCGGCCGCCGGGCCTGCAAGGCCGGCCAGCAAGTGCATGACGTAGTCGATACTTGCCACACGATGGGCGGTCATGAACGTTGCCACTGCACCGTCCACCCAGCTCGGTGCACCGCCGCCGAATGCAAGGTGACCCAGGGCCGCGCCAATCAGCGAAATGGCGGCCAGCACCAGGGCGAATACCGCCAGGCCGGGCGCGGCACGCTGTCGCGGCTGCACGAGTCCGACGGTAACGCGGGCCAGCACGGGATGGCCGCGGAGCCACGCAAAGACCCGCAACAGCAGCCTGTCGAGTCGTGGTTGCAGGAAGCGGGCGAGCCGGTGGACCAGCCAGACCAGGACCCAGATTGCAGCCGCCACAAGGACGATCAGCGTTGCCAGCCGGGTGGCCACTTCGGCGGCGAGCTGCAGCGAGGAACCAAAGACCAGCCCGGGCAGCAGATAGGCGGGCGCCCAGACGATTGCCGAGGCCACGTTGATCAGCAGGAAGCGGGAGGGCGGCATACCCGCCATTCCGGCAATGCCCGGAATGATCGGCCGGACCGCCCCGACGAAACGTCCGAAGATCACACTCTTGCCGCCGTGGCGCGAGAAAAAGCCGTGGCCACGCGCGACCAGCCCGGGATAGCGGCGGAGCGGCCACAGGTCTGTCAGGCGGTCTCCGTAGTGTCGGCCCAGGGCGAAGCTCACCCCGTCGCCGCAGATGGCCCCGGCAGTGGCCCAGGCGTTGATGGTCCAGAAGTCGAGGATGCCCAGCCCGGTCAGCGCACCGATACCGAACAGCAAGATCGCGCCGGGCACGAGCAGGCCGACGACCAGCAGCGATTCCAGTGCTGCGATCGCAAAGGTGAAAATCCCGGCCCACCACGGATGGGCCGATATCCAGTCCAGCAGGGCGTGCAGGTGGGCTTCCATCCGTGGCCGCGTGTGCCTGCCTCAGTCCTGCGGGAACACGGGACTGGGCGAGGTGATCAGTGCATTGGTTTCACGCAGGCGGCGGGAGAGGATTGCGGCCAGCGACTGGTAGAAACGGCCGAAGAATCCCGGGTTCTGCTTGATGATCGCGGCAATGTAATCGTGACTGATGAGCAGTGCCTGCGTGGCTTCCTCGGCCACCACGCTGGCGCCCGCCGGCTGGTTTTCTATGAACGACATTTCGCCGAAAATCTGCCCCGGCCCGATCTCGGCAATCGTGATTTCGTCACCGTTCTCCTCACGGACGATCAGCACGCGGCCTTTCTGGACGACGAAGATGCCGCCCACGGACTCGCCTTCATGAAGCAGGACGTCGCCGCGGCGATAGACTCGCTTCTCGGCTTGCCCGAGCAGGGCGCGGTGCTCGCTCGTGCGCAGGAATTTGAATACTGTTTCCACAGACAATCCCCCTGACCTGATTCCCCTTACCGCCAAATATAAGCGGGTGGAGCGGTCCGCGGCCAGTCCGGTGTCACTGATTGCGCATGTGGTTGGCGGTCATGGCAAACGAATTCATGAGGCGTTGGCGCAGGCTGTCAGGGTAGTCGAGTTCGCGCATGGCCAGGTCCATGCACGACAGCCAGGCGTCGCGCTCGGCGGCGGCGATGGGGAAGGGCATGTGCCGGAGTTTCAGACGCGGGTGTCCGTACTTTTCCTGGTACAAGGGTGGTCCACCCAGCCAGCCGGACAGAAACAGGAAGAGCTTTTCCCTCGAGCCGGTGAGATCCTGCGGATGCATGGCCCGGATGCCACGTGCCTGTGGCAGCCGGTCCATCACATCGTAGAAGCGGTCCACGAGATCACGTACGGCGGACTCGCCACCGAGCAGTTCGTAGGCGGAGGCGGGCAGACGGCTCACAGCCCGGCGAGCACTTCACGGGCGGCAGCCAGCGTCCGGTCGATTTCATCGGGTCCGTGCGCGGCCGAGACGAAGCCTGCCTCGAATGCCGAGGGGGCCAGGTAGATGCCGCGTTCCAGCATGCCGTGGAAGAAGCGCGTGAAGCGCTCGGTGTCGCAAGCCATGACCTGATCGAAGCGGGTGATGCGGTCGGCATCGGTGAAGAAGAGTCCGAACATGCTGCCCGCCTGATTGACGGTCAGCGGCACCCCGGTCGCCTCGGCGATTTCGACGAAGCCATCGGTCAGGCGCCGGGTGTGCAGTTCCAGGCGGTCGTAGAACCCGGGTTCGTCAAGCAGGGCGAGGGTTGCACGACCGGCCGCCATGGCCACTGGATTGCCGGACAGGGTGCCGGCCTGGTACACGGGGCCGGTGGGCGAGATGTATTCCATCACGTCGCGCCGGCCGCCGAATGCGCCGACCGGCATGCCGCCACCCACGATCTTGCCCAGTGTGGTGAGATCCGGCAGGACCCCGAAGCGCTCCTGGGCGCCGCCGCGCGCGACCCGGAAGCCGGTCATTACTTCGTCGAAAATGAGCAGCGCGCCGTGCTGGTCGCAGAGCTCGCGCAGGCCCTCGAGAAAGCCCGGCACCGGCGGCACGCAATTCATGTTGCCGGCCACAGGTTCCACGATGACGCAGGCGATGGCCTCGCCGATCTCGTCGAAGGCGGCGCGCGCCTGATCAAGGTCGTTGTAGGCGAGAGTGATGGTGTCCTTGGCGACCGCGGCGGGCACGCCTGGCGACGTGGGCACGCCGTGCGTCAGAGCGCCCGAGCCGGCCTTCACCAGCAGCGCGTCGGAATGACCGTGATAGCAGCCTTCGAACTTGATCAGCTTGTCCCGTCCGGTGAAGCCGCGCGCCAGACGAATTGCGCTCATGGTCGCCTCGGTACCGGAGTTGACCATGCGCACCCGTTCGATGGACGGGACGATCTCGCAGACCCGCCGCGCCATTTCGGTTTCGATGGTGGTCGGTGCACCGAAGCTCAGGCCGCGTCCGGCGACTTCGCGGACTGCGGAGATCACCTCCGGGTGGGCATGTCCGCAGATCATCGGCCCCCAGGAGCCGACATAGTCCAGGTAGCGCCGGCCATTCGTGGCACGAAGCCAGGCGCCCTCGGCGCTTTCGATGAACAACGGTTCGCCGCCCACCGAGCGAAAGGCGCGCACCGGCGAGTTCACGCCGCCGGGAATGTAATGCTGGGCTTGTTCAAATGCTGTTTCGCTCACGTTGTCACCTCGTTGTTCCGTTCGGGGACGTACCGGCGCCGTGGCCTGCGGCGGACTCGATGGCGTCCGTCAGTCGACGGGCGGATGCCTGAATATCTTCACGCTCGAACACTGCGCTGATTACCGCCAGCATATCCGCACCCGCCGCCACCAGGCTCGCCGCGTTGCCGGCATCGATACCGCCAATGGCTGCGACCGGAATGTCGAGAACCAGCCGTGCCTGCTCGAGCAGTTCCGGTGTCGCGCGTACTGCTCCCGGCTTTGTTGGCGAGGGGAAGAAACTGCCGAAAGCCACGTAGTCCGCACCTTCGGTCGCAGCGCGTTCAGCACGTTCAAGTTCGTTGTAGCAACTGATGCCGATGATGGCGTCGGCGCCAAGTGCGCGCCGCGCACTGGCCAGATCCGTATCACTGCTGCCGAGATGCACACCGTCGGCGCCTGACGCCGCGGCCAGGTCGACATCGTCATTGACGATGAACAGGGTACCCGCCGCCCGGCACATGGCCCGCAAGCGGCACGCTTCATGCAATCGCCGCTGTGGGTCATCCGTCTTGTCCCGGTATTGCACGATTCGTGCGCCGCCACGCAACGCCTGTTCGACACGCCAGGGTTCGGCCGCACTTCGGCGGTTGGTGATCACGTACAGGCCATGCAGTCCGCGACGGTCCATGGGCTCAGGACATCCGGCGCGGCACATCCTGGCCACGGCCCGGTCGCCAGGCGGCGTTGAGCGCAGTCCAGGTGTAGTCCTGACCCTGTTCGACCGCCTCGGTGGCGGACCGGCCATGGGCCAGGCCAGCGGCGATCGCGGAGGCCAGCGTACAACCGGAACCATGGAAGGAGCCCGGCAAGCGCGGCCAGGTGTAGTGCTTCACCGAGCCGTCCCCGCCGAAAAGCGTGTTGACCACGTCCGGGGTGTCCTCGTCGCCGCCCTTGATCAACACGTAACGGCAGCCGGTATCGAGAAGCCGTTCGGCCCGTGTGGCGATATCCGCGGCGCCGGGCGCAAGCGCCCGCGACTCGTCGGCGTTGGGCGTGGCTACCGTGGTTTCCGGCAGCAGTTCCCGAAAGAACTCCCGGGCGAGTTCTTCCTCTGCGAGTCGGGCACCGCCCGCCGCGACCAGCACCGGATCGAGCACCAGCGGGATATCCGCATGCCCGGCCAGAACACCGGCGACCGCGCGGGCAACGCCGGCGCTGCCGAGCAGACCCAGCTTGATGGCTGCCACGTCCATGTCCGCCAGTACTGCCCGCGCCTGGGCGGCGACCAGTGCAGGCTCCTGGACGCGCACCTCGTAGGCATTGCGGGTGTCCTGGACGGTAAGCGCGGTGACCACCGGCGCGGGGTGGCAGCCGAGCTGGCTGAGAGTCTGGATATCCGCCGCGAGACCCGCGCCTCCGGAGGGATCGTTGCCGGCGATCACCAATACCACCGGCGGATTATTGTCATTGCTGGGCATGTCTTGATCTTGCCTGAACGTCCAATGGGCGGGCTCACCACCCGTCAGGGCATCGTCAGATTTCGATCATCTCGAAGTCTTCCTTGTCCGCACCGCAATCCGGGCACTGCCAGTTGATCGGCACGTCTTCCCACCTGGTTCCCGGAGGGATGCCGCTTTCCGGGTGGCCCTTGGCCTCTTCATAAACAAATCCACAGATGACGCACATGTACGCTTTCATGACACTCCAAGTGAAGAATCGGGTGACAGGGAAGGGTTGATTTGGACGCGCATTTTCCCACGTTACGCGGCACAGGAAAACCTGCCGGTCAGCGCGCGATGACCGGGTAGCCCGCTTCGCGGAGCCCCTGGAGCAGACCATCGGGGCCTGGCAGATGCAAGGCACCGACCACCACGAAATAGGTGCCGCTGCCGCCGAGCATCGCAGTCAGGCGCTCCAGCCAGTGCCGGTTGCGATCGACCAGAAGGGTTCGATACAGGGCCGGGTCGTCGGCGAAGTTGTCCTTGAGCACTTTCTGCAGGCCATCCAGATCGCCGTTCCGCCAGGCCCGGACGAGCTCACCGAGCTGCCGCTGGAAGTCGGCGCTCTGTTCGAGGGTCTGAAGCAGAAAGCGCTTCTGTTCCTCATCGGGCAGGCCGGCCAGCAAGCCCACCTGGTAGTCCAGCGTCTCCAGTCCGAGGATCGGTTTGCCATCACGGCTGGCCAGTTGCGCAAAATGACGGTCCACGCCGAGGCCGGGTGCAAAGCCCGCCTTGAGCAACTGGCCATCGGAGACCGTCATCGCTGCCAGCCAGGGCCGCAAGCCGGCAAGCGCGTTCAGATCGACGCCGGCGGCACCGGCCAGTTTCTGCGCACGGGCCCAGTCGGTCGGCCCCAGGACATCCTGCAGCGAACGGCCGGCCGGCAGGCTGCCGCGTTGCATGGCAAGGCGCGCCGCATTCATGGCGGCGTCGCCGCTCAGATCGACTTCCAGGACCAGTGTGCCGGCAGCCCTGTAGGCGTAGCGAATCGATGCGGGTAACGGATAATCGTCCGCGCGCAGCGCGTGCACGGAACCGAGCAGGTAGATCGTGGCATGGTGTCCCTGGATCTCGAACAGCGGCGGCGTGGCCGACACGCCGGGCGCGGCGAGCAGCCCGAGTGCCAGGAGCAGCGCACCGGCCGCGTGGCGGATGGGGAACCGTTTCATGGAGCGTGTCCTTCCGCGGGCAGGGTGCCGGCACGCGCGGCCAGCCAGGCGGTGCGCGCCGAGAGTTCCAGGGAGCAGGTCCACTTGTAGGCGAGGTTCAGTGTCCTGCCCCAGGCATAGACGCCGTGGCCGCGCACCACCGCGACGGGAAAGCGGGTCAGGGTGTCGGCGACTGCATCGGGTGCCTTGTCGACGTATTCGGCATAGGGAACGTCGAGAACGGGAACGCGCGGGAAATAGAAGCTGCCTTCGAAGTCGACGGGCGTGAAGTCCTCGCCGCCAAGTGTCAGGGCCACCGTGTGTGCACCGTGACTGTGCAGGACCGCCCGCGCCTCGGGATTTCGCTGATAGACCGCTACATGCAGCCGGGCGTCCAGCGAGGCGCGATCACCCAGCGTGCCGTCCAGCCGGCAAGCCACCAGATCGTCGGCCTCCAGCGTGTCCGCGCAGGCTCCGGTGGGTGTTACCCAGACGGTGTCGCCGTCGCGAACGGAGGCGTTGCCGCTGTGCGAATCGTTGAGGCCGTAGTGGCGCAGCCACCGGTAATGGCGTACCAGGTCTTGGCGAGGGTCCATAACCACTCCCGGATCTGAAGTCGACGGAATGAGCCGGAATCTTACGCTTCCTCCGACGCCGGCGCCAAAGCCCCGGGCACGCGCCGTACTTCGGTTTCCAGACGGCCGTTGGCGTGCAGGTCGAGGATGCGGTAGCCGGGGGGCTGCGTATCCAGCGTGAATGTCTCGCTGCCCGGCAGAAACTGGATGCAGGTGGCGGGCGTGGTGAGTACCCGCACACCGCGTACGCGCTGATCGAAGCACTGGTGCACGTGGCCTGCCACCACGGCCGCAACCCGGGCATGGCCGGCAAGCATGTCGAGCAGGGCCTCGCCACCGTCAAGGCCGATGGCATCGAGCCAGGGACTGCCCAATGCCGCCGGCGGGTGGTGCATGGCGATGAGGGCCGGGCGCTTCGCCGCCTCGCCAAGCGCACGATCCAGCCAGTCGACGAGGCCCGGTGTCACGCGACCACCGATTTCGCCGGGCACTTGCGAGTTCAGCAGGAACACCTGCCAGGTGCCGGCTTCCACGCGCCTCGCGGGTGCGGGAATGCCGGGATTCAGCAGCTGCGCCATGAGCGCCGGATTGTCATGGTTGCCGGGCAGGCACCACACTGTCAGCCCGGTCGGTTCAAGAATCTCGCGGAATTGCCGATAGGCGCCGGCGGATTCGTCCTGGGCGAGGTCGCCGGTGGCGAGAATGGCGCTGGCGCGGGGTTCCTCGGCCTGCGCGCGCGAGACGACTCTTTCCAGCGCGCGTCGCGTATTGCAGCCCTTCAGTTCTTCGTCGGGCCCGGCGAACAGATGCGTGTCGGTGATCTGGATCAACCGGATGGGTGCAATGGCGTTAGAATGAGAGGCTTTCATGAAATCGATCCCTCACCCGCGGGCTGAGGGTAACGGCTAACTTCTGCAAGGGTGGCTCATGTCCAATCGTACCATTCGGCTTGATGATGCGCTTTACGATTACCTCCTGTCGGTGTCGCTTCGCGAACCCGCCGTGCTTCGGCGCTTGCGCGAGGAGACCGCGAAGATGAGCAACGCGAACATGCAGATCGCGCCCGAGCAGGGGCAGTTCATGGCGTTGCTTGCCCGGCTGATCGGGGCGCGGCGCTACCTCGAAGTCGGCGTGTTTACCGGCTACAGCAGCCTTTCGGTGGCGCGTGCCCTGCCCGAAGACGGCCGCGTCGTGGCCTGTGACGTGAGCCGGGAATACACCGATGTCGCGCGCCGCTACTGGGCCGAGGCCGGGGTGGAGGATCGAGTCGATC
>JASFQN010000098.1:0-9386 GCA_050115425.1 Gammaproteobacteria bacterium | reverse complement strand
TCAGTGCAGATGGCATCCGCACAGCTTACCGGCGAAGCCCTTCAGGTGAAACCGGCGCCTTGCTTGACGGGACGTGTTGGCGCAGTCTTTGCACCGCTGTCGCCGCCCTGCCCTATGGGAGTTCGTGCATGTTCATTGTTTCGCTGACCTATACGTCCCCACTGGATGTCGTTGACCGGCATCTCGCCGATCATGTCGCCTGGCTGAAAAAGGAATACGCCAATGGCAGTTTTGTGGCCTCCGGTCGCAAGGTGCCGCGCACCGGTGGCGTGATCCTGTCCATGCTTGACGATCGCCGCGCGCTGGAACGTGTGCTGGAGAACGATCCCTTCAATCGGGCCGGGCTCGCCGACTACGAAATCACGGAGTTCGTTCCGAGCATGACCGCCGAGGGCTTCGAGATCCTGCAGTCGGCCTGACAGGGACCGGCACGCCGTTACTCGAGGCGGAGGTTTTCCAGCACCGGACCCGCGGGCTCGCGAAGGTAATAGTCGAACTGGGCCCGCTGTGACTCATTGAGGGACGTGCGCAACGCTCCAAGCGCATCCCGGTCCGCGGGCGCGGGGACGAATTCGTGATCGTCGACCGAGCCGTCCAGCCGCATCGCCAGCAGCCGGATGCGTCGGCCCAGATCCAGCCGTCCGAAGGGATCATAAACGGTGTCCAGGCGGCGCCGGTCGCCAGCCGCCTGCCAGCTGAAGGGGGTCCCTGCGGGAGCTTCGGCCGCCAGTTTTCGCAGTCGTTGCAGCAGGACCTTCCGGTCGCTCCGGCCCGCCGCGGCGTCGGTCAATGCCTCATAAAAACGCATTTCCGGGGCCGGAAGTTGCCGGGCGCAGATCGGGCGCAGCGTCTGCAGCCACGCCAGCGGCAGCTTGTCGGCGGGCACCGCACCCGAGAGCAGGTTCACGCTGTAGATGGCCGCGCAGTCAGTGGCGTTCAGGCGCTGATAGGACGCCTCCGCCGGGCCGGGTTTGTAATGATCGGTGGGTTCGAGCGCCACGGCCGGATTCTTTCCCAGCAATCCCTCCAGATCGAATACGTGCATTGCGCCCACGACCACGAGGAGTCGCTGGCCCGGATGCTGGCGGGCAATGGCGGCGATGTGGGCCGACATCATCAGGGTGCGATACAGGTACAGCCGGCGACCGAAATCGCCGCCGGAGGGCTTTGCCTGGTAGGCCCAGTTTGCGATTCGTTGCCGATAATCCGGACTGTCGGCGAAGAAGAAGCCCGCCTTGTAGTCCTCGGGCTCAAACGAGAGCATCCCCTGAAAGCCGCCGCGCGAACGAATCGGCGGCGGTACTTCCAGTGAACGCATGCCGATGGCGTGGGCGTCGGTTGCCGGCGGCTGCCAGCCGAACGGCACCACGGGGATATGGTGTTCGCGGGCGTAAGGCAGGACGATGTGCTGCTGTTCGTAGGTGAATTCGTACCAGTCGCCAAAGGTGGCGCGTCGCGGGTCTCGCTCGATCAGCAACAGGTCGGGCGCGACCGCATCGATATAGCTGCGGTAGCGGCCCGGATTGAGTTTGGGGTTGATCAGTTCGGCACCGTGGCTCACGCCGAGAATCACGACCTGTGCCGGGGCCGGCGCGGCGAACGCGATCTTGACCGGAATAACACACGCTATCGTGATAAAAAACAGTCGCTTGAACACGCAATCTCTCCCGAATTCCGGAATACCGGAACCACTCTCTGTCAGTTGATTGTGACGGCTTTACTGGCCGTCCCACCGTCCAGGGCGTGATGCAGGAAGGCCAGTACCCTGGGGCCGCAATCCACATCGGCCCTGGCGTATCCGGCAGGCGAGCCTCCAACGGGTGGGACGCCGGGCGGCGACTTCTGCTGGTTGAAGGTCGGTCGATAGCCCGGCCAGATCAAGTGGCCTGCCTGCGGATAGATCAGCGCGTGGTCGCCGTAGGCATGGTGGTGCTGTTTGAGCAGCTTGATGCCCAGTCGCGCCATGGGCCCGGACATGCCCAACTGATCGTCACCCCCGGCGATGAAGAGGACCGGGCCGCTGATCCGCCAGATGGGTGTGATGGCATCTGCCACCGGGTCGACGTCGCCGGTCTTGAGGAATTTGGCGATCTGTGGATAGCCGGCGAAGCCCACGGGCTTGCCGTCGAAGGTGAATGGCGATTCGTTGGAGTTCCGGAAGGCGCCGGTCTTCGGATCACGGCCGATGCCGGAATATACCAGCGGCGAGCCGACCCAGGACACCACGGCGCGGAGCCGCGGCGTGTGGGCGGCGGCCGCCAGAGCGAAGATACCGCCCCAGGAGCCGCCCATGGCGGCAATGCGTTGCGGATCGACGAAGTCCAGCGAGGACAGATAGTCGATGGCGTTGGTGGTGAGCGTGTCCACCGGCACCCTGATCAGATCGTTGTTGAGGCCGGGCAGGTGGTACCAGCCCAGCGCCAGCGCGACGAAACCATGCGAAGCGAGCCAGCGGGCGTAGGCGTCCCCGCCGGCCAGCCCGCCTTCCGCGCCGCCCAGCGTGATCACGGCAGAATGACGCCGGCCATCGCCACGTACGCCGGCGGGCACATAGAGGTCGGCCACCAGCCCGTCGCGCCGGATACGGGTTATCGAGATGCCCGCCGCCGTCTGTTCCCGCAACAGGGTCGTGCGGCCCACGGTTCTGCCTTGGCTGCGGGCAAGCAGGTGGTAGGTCGCCGGCGGCCGCTCGTCGCTGCCCTTCCCGGCCGCGGGGGAGCGGTAGCTGGCATCGGGCTTGCCAACCGGTTGCATGGACAGAAAGAGACCCATGCCGTCGATGGCATCGTAGTCGCCGGCAGCCGGTCGGATTTTTTCCAGGTCCACGTTGCCGTTGGCATCTGCCCGGAACGTGGCCCGTGATTGCCAGGCGACCCCGGCCCCATCGGTGGTGTCCAGTTCGAGGGTGACGGCGTCACCCGGGCCGAGCCCGCTCAACCGGATGTGTACCGGCTGATCATAAAGCGCCCTGAGCGGTGTGACCTGCAGAGTCGCCGCGGTCGCCGGGCCGAAGCTCGCCGCCAAGAGCAGGGAGATCAGTATCTTGCGCATGGTGTTGGCCTCCCGGCCAGGTTCTTTCCTGGGTGCCATGGAACCCTTTCGCTCTGGCTCCGGCAAGGGGCCCTGGGCCGGCCGGTTGGGAGCCTGGCGTGAACCGGTTCGATCCCGGCGCGGGCCGGTTGACGTCGGCCAGGCAAAGGCTCCGTATGCGCGGCAAGCGGGCTCTCAGCCTCCGGCCGACGGGACATCGAGGCGTTCCAGCAATGCGGGGCTGTAACTGCGGCTGAGGGTCAGCACGGTGCCATCGCCCAGCTCCAGCCCGTAGTCGCCGTTGCGCCGCGGGAGCAGATAGCGGATCCGGTCAAGTCGCACGATCTGGGAGCGGTGAATGCGGGCAAAGGCCGCCGGGTCGAGTTGGGCTTCCAGTTCACGCAGCGAACCGCGCATCAGATGCACGTTGCTCCCCACATGGATGCACAGATAGTGGCCGGCGATGTCGATGTAATCGATGTCGGCGACCGGCACCAGTTCGGTGCGGTCGTTGTCCCGGATGGCCAGGCGCGACAGGTAGGTACCGGTGGACGCTTCGCTTGGCCGGTCCCCCGCGGCGCTTCCGGAACCCGGCATGGCCGCCCGTGCCCGGTTCACGGATTGCTCGAATCGTGCACGATCGACCGGCTTGACCAGATAATCCAGAGCGCTGACGTCGAACGCCTTGACAGCATGTTCCTCGTACGCGGTGAGAAAGATCACCAGCGGTCGCTGGCCGTACGGAATTGCCCGCAACACATCAAATCCGCTCATATCGGGCAGTTGCACGTCGAGAAAGACCAGGTCCGGTGCCAGTCGCGCGATTTCGCGGGCAGCTGCCTGGCCGGTGTCGCATTCGGCGACGATGTCGATATCCGGGTGCGATTCCAGGTAGACGCGTACGCGCTCGCGCGCCAACGGCACGTCATCGACAATCAACACACGCATGGATGGGGTCAATTTGCTGCTCCCGTGGCAATTTCGGCAAAGGGAATCTCGACCCGGACCAAGGCACGCGCCCCCGAGGCCCGCTGAAAACTGAAATGGTGATCCGCGCCGTAGAGGACGCGCAGGCGGTCGCGGGTATTGCGCAGGCCGATGCCGCGCGTCAGACGGTGAATCGCGCTGGATTCGCGTGGCCTTTCCCTGCCTGTGTCGTTTTCGATGCTCAGGCGCAGGCGGCCCTCCGCGCGCTCTGCGCGGAGATGGATGACGCCGCCCTCCTCCAGTTGCGAGATGCCATGCACGATGGCGTTTTCCACCAGCGGCTGCAGAAGCATCGGCGGAATGCCGGCATGCCAGAGGCCGGGCCCGATTTCCAGTTCAAGGCTCAGTGGTTCGCGGCTGAGCATCTGATGTATTTCCACGTAGGCTTTCAGGAAGGCCACTTCCTCGCTCAACGGAATGCTCTGCTGGTCACAGGCCAGGCTGGCACGCAGAAGTTCCGCCAGCCGGGTGAGTATGCGATCGGACAGCGCCGGATCGCGGTAGCCCGCGGCCGTGACGGCGTTGATGGTGTTGAACAGGAAGTGCGGGTTGAGTTGGGTACGCAGTGCGGTGAGCTGCACCTGTGCCAGTTCGTGCTCGCGCTCGCGGTAGCGCCGGAACCATGAGATCGCGTGGCCTATTCCGATCACGGCCACGTAGGTCGGTCCGGCAAACAGCGCATTGATGGCGAGCAGCGTGCCGAACTTGCCGGTGAACAACGGTGTGTCGAGGTTCAGCAGAAAATGATAAAGCGCCAGGCCGGCTGTCTCGAGGATCGGGATGAGCAACAGCGCCGCGAGCACCTGAATGGCCAGATTGCGCGCGACATGCGGGCGAGCAACCGAATAATGGTCGCCCAGCCAGAGCATGAGCGGTGTCGCCAACAGCCAGGGGATGATGGAAAGCAGAAGTTCTGCGAAATCCATGAGCCAGGGCTGTTGATTGACGCCTCTGGCGGTATGGGAGAGATGTGAGGCGATGGACCAGCTCACCGCGATGAGCAGCCACCCGGCAACGACCACCAGAGTGGACCGCGCGTAGTCGCTGAAAAGCCTGGAGAACATTTGCGCTATGCCGGTCGACGAGAACCGGGTGGCAACCCCTCGAAACATGGAATGTCCGGCCCCTCGCTCAAACTGGCCGGCAACGCTGCCAGTCCGGCAGTGGCAGCGCTCTTACGCCCGTGCCGGCAGGTATCTCAACGCAGCTGGCTGTCCTTGCTGCCGCGGCGGTTGTAACCACTGAAACCGTTTTGCTGGCTGTCGAGTTCGGACTGGCAGGCAATGCAGAGCCGCACACCCGCCACGGCCTTGCGTCGTGCTTCGGGGATCGGCTCGCCGCATTCCTCGCAGTGTCTGAGACTTTCGCCTCGGGGCAAGCGGCTTCGGATGCGCTGCAGCCCATCTTCCACCGTGCTTTCGATCTGTTCCTGTACGGCGCCGTCGCCGGCCCATCCGCTCGCCATGTCACCCTCTGCCCATCTGGCGGGCACACCGGAAAGTGGCCGCCATTTTACCGCATTTCGGCCGGATGCGCCGAGTCAGGCGGCGGCGCGGCCCTCCCGCAGCAATTTGAAGGCAATGGTCAGGCGGACCTCGTGACAGACGCGGCTCGGTGGTCTGGCGACGTGGGGGATGCGGCCGTCAAAGACTACGATGCGTCCGGGCTTCGGGTACACGGCCTTGACGATTTCGTCGCGGCGCTCGTTGAAGAACACGGTTTCGCCGGACCAGTTCGGGTCCCAGCCGGGATTTGCGTAATAGAGCACGGTTTCCTGCTGGGGGCTGTCACCATCCACGTGGATGCTCGGGCAGTCGCCAAAGGAATGCGCGTTGACGTAGGCGCGCTGCACCCGGGTCTCGTAAGGCAGACGTTGCAGAATCTGGCCTGCGAGCCAGCGAACCGGCGTGTCCTCGGTGGTCAGATCGGTCACCCAATGGGTGAAGGGATCACCGGGATTGGAGCGTTCGCCGAATGTATAACGCGGTTGCGTCAGGAACTCGAAAATGCCCTGGATATGCCCCGTGGGAACCAGTTGATCGTGAATCCGTATCCGCGATTCCCTGTCGAAATGATGGGTATGCGCGCTGGTGCCTATGTTTCCAGACATCTAGTGTGTTTCTCCCGCGATGGTTCCCTGCCGGGCTTCTCAAGTACCCAAGCAAAGACAACCGACTGGCTCGCGAGTTCCCCGATCCGCGAAGTTTTTTGCCGGTGCGAGGGAAATCATCCTTTGTGAAATGCCGTGATTATCCTCAGACAGCCTGTCAGGCAAGCAATCCGCGTACTGCAGCATACCGAATGAGTTCGGCGGTCCGATTGAAACCGAACTTGTGCAGAATGCGCCGCCTGTGATTTTCCACGGTCTTGGTACTGATGTTGAGGAGATTGGCGATCTCCTGGGTACTGCGCCCCTGGACCACCATGTGAAAGACCTGGCGCTCTCTTGAACTGAGTGACGCGTAGGATTCCGACTCCGCACTGGGCGGTACGGACTCGGAGAGGGTGCGGGTCAGACCCGGTCCAAGATAGCCGTAGCCGTGGGCAATGGCCGACGCCGCCTCGCTGATCCGCTCCAGGGGTGCCCGGCGCGGCAGGTACCCCTGGGCTCCGGCACGCATCAGCAGTTCTATCAACTCCCGATCGGGCTGTTCGGCGAGGACCATGACCGATGTGGCAGGCGATGCCCGCTTGACCCGCCTGACCAGTTCCACGCCCCCCTCACCTGCCAGGGGAAGCCCGAGGATGGCCAGCGATGGCCGCCGGTGCGCGCACTCGCTCACGATCTCGTCGGAGCTGTCTGTTTCGGCCACGGGGCTAAGCGTCTTGCCCGAGGCAAGCAGCTGGACCAGCCCAAGACGGACGAGCGGACATTCGTCGGCAATGACGACAGTCAGCTCGTGGTCCTCGGCTGTCATGGCGGTGCCCTCCCCTGGCGCGTTCCCGGGTGGCCGGGACGGATTCGGCCCGCATTCTTTCCTTGTTCCGTGCAGCTTACCCCCGTTTTTTCCCTTGCCTATCGGTGAATACCCCTAGTCCCGCCGACCGCTGCCGGCGGGCGCCGCGGGCAAAGCCGCGTGGTTCGCAGATCCCACGGCGCTGCCCATGGGGCCGGCCGTCACCGAATGGGGGAAACCCTGTATTGCCGGTATCCGGCGTGCGCAGGACGATGCTGGGTAACAAGGCATCGGCCGCGTGAGTGCGGCCCGACGGAGTGGACGCCCTGCCGGGAGTCGCGATAGGGAAACAAGGGGATGCAGACAGAATCCTTTCATCTTGGCCGTCCGGGTCAGCAGTGTCATTGCACGCTGACACACCCTGAGACTCGCCTGGTGAGGCCGGCGGCCGTGGTCATGTGTCATCCCTTTGGCCATGAATACTATCGCTCCTACCGGGCCTACCAGAGGATTGCGGGGCAACTGGCCGGCATGGGTTTTCCGGTCCTGGCCATGGACTATTCCGGTACCGGCGACTCCGAGGGCAGTCCTGGCGGTGTCAGCCTCGGGCATTGGGTGGAGGATCTCGTCCTGGCCATCGGTGAACAGCAGCGGCGCAGCGGTGTGAAGGACATTGTGCTGGTGGGACTTCGCTTTGGCGCTTCGATGGCCCTGCTTGCCGCCCGGCAATTGTCGCGGCTGAGCACCGTGGTGCTCTGGGAGCCGGTCTGGAGCGGCCGCCAGTATCTGCAATCCCTGGAGGATCTGAATCGCCGGATGTTGCTCGATACGGACCGCTTCATGACCCCGCGGGCCCGCGCAGACCTGGCACCGGCCGAGTACCTGGGAGCCATTTATGCGCCCACTCTACTGGCGGATATCGAAAGCCTTGATCCGGACTCGCTGTGCGGAGCGCAAATAGAGCATGGCCTTCTGATCGAGGGCAACGCCGGCGATACCGGCCGGAGACTGGCGCCCGAGGAACTGGTGCCCTCCGCCGCATGGCAGTGCGTGCGGGTTCCGGGCGACTACGGGTGGGACGACGCAGGCCGCCTGGAGGAATCGATCATCGCACCCTCCGTGACCCGCCATATTGCCCATCATCTGCACGAGATCCATCAATGACTGAAACGGCTTGCAGATTCGGAGAGGGGGATCGGTTGTCGGGCATGCTCGGCCGGCCGGATGCCGGCGATGCCGGCATGGCGCGGCCCGCGGTACTCTTTCTGTCAGCGGGCTTGCTGCACAAGGTCGGTCCCTACCGCCTGCATGTCGATCTGGCCCGCCTTTTCAATACGCTGGGATTCCCCACTTTGCGCTTCGATCTGGGCGGGATCGGCGACAGCAGGCCTCCGGTCGACCCGCTGCCCGCGGAACAGTCCGCGGTGTCGGAAGTCCAGGCGGCGATCGACTTTGCCGAACAGGCGCTTGGTGTCCACCATTTCATTCTCTTCGGGCTGTGTCGTGGCGCCGAGGTGGCTCATCACTCGGCAATCGCCGATCCACGGGTCGTCGGCCTGATACTGCTGGACGGATATATTTTCCCAACCCCGTTGTACTACCTCTTCCACTATGTGCCGCGTCTGCTGAGCCTGCGCAAGCTGGCGGGCTTTCTCGGTCGCCGGTTGGGCAACGGCACAACGCTTGATATCGGCCGCGAGCGCGAGCACTCGGACGCGGCGGCCAATCTCTGGAGCGGCCCGGGATTGCCCCGATCACGCGTGGCCAAAGACATTCAGACATTGTGCGACCGTGGCGTAAGGCAGCTTTGTGTATTCACGGGTGGCGCGGGCGATTGCAGTTACGAAAAGCAGTTCTGGCATGCCTTTCCGGAAGTCGAGGATCGGGACAAGGTGACTGTTCGCTTCCTCCGCGAAGCCGATCACATGTACATCCTCGCGCGCGACCGCCTGAAGTTGTCCCGCCTGATGACTCAGTGGCTGGAGGCGACGTTCGCCGCCCGCGTGGCCACCGGTGAACCGGCGGACAGGCAGTCGCATTGCCTGACGGATCCGGACTCCGAATGGGCGGCCAGCCTCCGGGTCCCGTCCGATGCGTCGATCAAAGGAGGAACGAAATGGTTGCAGGGACGGCACTGATTACGGGAGGCGCCGGCTATGTCGGCAGCCACACGCTCCTTCGCCTGGCCGAACGCGGTTGGCGACTGATTGTCCTCGACGATCTGTCCACTGGTCGCGCGGATGCGGTCGTGGAAGGTGAACTCATCCTCGGCGATGTGGGTGACGTCGCACTCGTCGAGCACCTGTTGCGGAAACATCACGTCGATGTGGTCATGCATTTCGCGGCGCGGACCGTGGTGCCGGAATCGGTGGCATTTCCTCTGGACTACTACGACGTCAATACATCCAGAACGCGAAATTTGCTCGATTGTTGCGTGCGTTGCGGCGTGGACAAGTTTGTCTTTTCGTCCAC
>JASFQN010000097.1:0-9392 GCA_050115425.1 Gammaproteobacteria bacterium | reverse complement strand
GGAGGGGGGTGCCGCAAACGGAGCTGCCACACCCAAACCCGGCGCACCCCTCTCTGTCTCTCCCCTCGCAAGCAAGGGGAGAGGACGTGCTTTCTGGCCTCGGGGGGTCAAAGAAAGGCCCTCCCCCATCCGCCAGGAGGGGGGAGACGGAGGGGGGTGCCGCAAACGGAGCTGCCACACCCAAACCCGGCGCACCCCTCTCTGTCTCTCCCCTCGCAAGCATGGGGAGAGGACATGCTTTCTGGCTTTGGGTGGTAAAAGAAAGGTCCTCCCTCTTCCGGCAGGAGGGGGGAGACGGAGGGGAGGTGCCGCAAACGAAGCTGCCGGGAGGGCGCGGGTCTGCCATTTCCTCCGCCCGGCGGGGGATGCGATAATTTGCAAATGAATTCGACGACCGGCAACGCGCCCGCCTCACCCTGCGTGGGCATCTGCACCCTGGACGAGCGTGAAATCTGCCTTGGCTGCGGCCGCACGCTGGATGAAATCGCCGCGTGGTCACGAATGAGTGCGACGGAGCAACAGCAGGTGATCGAGCGCCTGCCTGAGCGGCTGGCTGCGCAGGAGGGCTGAGGCATGGACGCGGTCGCCCTGAGTGTCTTCGCCAGCCGTCTCACCGCTGTCTGCGACGAAATGGGGGCGGTCCTGCGCCGCGCGGCGTTTTCTCCCAACATCCGAGATCGCCTGGATTTTTCCTGCGCCGTCTTCGACGCGGAAGGGGAGTTGTGCGCCCAGGCTGCCCACATTCCGGTGCATCTTGGCAGCATGGCCTTCGCCATGCGCGGCATTGTGGGCGGCCGGGACTGGGCGCCCGGCGAGATGGTCGTGGTCAACGATCCCTTTCTCGGCGGCACGCATCTTCCCGACGTCACCATCATTGCGCCGTTGTTTGACGACGAACGGTTGATGGGGTTCGTGGCGAATCGGGCCCACCACGCCGACATCGGCGCCGAGAGTCCCGGGTCGATGCCCATCTCGCAGCGCCTCGATGAGGAGGGCATCGTCATCCCGCCAACCTTGCTGGTTGCCGAAGGCGAAGTCATCGAGGACATCTTTTCCGGTCTGTTGGAGCGGCTGCGCGATCCGGCCCTGGGGCGCGGTGATTTCAGTGCCCAGATCAGCGCCAATCGCGCGGGGCTCACGCGGCTGGGCGAATTGGTGGAGAGTTTCGGGGTCGCGGAATTCCGTTCGGCGCTGGTGGAACTCAATGACTACGCCGAGCGGTTGGCCGAGAGCGCCCTGCGCACCATTCCGGATGGCCGTCATGTGTTCACCGACCGGCTCGATGACGACGGCGTCGGCAATCACGATCTGCCCATCAGCGTGACCGTGACGGTGAAGTCCGGGCGGGTGGAAGTGGATTTCGCGGGCACTGCCGCGCAGACGACCGGCAATGTGAACTGCCCGCTGCCGGTTACCGCCGCCGCGGTGTTTTACGTCTTCCGCTGCCTGATGCCGCCGCAGACGCCCGGCTGCGCGGGCAGTTTCCGCGGCATTCGCCTGCGTGCCGAGGAAGGCAGTCTGGTGCATGCGCGACGCCCTGCCGCCGTGGCCGCGGGTAATGTGGAAACCAGCAGCCGCATTGTGGATGCCGTGCTAGGGGCGCTGGCGCCGGCGCTGCCGGAACGCATACCTGCGGCCAGCCAGGGGACCATGAACAATCTGGCCATGGGGGGGCAGTGGCACGGGCATCCGTGGGACTACTACGAAACCCTGGGTGGGGGCACCGGCGCTCACGCACATGGTGACGGCCTGGATGCCGTGCAGAGTCACATGACCAACACGCTCAACACGCCGATCGAAACGCTGGAGTCGCATTATCCGGTGCGCATTCACCGCTATTCGATCCGGCGCGGATCCGGCGGCGCGGGCGGGCGGCGTGGTGGCGACGGCCTGGTGCGGGAGTTCGAATTTCTCGGTCCCGCGCGGGTCACGCTGCTGACCGAACGTCGGCGCCACGCGCCCTGGGGCCTGGGTGGCGGCCAGCCCGGAGCGGCCGGCGTGAACCGCCTCAACGGCATGACCCTGCCATCCAAGGCGGCGGTAACTGTCGCGCCCGGTGACCGGTTGACGATCGAGACGCCGGGCGGCGGCGGCTGGTCGGCCGGCAGTTGAGCGTTCCCTCGGCCGCCGGCGATTCCTTGACTCGGCGTGATAAAATGACTTTATCGATGGACCCCGCAACAGGGGCATGAACACTCGTTTTCCAAGAGGTCTGCAACGTGGACGTCACAGCGCGCATCAAGGAACAACTCGGCTCGCATCCGATCCTGCTCTACATGAAGGGCAGCCCGGATTTCCCCCAGTGCGGTTTCTCCGCCAGGACGGCCCAAATTCTCAAGGCCTGCGGCAGGGACTTCGCCTACGTCAACATCCTGGAAGACCAGGAACTGCGTGAAGGACTCAAGACCTATTCGAACTGGCCGACCTATCCGCAGCTCTACGTGAATGGCGAACTGGTTGGCGGTTGCGACATCATCATTGACCTGTTCGAGTCCGGCGAACTCAAGAAAATGCTGGAGGCGGCTGCCTGAGCGCCCGCCAGACCGGAACGAAAAATGCCCGCCATGCGCGGGCATTTTCATTGCCGGGCAGTGGTCCGCCTACTGCCGCGCAGGATCTTCCAGGCTGGCTTCGTAGACCGGCTTGATCCGATTGACAATGGTGCAGAACAGATCCGCGGTCTGTTCCGCATCGTAGGCGGCGGAATGGGCTTCACGGGTGTCCCAGGCTAATCCGGCGGCTTCCGCGGCGCGGGCCAGCACGGTCTGGCCCAGGGCCACGCCACCCAGCGTCGCGGTGTCGAAGCAACTGAACGGATGAAACGGGTTGCGCTTGATTTCGGTGCGGTCCACCGCCGCGTTCAGGAAGTTCAGATCGAAGAACGCGTTGTGTCCCACCAGCACCGCCCGCCGGCAGCCGTTGCGCCGGATGGCGGCGCGCACTTCGCGGAACAGACGGCGCAGCGCCTCGCGTTCGGGCAGCGCGGGACGCAACGGATGATGCGGGTCGATGCCGGTGACTTCCAGCGCCGCCTGCTCGATATTGGCACCTTCGAAGGGCTGCACATGAAAGCGATGTGTCTCGCCGCGTCGCAGGTCGCCCTTGTCGTCGATTTCCACCAGCACACCGGCAATTTCCAGCAGCGCATCCGTGCCGGCGTTGAATCCGCCGGTTTCCACGTCCACCACGACCGGCAGAAAGCCGCGGAAACGGGTGGCCATCAGTGGAATGTCCTTGTCGTGCATCGGGTCTCGCTGTTCGAAAAAGGAAAAAGCCATCAGACCGCCTTCCAGGCCAGGGGCCGTTGGGCGCGGAAGGGGACCACGTTGTCGTCACCAAGCGGGTAGCTGGGCGAGGGCGTCCAGGATTCGCGACGCAACGTCATGGTACCAGTATTGCGGGGCAGTCCGTAGAAATCCGGCCCGTGAAAACTGGCGAAAGGCTCCAGGCGATCCAGGGCGCCGACCGATTCGAATGCCTCGGCATAGAATTCCATGGCGGCATGCGCCGTGAAGATGCCCGCACAACCGCAGTCGGACTCCTTCGCCGAACGCGCGTGCGGCGCGCTGTCGGTGCCCAGAAAGAAACACGGCTCGCCACTGGTGGCGGCTTCCAGCAGCGCTTCCCTGTCCTGTTCGCGCTTGAGCACGGGCAGGCAGTAGTAGTGCGGGCGCAGGCCGCCGGCAAAGATCGCGTTACGATTTTCCAGCAGATGTTGTGGGGTGATCGTGGCCGCCACCCGCTCCCCCGCGTTGCGCACAAAGTCCACCGCGCGCACGGTCGTGATGTGCTCCATGACCACGCGCAGTTCAGGCAGGCGTTCCAGCAGCGGGCTCAGCACCGTCTCGATGAATCTGGCTTCGCGATCGAAGATATCCACCTGCGGATCGGTGACCTCGCCGTGGACCAGCAGGGGCACGCCCGCTTCGGCCATGGCGGAAAGCGCGGGCAGGGTTTTTTCCGGATTGGTCACACCACTGTCCGCATTGGTGGTGGCACCGGCCGGATACAGCTTCACCGCCGCGACATGTTCGCTCTCGACGACACGCGCGATTTCCTCCGGCGGCGTGTTGTCGGTGAGATACAGCGTCATCAGCGGCTGGAAGTCGATGCCTCCGGGAAGGGCCCCGAGAATGCGTTCGCGATAGGCCAGCGCCTGGGCCACGGTGGTCACCGGCGGCTTGAGGTTGGGCATGATGATGGCCCGCGCAAACTGATTCGCCGAATGACCGATGACACTGGCCATGGCCTTGCCGTCGCGCACGTGCAGATGCCAGTCGTCGGGACGGGTGAGGGTCAGCGTGTCGGGTTGTGCGCTCATGCCTGTTTGACCAGTTGCTGATCGAGCAGCAGGTTCACGGTGAGACGCACGCCGAAGCCGGTCACTTCGCTGGGAATGTGCGCCAATCCGCCCTTGCACTCCGACGCCGAAAGGTCAGTATGCACCCAGGCCGACTGTTCGCCCGCAAAACGCCCCAGAAAGCGCGCGGCGAGGATGTGATCGGCCTCGCTGTCAATCGTGCATTGCTTGACGTCGGCGATCGTGCTTTCCAGCCGCTGATCGTAGTCCTCGTCCACCGGGAAGGGCCACACGCGTTCGCCGCTCTGCCGGCCCCCCTCGATCAATACGTCGCGCAAGTGGTCGCGATTGGTGAACACGCCGCTGTAGCGGCTGCCCAGCGAAAACACGCAGGCGCCGGTGAGCGTGGCGTAATCCATGATCAGCGCCGGCTTGGCGCGCGCCGCGATGGCCAGGGTATCGGCCAGTACCATCCGGCCTTCGGCATCGGTGTGGACCACCTCGATGGTGGTGCCGTTGCTGGCTGTCACCACGTCGTTGGGCTTGAAGCTCGACGGCCCGATGTCATTGACCGCCAGCGCCAGCCAGCAGTCCACGGGAAAATCCACTTTCATCCGGCTGAGCGCCAGCAGCGTCCCCAGCGCCACGGCGCTGCCCTGCATGTCGCCGTGCATGCCGAACATGCCCTTTGCGCCCTTGAGGTTGGTGCCGCCGGTGTCGAAGCAGATGCCCTTGCCGACCAGTGCCACCGATTTGCCCCGCGATTGCCTGGCCGGCGTGTAGCGCAGGTGCAGAATGCCGGCGTCGCGGTTGTTGCTGCCCTGGCTGACCGCCAGGAACGCGCCTGCCTTGCGGCGCTTGAGTTCGCGTTCGTCCATGAACTGCGTGCGCCAGCCTTCCTGGCGGGCCAGCTTTTCGGCGGCCTTGCGATAGGCACCCGGTGTGAGCCGGTTGGTGGGCAGCATGGTCAGCCAGCGCGCCAGGTTGTTGCCATCGGCCTCGGCTTCAACGCGCGCGATGTTCAGACGCCTCTCCAGGCCCAGCAACTGGATCATTCTCAGTCGCGAGGGTTCCGGCTTGCGCTTGTAGCTGGGCAGGCGGAAGGCGGCGGCAAGCAGCGCGGCCGTGATCGCTTCATGGATGCGCGCGGCGTCGGCGGCGAAACCGAGCACCACGATGCCCACCGAGGCACTGGACCGTGCCTGCACGTCGGCGGCCAGCTTGCGGGCCTTTTCCAGCAACGCGAAATTCTGTACGTCGCCTTTCACGGTGGTGATGCACACCCCGGTGCCGCGATTATTGGGCAACGTACCGGTGAACGAGAATTCCTTGCCGTCGCGACGCTGACGCGTGGTCGCGCTGGCAAGCCAGTCGGCAAACGGCAGGTTTCTCAGGTGGCGGGCGGGATCGCTCTCGGGCAATACCACCAGCAAATGATCAAGACTGTTGATCCGGGCTTCTGAAGGAAGTGTTAGTGACTGTTTTATTTCGGGTTTAGCGAGGTCGGGAAGGATGTCGCTCATCGGGGTCCGCCTTGACCTGATTTGCTCAAAACGTGATGATATCGGGGTTAACGCTCTCGCGAAAGGGCGGCTCTTCCTGCCGCCGCCCCGGGAATACCATCGACCGGCGGATTGTTCTATCGGCCGGTGTCTTTTGGTTTCGGTGACTACCTTGCTTTAAGGATTCTGCAATGTCGGAACAGGCGCAGCCGCAAAATCGCGATGTCGATCCCCAGGAAACCCAGGAATGGCTGGACGCCCTGCGCGCCGTGCTGTCGGTGGAAGGGCCGGAACGCGCGCACTACCTGATCGAACAACTGGTGGATGCGGCGCGCCGTTCGGGCGCGCATCTGCCGTACAAGGCCAACACGGCCTATCTCAACACCATCGACGAGACGAAGCAGCCGCCGTATCCCGGCGACCGCGCGCTGGAAAAGCGCATCGAGGCGTATATCCGCTGGAACGCCCTGGCGATGGTGGTCAATGCCAACCGCAAGGGCACCGAACTGGGCGGGCATATCGCCTCCTATGCCTCGGCCGCCACGCTCTATGAAGTGGGCTTCAACCATTTCTGGCGCGCGCCGCAGGACGGCAACCGCGGTGACATGGTGTATTTCCAGGGCCATTCCTCACCGGGCTTTTACGCCCGCTCCTTCCTGGAAGGCCGGTTGAGCGACGAGCAACTCGAGCATTTCCGCGAGGAAACCGAACACCACGGCCTGTCCTCGTATCCCCATCCCTGGCTGATGAAGGACTACTGGCAGTACCCGACCGTTTCCATGGGCCTGGGCCCGATGCAGGCGATCTACCAGGCGCGCTTCATGCGCTATCTGGAACACCGCGGCCTGATCGAGCCCAGCGACCGCAAGGTGTGGGCCTTCCTCGGCGACGGTGAAATGGACGAGCCCGAGTCGCGCGCCGCGATCGCCCTGGCCGCACGCGAAAAACTCGACAACCTGGTGTTCGTGATCAACTGCAACCTGCAGCGCCTGGATGGGCCGGTGCGCGGCAACGGCAAGATCATTCAGGAACTGGAAGGCGACTTCCGAGGCAACGGCTGGGATGTCATCAAGGTGCTGTGGGGTTCGCGCTGGGATCCGTTGCTTCAGCGCGACACCAAGGGCCTGCTCCGCCGCGTGATGGAAGAATGTGTGGACGGCGAATACCAGACCTTCAAGTCGCGCGACGGCGCCTACGTGCGCGAGCATTTCTTCGGCCGCTATCCCGAGCTGAAGGAAATGGTCGCCAACATGAGCGACGAGGAAATCTGGTATCTCAATCGCGGCGGCCACGATCCGCGCAAGGTCTATGCGGCTTACGACGCGGCCATGCAGAGCGACGGCCGGCCGACCGTGATTCTGGCCAAGACCGTCAAGGGCTTCGGCCTGGGCAAGGCGGTCGAGGGCCTGATGTCGGCGCATCAGCAGAAGAAACTGGACGAGGACGCACTCAAGGCTTTCCGCGACCGCTGGAATATTCCGGTCAGTGACGAGCAGATCGGCAAGCTGCCGTTCATCAAGCCGGCCGAAGACAGCGACGAGATGGTCTATCTCAGGAAGCGCCGCGAAGCGTTGAAGGGCTACCTCCCGCAGCGCATCGACAAGGCGCCCAGGCTGGAAGTTCCCAAGCTGGAGCTGTTCAAGGCCCAGCTCGAGGGCACCGAGCGTGAAATCTCGACCACCATGGCGTTGGTGCGCATGATGGCGGCGCTGGTCAAGGACAAGCGCATCGGCAAGCGCATCGTGCCGATTATTCCCGACGAGGCGCGCACCTTCGGCATGGAGGGCATGTTCCGCCAGCTCGGCATCTATTCCTCGGTGGGCCAGCTCTATGAACCGCAGGATTCCGAGCAGCTGATGGCCTACACCGAGAGCAAGAGCGGCCAGATTCTGGAAGAGGGCATCACCGAGTCCGGGGCCATGTGCTCGTGGATCGCGGCGGCCACGTCGTATTCCAACCACGGCCTGGCGACGATTCCGTTCTACATGTTCTATTCCATGTTCGGGTTCCAGCGCATTGGCGACTTCACCTGGGCCGCCGGCGACATGCGTGCGCGCGGGTTTCTGATCGGCGGCACGGCCGGCCGCACCACGCTCAACGGCGAAGGCCTGCAGCACGAGGACGGCCATTCGCACATCCTGTCCTCCGTGGTACCCAACTGCCGCTCCTACGATCCCACCTTCGCCTACGAAATGGCGGTGATCGTGCACGACGGCCTCAAGCGCATGTACCACGACCAGGAAGACGTCTACTACTACATCACCGCGATGAACGAGAACTACGCGCATCCGCCCATGCCGGCGAACGCGGAAGAAGGCATCGTGCGCGGGATGTACCTGTTCAGGGATGCGGACAAGCGCTTCAAGCACCGGGTGCAGCTCATGGGGTCGGGCACCATCTTCCGCGAGGTGATCGCCGCGGCCGAACTTCTGGAACAGGACTGGAACGTCTCGGCCGACATCTGGGCCTGCCCCAGCTTCACTGAACTGCGTCGCGACGGCATGGACACCGACCGCTGGAACAGGCTGCATCCCACCAGCAAGAAGAAGCGCAAGGCCTGGGTGAGTGAGCAGCTTGAGGGCCGCGAAGGCCCGTTCATCGCCGCCACCGATTACATGAAGGCTTTCCCGGACCAGATTCGCGAATGGGTGCCGGGCCGCTTCGTCACGCTGGGCACCGACGGCTTCGGTCGCTCCGATTCGCGCGCGCGCCTGCGCCGCTTCTTCGAAGTGGATCGCTACTGGATTGCCCAGGCCGCGCTTGCCGCACTGGCCGAGGAGGGCCGGATCGAAGCAAAGGTCGCGGCCGAGGCATTGAAGAAATACGACCTGGATCCGGACAAGCCCAACCCTGTCACGGTCTGATTCCGGCCGACAACCGCACGAGTTGAAAAATGAGCAAGACCGTAGAAGTCAAAGTGCCCGACATCGGCGATTTCAAGAACGTCGACATCATTGATGTGATGGTCAAGGCCGGTGATCGCGTGGAAGCCGAAGACGGCCTGATCACGCTGGAGACCGACAAGGCCGCGATGGATGTGCCGTCGCCGCAGGCGGGCACCGTCAGGGAAATGAAAGTCGGCAATGGCGACAAGGTGTCCGAGGGCGACGTGATCCTGGTGCTGGAGGTTGCGGGAGACGCCGGCGGCGACACGCCGGACAAAGCGGCCGGGAAGGGCGACGAGAAGAAAGGCGACGAGAAGAAACAGGAAAAACCCGCGAAGGTGGCGAAGAAGAAAGCCGCGGCCAAAAAGAAGGCGGGTGAAAAGCAGATCCGGGAAGTCACCGTTCCCGATATCGGCGACTTCGAGGGCGTCGACGTCATCGACGTCATGGTCTCCGCCGGCGACAGCGTGGAAGCCGAAGACGGCCTGATCACGCTGGAGACCGA
This sequence comes from Gammaproteobacteria bacterium, assembly GCA_050115425.1. Lineage (GTDB taxonomy): Bacteria > Pseudomonadota > Gammaproteobacteria > Natronospirales > JASFQN01 > JASFQN01. Next base: position 200 of record JASFQN010000097.1, on the reverse strand, counting down.
CAAGGCCGCGATGGATGTGCCCGCCCCCTGGGCCGGCACCATCAGGGAAATGAAGATCGCCACCGGCGACAAGGTCTCCGAGGGTGACGTGATCGCCACCATCGAAACGGTTTCCGGGGAAGAAGCCGGCGACGAGGAAGCGGAAACAAGCGAAGCGCCGGCGCAGGAAGCCTCAGGCCGCGCCGAAGCCAAACACGAAA
>JASFQN010000096.1:0-9455 GCA_050115425.1 Gammaproteobacteria bacterium | reverse complement strand
TCTTACCATTGCCGCAAGCTCCGGCCTGGCCGGCAGCGGCATCATGGTCAACATGGTCCGTTCCGTCGACGGACTGCAACTGGAAATCAACCCGCGTGCCGCGAAAGCCGCGGGCATAGAACTCAGTTCCGAACTGCTCAAGGTGGGGACGGTGCTGGACTACAGGGAATGACCGGAAAGCGATGAAGCGGCTCAGGGACATGGGTATCCGTGCCAGGCTTACGCTCGGGAGCCTGGTCACCACCGGTCTGGCGCTGGTCGTGGCGTCAGCGGCGTTTCTTGCCGTGGACATCTATTTTGTACGCAGCGACCTGGCGGAAGATCTGACGGTCAAGGCGGATGTGGTTGCCGCGAACAGCCGGGCCGCCCTGACTTTCTCCGATCACCAGTACGCGCGCGAGGCCCTGCAGGCGCTGAGCATGGAACCGGATGTGGTCGAGGCCGTGCTGTTCGACCGCAACGGCAAGCGATTCGCGGCCTTCGCCCGTTCCGGCCAGCCCTCCGAGGAGGCAACCCGCTTCGCCAGGAGCGGACCGACCCGGCTCTTTGGCAATGGCTCCCTGGTCATCGTGCGGCCGGTGACACTGGACGGGGATGTGCTCGGTCACATCTATGTGCGCACCGATCTGACCTCCATCTACCATCGTTACTATGCCTATCTGGCCATACTCTGCGTGATCATTCTGCTGGCCGGACTGATGGCCTACAGCTTGTTCAATCGAATGCAGCGCAGGATATCCGCGCCGCTGGTGGATCTCTCCCGATCGATCGACCGGGTAATTGGCGAACGCGACTACGGCGTGCGTGTGCAAAAGGCCGCAGACGACGAAATCGGGGGGCTCATAGACGGCTTCAATGCCATGCTCGACCAGATTCAGCAGCGCGACCAGCGCCTCAAGCTCCATCGGCGCGAACTCGAGGAGCAGGTGGCCCAGCGCACCGCGGAACTGCGCGAAATCAATGCCGAACTCAAGGTCGAGATCGCCGAGCGACGACGAACCGAAGCGGAGATGGTCAAGCTTTCAAGCGCACTGACCCAGGCAGCGGACGCGGTCATGGTCACCAACCGCGAAGGCGTGATCGAATACGTTAATCCGGCATTCGAAAGTGTCACCGGTTTCCCCGCCGACTCGGTGATCGGCCGTCAGCCGAACGTGCTCAAGTCGGATCAGCACGACGCGATCTTCTTCGAGCAGCTCTGGGAGACGATTCTGTCCGGCGAGGTCTTTCGCGGCGTGTTGATCAACCGCAAGCGCGATGGCAGCGACTACCACGAGGAAAAGACCATTACGCCATTGCGCGACGACAATGGAGACATCACCCACTTTGTCGCCACGGGCAAGGACATTACCGATCGGATCAAGGTGCAGGAGAAACTCGAGTTTCTGGCGCATCACGATCCGGTGACGCGGTTGCCCAATCGCGTTCTCCTGCTCGACCGGCTCGAACAGGCGGTCATCCGGGCGCGTCGCGAGCGAAGCGGGGTCGCCGTTCTGTTTCTCGACCTGGACGGTTTCAAGGCCATCAACGACACCGTGGGTCACCATGCCGGCGACCGGTTCCTGACCGAAGTCGCACGCCGTTTGCAGCGCTGCGTGCGCGAAGAGGATACGGTGGCCAGACTGGGTGGCGACGAATTCGCGATCCTGCTCGAGGGCGCGCATTCACACAACGCCATCGAAACCGTCACCCGCAAGGTGCTGGACGATCTCGCCGCGCCACTGATACTCGATGACCGCGAACTGTATGCGACGGCGAGCATCGGCATCAGCCGTTTCCCGCGCGATGGGGACGATGTGCACACCCTGCTCCGCAAGGCCGATACGGCAATGTATCAGGCCAAGGAAACGGGCAAGAATACCTTCACTTTCTATTCCAGGGTCGCGGGCAGCGAGGAAAGCCAGCGCATGGAACTCGAACAGCAGCTGCGCCGCGCGGTGGAACACCACCAGTTCGAGATGTACTACCAGCCGCAGTTGAGCATTCACACCGGCATGGTGGTCGGCGCCGAGGCCCTGATTCGCTGGCAGCACCCCGACCGCGGATTGATCGAGCCCTCACGGTTCATCTATGTCCTGGAGGAAACCGGCCTGATCATGGAAGTCGGCGATTGGGTGGTGCGCGAGGCCTGTCAGCAGGTGCGCTACTGGATGGATGCCGGCCTGCCGCCCTTGCGGGTATCGGTGAATCTCTCCTCGCTGCAGTTTGGCAAGCGCGATCTGGTCGGCTACATCGCGCGGGTGATCGACGACACGCGCATCTCGCCCCGTCAACTGCATGTCGAAATCACCGAAGGACTGCTTGCCAGCAACATGGAGTCCACGATTGAGATACTGCGCAAACTCACCGCGCTGGGCGTGAGCATTTCGGTCGACGACTTCGGCGTGGGCTACTCCTCGCTCAACTACCTCAAGCGTTTCCCGATCAACACCCTCAAGATCGATCAGAGCTTTGTCCGCGACGTCACCACGGATCCCGACGATGCCGCCATCATCAAGGCCATCATTGCGCTGGCGCACAGCATGAAACTGGATGTCATCGCCGAGGGCGTGGAGACGGTCGAGCAGCTCGAATTTCTTGCCGGCAAGGGATGCCACGAGGTGCAGGGTCATCTGTTCGGCAAACCGATGCCGGCGTCCGTCTTTGAAGCCTGGTTCAGGGACAACCAGCCCATCGACATGCGCCCGGCCACGGGGCGCCAACCCGCGCTGCCCACGCATTGACCTGCCTCGCATGAACTACCAGCATGCCTTCCACGCCGGCAACTTCGCCGATGTGGCCAAACATCTTGCCCAACTCCTTGTGCTGGATCATCTCGGCCGCAAGCCGGCACCCTGGTGTTATCTGGATACCCATGCCGGTGCGGGTGTCTACGATCTTGGTTCACAGTCCGCGCAACGCACGGGCGAATGGCGCGAGGGCGTGGGCCGGCTCTGGAACACGTCGCCCGACCATCCGGTGCTGGCGCGCTGGCTTGGCCTGATCGGCGAATTCAACCCCGATGGCCGGCTCGCCTGCTATCCGGGTTCGGCCGCGCTGGCTGCCGCCCTCGGCCGGCCGGGCGACCGATTGATTCTCTGCGAAACCGAGTCCGTGCCGGCGGCCGCGTTGGGGTGCCTGCACAGCCGGGCGCAGATCGCCGTTCACCGGACCGATGGCTATCAGGCCATCAAGGCGTTTCTGCCGCCCCGCGAAAATCGCGGCCTGGTGCTGATCGATCCGCCATTCGAGGCGCCGGATGAATTCCAGCGGGCGGGTGCGGCCCTCGTGGAGGGCGCGCGACGCTGGCGCAATGGCATCTTCATGCTCTGGTATCCGCTCAAGGACACGCGCCGCGCGGACCGCCTGCATGCGCAGTTGAGCGACAGCGGACTGGATCGCCTGCTGCTGGCGGAAATGCGGCTGGCCGGGCCGGACGGGCCGAGCGGCTTTTTCGGAAGTGGATTGCTCATTCGCAATCCGCCCTGGCGGCTTGACCATGATCTGCGCAGCGTCTGGGAAGCGGCTCTGGAATGGCTGGCGCCCGAGGCCGGTTCCGCGCGCATCGAGTGGCTCGTGGGAGAGCGGCAGCTTGACAACTGACCATTGGTCAGTTGATAATGGCCCTCCATTTTCCCCGTTGCAGGAGGCGTCGAATGCCGACCCGCCAGCGTGCCATGAGTGACCAGCAGAAGGCGGCACGCCGCCAGCGCATTCTCCAGGCAGCCCTGGATCTGTTTCGTGAATCTTCCTATGACAACCTCAACGTCGCCTCGGTGGCGCAACGTGCCGGCATTGCCAAGGGGACGGTCTACCTGTATTTCGGGTCCAAGGAGGAAATATTTCTGGCGCTTTACGAGCGCGAACTCGGCGACTGGTTCGATGACCTGGACCAGGGTCTGTCGACAACGCCCGGAAAGGGAAGCCTGGGCGGGTTCATTGAGCTGGTCGGCGCATCCATCGAAAGACGGCCGCTCCTCACCCGCCTGATCGCCATCGTCCACACGGTCCTCGAACACAATATCGACGACGAGGTGGCGCTGGAGTCGCGGCGCATGCTCAACGAGCGCATCCATGCCACGGGCGAGAAAGTCGAGGCTTTCCTGCCCTTCCTGCGACCCGGCGAAGGCGCGGCCCTGCTGTTCAGGCTGCATGCGTTGATCATCGGCTATCAGCATCTCGCCGAACCGGCGCCCGCGGCCGCACGGGCTTTGCAGGACCCCGACCTGGCCATGCTGAGGGTCGATCAGCCCGGTTTCCTGTTCCCTACCCTCGGCTACCTGCTCATGGGCATGGCCTACGAGGCCAAGTACCGTGGCCAGAAACAGGCCACCACCCCCGGCTGAGGCAGGCGGCGGCCCGGACAGTTCCGGGACGAACGAGGATCATTCAAGGTAAGATGTGCGCCCGCCAGCCTGGCGGGACAGTTTCATACCGGCATCGGAGGCAGGCAATGGGTAACAGACGGATCCTCGCAACCGGTCTGCTGTTCATCCTGATCCTGGCCGGGCGCGCGCATGCCGCCGATTTCTACGGCCCCCTGCGCATTCGCGACATGACGCCGTTCAGCCTGTTGCGCATGGATTTTCTTCCCCCCCACGGTGTGACCAATGTGGACAGCGGCTGGGCGCTGGAAATGCACCTGTCCGAATCCAACACGTTCGTGTTGAGTGACAATGTCCTGAGCTATCTGCAACAGCGCGGCCGGCGCGACCGCCTGACCATGGCCGATGTCCGTTACCTCGACGCGATGCTTGGCGACTTCTACTATTTCGATGGCGAGATCGGACTGCTCAACACGACAGCCCATTATGCTTTCGACCGCCACTGGATGGGCTATGTCACCATTCCCATCGTCTGGTACCAGGGCGGCTTCATGGACTCGCCCATTGAAGCATTCCACGGTGCCGCGGGGCTGGGGCAAATGGGCCGGGATCTCGTGGCGCGCAACAATTTCCAGACGGTCATGCGCATCAACGGCGCCAGCTTCGCCCTGTTGTCACCACCCGTGGCCGCGGGATTCGGCGATCCCACCTTTGGCCTGCGCTATTCGGCGGACCATGCCATCGGCAACTGGGATCTCATCAGCGAGGCCGCCTACAAGCCGGCGATCGCCAGCGCGCCGCATTATTTTTCCAGCGGCAAGCCGGATATCGGCATGCAGTTTTCGCTGCAGCGCAAATATGTCGCGGACGCCCTGTACGCAAGTGGCAGCATGATCCACGTGGGAGGCTCGGAGTTGTTTCCGACGGCGACGCGTACCTGGGTCCCGAGCTTCACCTTCGCCTGGGAGCACGCGCTCGAAGGTTCCACATCGGTTGTCTCGCAGTTGACCTGGGCCCGGAGCATGTTCACCAGCTCACAACTGGAAGGACTCGCGGCGGACGAGTTCCAGGCGAGCCTGGGCATCCGTCAGAGCGTCAACCACGTGGTGTGGAGTTTCGCGTTCACGGAGAACATCAAGAACTTCGAAAACACGGCCGACTTCGGTTTTCACGTTGGCGCGGCCTGGCTGTTCACGGACCGCGGTTGAGTGTGACAGGCCGGGTCAGGCCACGTCGTCCCAGTCGTCACCGTAATGGAAGGTGATCTCCGCACCGGCCGGGATGTCCTCGATGGCGTAAAGGTCGAATCCGTCAAATTCGGCATTCGGCCGCGAGGAATGGTTCAGGTAGCGCAACTCGTTGCGTCCGTCACGGCCAATCCGCTCGTCCACCCACAACACGTAGGTGTCATTGTCCTCGACCACCGGCCCTTCGTAGGTGCCAATGAACGATTCCGCGGTGATATCCACGCGTGCAAACACGCCGCGGCCGTGAATGGGCGAATCGTCGACATAAATCATTCGGGTCAGTTTTTCGGGATGCATGCCAGTTCTTCTGCACTCAATCTGTTTTTGTGGCAGCGGCGTACTATACCTGCAAGCCGTGCGATGCAGAAGGGTTGGCGGGACCGCGAACGCGGTCCGGTTCATCCCGTGCGGGATGTCCACGGGCGATTGGATTGGCAGTCTTCCTTCAGCAGGGCGGAGCACGCCTCCGCTGTCAGCGGCCGGGCGATCAGATAGCCTTGTGCAATATCGCAGCCGTATTCCGTCAGGCAGGCGAGTTCGGATGCCGTCTCCACGCCCTCGGCCACGACCTCCATGTCCATCGTGCGGGCCATGGAAAGTATCGCCCGGACGATTCCGTCATTCTCGCGGTCCTTCGGTATTCCTGTTATGAACGCGCGATCTATCTTCAGGCGATCGACCGGCAGTCGTTTGAGCTGCGCGAGCGACGAGTAGCCGGTGCCGAAGTCGTCGATGGAAATGCTCACGCCCAGTTCCTTGAGTCGGGCCAGAACACGACGGGTCGCTTCCGGGTCGACCATCGCCGTGGACTCGGTGATTTCGAGTTCCAGCAGCCGTGGAGGGAGTGCGCTGCGTTCAAGCGCGCCCGCTACCTGGGCCGCCAGATCCTCTTCGTGCAACTGGAGGCCGGACAGATTGACCGCCACCCGGAACTCCCCCACGGCCTGCTCGATCCAACGGGCCGCCTGCCGGCAGGCCGTCTCCAGTGCCCACTGGCCCAGAGCGTCAATCAAGCCGCCGCTTTCGGCGATGCCGATGAATTCTTCCGGCGATACCCACCCCAGATCCGGGTGTTCCCAGCGGGCCAGCGCCTCGATACCGATGATGCGTCCGTCGTCAATCGAGACCTGGGGTTGGTAGGCGAGCGACAGGGCGCCGTTGTCGATGGCCGCGCGCAAATCGTTCAGCAGTCGAAATCGCCGATAGGCCTGCCGGTTGAGATCGGGTGTGTAGAACTGAAGGCTCGGCTGGCCGGCCGCCTTGGCCCGGTGCAGGGCGGCATCGGCTGCGGAGAGCAGCGCGCGGGCGCTATCCCCGTCCTGCGGATAGAGGCTGATGCCGACATTCGCGGCCGACAAATGAACCTTCTCGCCCTGGAATTCGAAGCCCTCGGTGAGGCAGGCGCGCAGTCGTTCGGCCATGCCCGCCACCAGGTCGGAATCAGCCACCTTTTCCATGAGCACGACAAACTTGTTGCCCTCGCGGCGGGCCAGCGTGTCGCCGGCCCGGAGGCGTTCCGCCATGCAGCGGCTGGCATCGACAAGCACCTTGTCGCCACAGGCCGTGCCCAGACTGTCGTTGATGAATTTCAGCCCTTCCAGGTCGATGCGCACCACGGCCAGTGTTTGCCGATTCACCCGGGCCAGTTCAATCGCGTGTTCCAGGCGAGGCGTAAAAAGCACAGGGTTGGGCAGGCCGGTGAGTTCGTCGAAGTGGGCGAGTCGATGAAGATGCTGCGCCTGCAGACTGTCACGGACACCACGATAGACAAGGACGTAGAGTGCCGCCGATGTAGCCAGTACGAACAGCCAGCCCTTGGCCGTCTGGATCAGTGTGAGGTCGAGTACCGAACCCGCGAAGTGTTGCGCAAACCGGTCCGAGGCAAAAATCCACAACGTCGCGGCCAGCAGGTAGACCACGGTGTTGCGCAAGGCAAAGCGGCGTGCGTAGCGTCGTTCCCGGCCCCTGTTGGCGGGCGCATCCATCGCTTGCCAGCCCCTCCTCGACTTCGTTCTGGCGCAGTGCCCTTAGTGGGATTGTAGCACCATTCCGTCCGGGAGCCCCGAAATTGCCGGTCTCAGGAGACTCGAAAATGCCGGGGCAGTACTGTATATTCATACAGTCTCAAGGTTGCGGCGGAGCGGGTGCCATGACCCAGCCCATCAAGGGCCGCGGAGCGCTTTCCAACCCGGAAGGCCGATTCGCGGCAAGCGTGCGTGAGTACGATGAGGCGGATACCCACGCCGATTCTCGCGTCACCGAACTGCGCCCGGAAACCGCTCGCCGGATCATCAGCCGGAACAGCTCGCCGGATGTTCCCTTCGAGCAGTCCATCAACCCGTATCGCGGTTGTGAGCACGGCTGCGTGTATTGCTACGCGCGACCCAGCCACGCCTATCTCGATCTGTCACCGGGACTCGACTTCGAAACGCGCCTGACCTGGAAGAGCAATGCCGCCGAGGCACTGGAGCGGGAACTCCGTCACCCCGCCTACCGCTGCCGCCCCATCACGCTGGGCGCGAATACCGACCCCTACCAGCCCGTCGAACGGCGGCTGGGCGTGACCCGCAGTCTGTTGGAGGTCATGCGTCGCTTCGGGCAGCCCGTGACCATCATCACCAAGTCGGCGCTGGTGACCCGGGACCTCGACATTCTCGGCGCCCTGGCCTCCGAGGGACTGGTGCGGGTGGTCATCAGCCTGACCACCCTCGATCCGGAACTCAAGCGCACCCTTGAACCACGTGCCGCTTCACCGCGTGCGCGTCTGCGTGCGCTGGCCGAGCTGCGTGGGGCCGGTATTCCGGCCGGCGTACTCACGGCGCCCGTGATTCCGGCAGTGAACGATCATGAAATCGAGGCCATGCTTGCCGCAGCGGCCGCGGCCGGTGCCGACAGCGCGGGCTATGTGCTGCTGCGCCTCCCGTGGGAGGTGAAAGGGTTGTTCCGCGAATGGCTGGAAACGCACATGCCCCTGCGGGCGGAGCACGTGATGAGCCTGGTCAGACAGATGCGCGACGGCCGGGAAAACGACCCGCGCTTTGGTTCCCGCATGCGAGGCAGAGGGCAGTTTGCCGATTTGCTCGCCGCCCGCTTCGGCAACGCGTGCCGGCGGCACGGACTGGGCAAGGGGCGGAGCGAGGCGGGCCTGCGCACCGATCGTTTCCGGGTGCCGCCCGCCGCCGGCGATCAATTGTCGCTGCTGGACGAGTCCTGACTGCCGACCAGTTGGTCAAGGTCATGAGCGATGGCGGCCACGCCGTCCTGTTCGCGCATCAGGAGGCGGGCCCCGCCCTGGCGATCGAAAACGAAAATGCCGCTGCTGTGGAAGACGGGGTAATTGCCCTCCGCGTCCCGGGCGCCATATCGATAGGACACGCGGTAGCGCTTGGCCAGGGCATCCAGTTGTTGCCGTGTACCGGTCAGGCCGACAAAGCGCGGACCGAAGGCCTCCGTGTACCGGGCAAGCAATGGCGGTGTGTCCCGCTCCGGATCGACACTCACGAAGAGTACGCGCACCTGGTCTGCCGACGGGCCGATATCATGCAGGGCGCGTGCCAGCGCGGCCAGCGTCAGCGGACAGACGTCCGGGCAATGGGTGTAGCCGAAATACAGCAGGACGGTGTGACCCCGGAAATCCCGCGCCGTTGTCGGCTGGCCGTTTTCGCCGGTCAGGTGGAAAGCCAGCGGTGGCATGAAGCCGGTGATGTCATGCGTGCGCCACTGCCGCCCGTTCCCGCAGGCGACAAGTGCCAGGGCCGCGGCAATCAGCGACAGTGCGCGCAGTGTCTTCATTGCGTATCCGCGCCCTGTACGTGGAATGCCACGTCCAGCGTTCGGCCGTCGGCGAAATGCAGGGTGATGGTCAGCGTATCGCCCACCGCGATCTGCTTCTGCCGTTTCATCA
>JASFQN010000095.1:0-9485 GCA_050115425.1 Gammaproteobacteria bacterium | reverse complement strand
GTTCCACCCCCATGCGCACGATCAGGTGATTGTTCGGCGCCAGGCTGAGCAGTTCCGCATCCGCCGGTACGCGGTCCCCGGGGCTGACCTTGACACCGGTCACCACACCCGCCGACTCAGCCTTCAGCACGCGGCGTGGCTGGTCACCGCCACGTGCCCGGGCCGCCTTCACCGCCGCCCGCGCGGCAGCAAGCTGCTCCGTGGCCCGCGCCAGATCGGCGCGCGTCGCCAGATGATCCGGCAACTGGCGTTTCACCCGACTCATTTCCTGCTTCGCGAGTTCGAATTGCGCCTGCGCCTGCTGCCATTCCATGGTGGCCGCGGGATCGGTGGCCAGGGCCAGGAGGCGCTCGCCTTTGGCCACCTGCTGGCCGTTCTGTACCCAAAGCGCATCCACCCGGCCGGCGCTGGCCGTCGTGATCACGGCGACCGATCCGGGGTCCGGGCGTACCCGGCCATAGGCCGTGACCGTCTCGCCGATCTCGGCTTTCCTCGCAGCCACGGTCTGCACCAGCGCGCTGACCTCGGCGGCGTGCGCGCCAGCAAGGCCGGTGAGCAACAGCAGACTGGCGCCTATCCAGCGTCTCATCATCCATCTCCCCGTGCGTGGTCGCCGGACAGCGGCCTGCCCAGCAGGGTGTCCAGCGCAATGCGGCTCATGGCGACATCGGCGCGCAAACGCACCCGTTCCTCCTGGCGATCCAGGGCCCGCTGCTCAATCGCCAGATAGTCGCCGGCATGCATCTCGCCGCGCTGCCAGGCCTGATGGGCGGCGCGGGCCGCGCGAACCAGGTCCGGCAACTGGTCCGCGAGTTGCGCCAACTGGTGTTCGAGCAGCGCGCGCGTCCTGAACAGCGTGACCGCCTGGGAGCGCGATTGATCGAGCCGCGCCTGGTATTCGGCGCGCAATTGCTCGCGCGTGGCCCGCGCCACCCGGATGGCTCCCCGGTTGCCGTTGAAAAGTGGCAGGTTGAGGGAAATGGAAAGCCCGCTGCTGTTGACGTCGCCGGTATCGCGCTGGCGGTTGATGCCCACGCTGACCAGCGGAAACTGGGCGCGGATGGCCCGGCGAAGCTGCGCGTCCTGGCTGGCGTAGCCGGCCCGCAGGGCGAGCAGGTCCGGGCGACGACTGGCAAGCTCGTGGAGGGCAGCCCTGAACGACGACTCGGATGGACCGGATTCAGTTCCGGCACGCGGCTGCAGCTTGAGGACCACCGCCGGTGCCAGGCCCAGCAGCGCGTTGAGCGCCGCACGGGTGCGGTTGGCACTCTCATCCACCTGGCGAAGGCGCGCATCGATATCTGTCAGGGCGGCCAGCGTCGCACCTTCGGCAGCCACATCCACATCGCCCCGGGCCAGCGCGGCCCTCGCGGCCCGCGACTGAGCCGCGAGCAGGCGCCGATTCCGGGCGAGCAGATCGCGCAGCCGCTGCTGGGCCAGGCCCTGCACATAGAGTTGCCGGGCGCGTTGTGCGGTCTGCCATTCCTGCCAGAGCAGTTCGAGGTGCACCTGGCGGACACGCTGGCGGGCAGCGTCCGCCTCCGGACCGCGCGTGAGGAGCGCGTTCACCGCGAAGGAGAGCGCCGCGATGCCGCCGTTCACCAGCCCCGGGCCGGAAGGCGCGGGATGGTCCACGCCAAGGTCCAGTTGCGGGTCCGGCAGCAGTCCGGCGGCGAAGGCTTCCGCACGCACCACGCCGAGGCGACCGCGTGCGGCGACGAGCGCGGGATTGTTGCTCACCGCCAGCATGGCCAGTTCGGTCCCGTCGAGACCGTCGCCGGCATTGAATGCAACGGGTGTGAGGCCCGGCAGCGCCAGCGTGGCGGCCGGCACGGACAGCCGGTCCACCCCGGCCTTCAGATCCGGCGCGTCGGGCAGGGGTCGGGCGTGGTAGGTGGCGCAGGCAGCAAGGAGCAGCACGCCCATGCCGGCAGCCGCAAGCCGCCCGGCCCGGCCAACGCCGGGCATGTCTGCGGACGTTTCCGCCATGACCCTGTCATTCCCCAAAACGAAAAGTGCCACCCAGACTAACGGGGGCGACCTTGCGACAGCCTTGCCGCCAGGTTAACGATTGGTAATGCGCGGGCCGTCCACAGCGCGGGGATGTAAACTGCCCACGGGATGGGACCGCAACCGGCCGAGGGGAGGCGCTGGACCGCATGCGAGTGTTGATCATCGAGGACGATGCCGTGGGTGCGGAATTCCTGCAACGCGCGTTGCGCGAAAGCGGGCATGTGCCGCTGCACGCGCGCGATGGCGAGGAGGGCCTGCACCTGGCGCTGGAAGAGCCCTGCGATGTCATGGTGGTGGATCGCATGCTGCCGGGACGCGACGGCCTGGAGGTGATCCGGCTGGCGCGCGAGGGCGGCGTGACCACGCCGGTGCTGATTCTGAGCGCGCTGGGGGAAGTCGACGATCGCGTGCGGGGCCTCAGGGCCGGTGGCGACGACTACCTGGTGAAACCCTATGCGCTGCAGGAGCTGCTCGCCCGCCTGGATGCGCTGGTGCGCAGGACCAGCCCGGAACAATCCGCGGAAACATTGCAGGTCGGCGACCTCGTGCTTGACCGGCTCAAGCGCAAGGTCAGCCGTGGCGAGCGCGATATCGCACTGCAGCCCAAGGAATTCCGCCTGCTGGAATACCTGATGCTGCATGCCGGCCGCGTGGTCACCCGCACCATGCTGCTGGAAAACGTCTGGGACTATCACTTCGATCCCCAGACCAATGTCATCGACGTCCACATCAGCCGATTGCGCCGCAAGGTGGATCGCGACGAAGAGGCGCCACTGATCCACACCCTGCGCGGGGCCGGGTACTGCCTGCGTGAAAGCGAATAGCCTGTTCCGAACCACGGTCTTTCGCCTGGCCATGGGCTACGCCCTGCTGTTCGGCCTGACCACGGCGCTGGTGCTGGGCTGGGTCTACTGGTCGGCAAGCGGACAGATCCAGGCGCAGATCGACACCGGCCTGAGTGCGGAAACCGATGCCTTGCAGAGCCTCTACAAGGCCCGCGGCCGCGGCGTGCTCGAGCGGACCATCAGTGCCCGCAGCCGGGCCGCCGCACAGATCGTGAGTGACAACGACCCGGATGATCCGGGCCGGCGCTATTACCGGCTGGAAGCCCCCGACGGACGCTTGCTGGGTGGCGACTATCCCGGCTGGCCGGCCGCAGGCGTGCCGGAAAACGATCGCCCGGTGACCATCACCGACCGCGCCGGCGCCCGGGTTCGCGCCGTACTGGTGCGCCTGGACGACGGCAGCCACCTGCTGGTGGGCCAGGCGCTGGAAGAAGCCGACGAACTGCGCCGCCACATCTTCCAGTCCCTGCTCGCGGCGCTGGCCGTCACGCTGCTGCTGGGGATCGCGGGAGGCGCCTGGATGGGCAGCAACGTGCAGCGGCGCATCGGCGGCATCGAACGCACCGCCGGTGAAATCATGGCCGGCGATCTGACCCGCCGCGTACCGGAAGGCCATCGCAATGACGAGTTCGCCGAACTCGCCCGGCGGCTGAACGCCATGCTGGATCGAATCGAAGCCCTGATGCGCGGCATGCGCGAAGTCACCGACAACGTCGCCCATGACCTCCGCCACCCCCTCAACCGCCTGCGCAGCCGCCTGGAAGTCACGCTGCTCGATACCCGGGACCCGAACGACTACCGCCAGGCCATGGAAGAGGCCATCAGCGACGCGGACGACCTGCTCCAGACCTTCAACGCCCTGCTCCGCCTCGCCCAGCTGGAAGCGGGAAGCCACCGCGGCGAATTCTCCGAGGTGGACGCCTCGGAACTGGTCACCGACATCGCCGAGCTCTATCAGCCACTGGCCGAGGACGCCGGCCTGACCTTCACCACCGACATCCAGCCCGGCCTGCGTCTGCGCGGCGACCGCGGCCTGCTCGGTCAGGCTTGCGCCAACCTGCTGGACAATGCCATCAAGTATGTTCCGGAGGGTGGCCGGATCGAAGTGTCACTGCGCAAGGCGGGCGACGAGATGCGCCTCCAGGTTGCCGATTCCGGCCCGGGCATCCCGGCCGGGGAGCGCGAGCGTGTGCGCGAGCGTTTTGTCCGGCTGGACTCCAGCCGGCACCGCGCTGGCAACGGGCTGGGTCTGAGCCTGGTGGAGGCCACCGCGCGCCTGCATGGAGGGAGGCTCGATCTGGCCGACAACCGGCCGGGCCTGAAGGTCGCCATTCGATTGTTCGATGCCTGACACCCCGGACGGCCCGGCCGCCTTTCCCTATACTGGTCGCCATCCGGACAGGCCGTCACCCAAGGAGATGTCATGCCCGCCTACTACTACCGCTACACCGGTCCGGTGATCCGCACCGGGATCGGTTTCGGCACCGCGCTCGCGATCGCGATCTCGTGGACCACCAACCATTCCATCTTCTGGGCGATCATCCACGGGCTGCTTTCCTGGCTCTACGTGATCTATTTCGCCATCACGCGGTGAACGGGATGCTGCGATGGATGGCTGCCCTGGCTGTCGGCGGCATGCTCACCGCCTGCGCCGGGGCGCCGCCACTCGATACACCCACGCCGACGGCGCAGGGCCTCGCCGCTGAATGCGCCCAGGGCGGCTGCCGCACTGCACGGGACATCCGCCTGCGCCGCGCGGACGGCAGCGCGTGGGAACGGCATTTCGACCGTCTGCCGCCACCGGTGCAGGCGGGGCTGCTGGTAACGCTCTTCGCGGGGGAGACCCTGCATCTCGATGCGGACGTGCGCCAGTTCCGGCTGGAGGATCTGCAGGTTGCCCGGCCACGAGCAGCCACGCCGCCATTGACCCTGCATCTGGCGCAGGACGCGGCCCCGGCCAGCGGCATGACCCTGACGATCCGCAACCGCTACGACGATCGGCTGGCCTTTGCCGCCGGCGTGGTGGGCCTGGACGGCGGCGGAATCCGGCGCATCATGGTCTGCCCGGTACCGGGCGGCGCCGTGCAGTCAATTCACCTCCCCGATCCCGCATTCCAGATGGTGTTCACCAATTTCCGGCTGCTCCCGGCCGAGATGGAGACAGGCTGCGGGAAAAACCCGGGCGGTCAGGCCAGCCGCCGGCAATAGATCTTCTTGCCATCGCCCGGCGCATAGAAATCCGCCAGGAACGCGACTTCTTGATAGCCACAGTGTTCGTAGAAGGCCCGCGTTCGGCGATAACGCGCGCGCGACGAAGTCTCGATATAGACCTGTTCGCCGCCCGCGTCGCGAATCAGGAATTCGGTTTCCGCCATCAGGCGGCGACCCAGGCCACGGCCCTGGTACTGCGGAGCCACCGCTATCCAGTACAGATCGTAGCTGGCGCGGGTCAGCGGAATCCGCCCGTAGCAGGTATAACCGGCGAGCCGGTGGTCGGCTTCGGCAAACAGGAACGCATAACCGGACTCGAGCCCATGGGCCAGCCGTTCGGCAACCAGTTCTCCGGCCACCCGCACTTCGGCATCACGGAAGACTCCGGTGGCAGCCACCAGTCGCTGGACATCCGCGACATCCGCGGCGTGCGGCTCGATACGAAAACTCAATCCGGTTTCAATGGCTGGCTGCATGTTGTTCGCTTCCCGCGCTTTCCTGGTGACCTGTCCACAGGCCGTTGAAGAAATGCCGCGCGTTCACGCCCAGCGAACGCGTCTTGTAACCCCCTTCCTGGATCAGGAGCGTGGGCAGGCCGAGTGCGCCGATCAGCCGGCCGTTGGCGTGGAAGTCGCCCGCGCGCAGCTGGAAGGAGCCGGTGGGGTCGCCACGCGCCGTGTCGAGCCCGAACGACACCACCAGGAATACGGGCCGGAAGCGGTGGATACGCCGCAATGCCTTGTTCAGCACCTTCCGGTAATGCTCGCCGTCCAGTCCTTCCGCCATGGGCAGGTTGAGATTGAAACCCTGCCCCGGACCTTCGCCGGTTTCGTCCTCGAAACCGCTGAAATAGGGATAGGTGCGGCGCGGATGCCCGTGCAGAGAAACGGTCAGCACGTCGTCGCGCCGATAGAAGATGTCCTGCGTGCCATTGCCGTGATGGTAGTCGATGTCCAGCGTCGCCACGCGGCCATGGTGACTCAGATAATGCGCCGCCACGGCCGCCGAGTTGAGGTAACAGAAGCCGCCGAAGCTGCGGCGTTCGGCGTGATGGCCCGGCGGGCGGACCAGCGCGTAGGCGAGATCGTAGCGATCCAGCAGGCAGTCGGCGGCGGTGAGCGCGCAATCCACCGCGCCACGCGCCGCCGGCCAGGCATTGCGATTGATGGGGGTGAAGGTGTCGATGCAGTAATACCCCGCGCGCAGCGCCATCTCCCGCGGGGGACGGGTCCGGTTGCGGATCGGAAACACGTAGGGATAGACCGACTTGCCCTCCGGTACCGTGGCGCAGGTGTGTTTGAGGTAGTCCACGAACGCGGGCGCATGCACCGAACGGACATGCCGCTCGGAATGCACTTCGGCGGGTGTGCGCTCGAACAGACCGCTGGGTTCGATTTCTTCGAGGATGGAAACGATACGCACCGGCGATTCCACATAACCCCGCTCGCGCACATGGTGAATGCGGTGCCTTTCGTTGACCACCAGGGCAATGCCGCGCAGGGGCGGGGGTGCCGCGGCCGCGGGGCGCTTTCTCGTCTTGACGTAATGCGGAGCCCGCAGGCGCACGGGATCGTCGGTGATGGAAGCGACCACGGCCTCGCTGTATTCACGCGGACACAGCTCGCCGTACTTGCGTTCCAGGATGGCGCGCACGATTGTGCGTGCGCGGGTCCGGGACAACGGCTTGCCACTACCCAGGTCGTCGAAGACGAGATAGGGCGGATCGGTATCACCCGGATTGACCGGCGTTTCGTAACGGGTGTTGGCGAGGGGCCGCGCGCCGAAGCGTTCGTAGAACTTGAGCCGTGCGCGGTTCTGTTCCCGGACAGCCGGATTGGGCGAGAGCGCCGGGTCGTCCGGCAGGCATTCGAAGAACACGCCCTCCGCGCCCAGCGCGCGGGCCTGTTCGCGCACCCGCTGGTAGAGGGCGCTGCCCACGCCCGCACCCGTGCGACCGGGCGCCGAAGCGATATAGTCGAGGAAGCAGAAATGCAGATCCGGCGCAAAGGAAAGCAACGCAAAGCCTTTCACATTGCCGGTGGCGCCTTCGGCCACGAACAAGGTGGCCTGGAAACGGTGTTCCAGCGGATGGGTGAGCTGGCTTCCGAAACGGGCGAGCTCTTCGTCACGCAGACCGGGCAGTTGCTCGTGCAACAGCGCGCGAACCTCCGCCAGCGTGCGCTGGTTGGTCCGGGTTGTGACGTCGAAGACCCGGCGAATGCGAAACATGATGCGCCTCTCCGCAGGCGTGACTGTTCAACCAGCGGCCGGCTCCAGTGACGGATGAGGGCGACCGCTGGCGGCACCATCCAGCAATGCATCGATCAGATCGCACCGGTCCAGGCCCGCGCGCTCCAGCGCGGCGACAAACCCGGCATCCGGCGCCAGGCAGGGATTGGCGTTGATTTCCAGAATCCAGGGTCGGCCGGCGGCATCCACGCGAAAATCCACGCGTGCATAACCGCGCAGTTCGAACAGTTCCCAGCAGGCCAGGGCCAGCTCGCGAAGCTGCACGTGCAAGTTGTCGTCGCCGGCCGGAAAGTGGCGTGGCGTATTGGCGTATTCGAAGGAATCGCGCTGCCACTTGGCGGCCCGGCCCACGACCCGCGGCTTGCCCGGTGGATAGTCGCGAAAGCGTATTTCACTGATCGGCAGGACTTGCAGTGACTCCCCGTGCTGCAGCAATGCAACGTTGAACTCGCGTCCCGGGACATACTCTTCGGCAAACCAGTCCCCGCCGAAGCGGTTGCGGCAGTCGGCGAGTTTCGCAGCGACTCCGGATGACGGCGCGACACTGTCGTCATCAATCCCGAAGGATGCGTGATCCCAGACCGACTTGACGATCCACAGCGCAGCCCCCAGTTCGGGCGGCGGACCCTCGGTGAACCAGGCGGGGGTGGGCAGACCGGCACGCAACATGCGCCGCTTGGCGGACAACTTGTCGTTGGTGGCGAGCAGCGCCGCGGCGGAGGCGCCGGTGTAGGGGAGCCCCATGTCCTCGAGCAGCGCGGGTGCGAGATGGGCCAGCCGGTCCCGGCCGCCGACGCTCTCCACCAGATTGATGACCCGCCAGGGATCGATCGCGGCGATGGCCTCGCGCATCGCCGCGAGATCCGGGGTAAACGCAAGCCGCGCGACCGGCAGGTCCCGCCCGGCCAGACCCTCGGCCAGATTGTCGGCCTGCGCGAGCGTATCCAGTTCCGCGGCCGGCGCGCCCTCGCCGACCAGGCTGTGCAAAACAAGGACCGGCGCACTGGCATGCAATGCACGCGTCTGTGACGGGCTGACGCGCTCCAGGGCGGACTCCAGGATCGTCGCAATGAGTTGGCGGTAGGCAACGCCACGCAGCCGGCAGAGAATGGCAAGATCGGAAATCTCGGGGTTCAGGCCCGCAAGCGGATTCACTTCCAGAAAGTGGGGATTGCCCCGGGCATCGAGGCGCACATCCACTCGACCGCCGTCGCGACAGCCCAGAATGCGCCAGGCCTTGAGGGCGACGTCGACACAGGCAGCCGCCAGAGCACCCTCTTCCAGACGGTATTCCACCCGGCCCTCGAAATACGTCTTGTTTGCCCAGGAATAGGCGCCCTGTTCGGCGGATTCGTTGAGCACGACTTCCAGCACACCCAGCGCCCGGGCCGCCGCTCCCGTACCCACAACGCCAACCGTGAACTCGCGCCCGGGCAGATAGGCCTCCACCAGCACGGGCTGGTTGAACCGGGCGAGCAGGTCGGCGCACGCGCCCGCGAGCTGTTCGTGATCGCGCACCAGCGACGCGGCGGTGACGCCCTTTCCGGTGCCCTCGGCCACCGGCTTTGCGAACAACGGAAAAGCGATGTCCACGCTGTCGATGTCGCCGGGACCGGCGACCAGCGCGAAGTCCGGCGTGGGCACACCACCGTCCCGCACGAGACGTTTCGCCAGCCCCTTGTGCAGGCACAGCCCGAGCGTTACGGCATCGGAAAACACGCAGGGTATCTGCCAGGCTTCCAGCAGTGCGGGCACCTGCGCTTCGCGCGCGGTGCCGTGCAAGCCCTCGGCAATATTGAATACCAGGTCCCAGCGCTCACCGGCCAGCAGGCGTGGCATGAGCGCACCCAGGCCGCCAATGCGGCAGGGTTCAAAGCCCAGCCCTGCAATGACCTCGGCGATGGCCTCGATGGTGTCGGGCCGGTCGAATTCGGCCGCTTCCTCCTCGCCCAGGCCGCGCGCCAGCCAGGTGTCCTTGAGGTCGTAGGTGATGCCGACGCGCATCAGCAGCCGTCCACCGGATCCGGATAGTGGACGGCCTGCCCGGCATAGTTGCGCAACAACAGATCGTCCCCGTCGCGGCCTTCGATATAGTCCGGCAACAAGGGAATCTTGCCGCCGCCCTGCGGTCCGTCGATCACATAGGTCGGCACCGCATAGCCGGTG
>JASFQN010000094.1:0-9788 GCA_050115425.1 Gammaproteobacteria bacterium | reverse complement strand
GTGTCGTTCCAGCGCCCGCTGAGATCACGCACCTGATCGGGGGCAATCCGCTCTACACGCGTCGTGCCGCAACCGGCAAGCGAAACGAGCACCGCCATGGCGGCGCCCAGCATTACGGACTTGCGCACGCTCATTGACCACCTCCATGCGCGATCCGGTCGAAGACGTTGTCGGCGTTGGCCTGGATGTACTGACGGAAACCGTCATTCATCTGCCGGGCACCGGCCACGACATCCTTGACGCGCTTCATGTCCAGCTCCGCCAGGCTGTAGACCGTGCCGGTGCGCGGATCTTTCCAGCGCCCGATGATTTCCACGCCGCTCATGTTGAGATGGGTGATGTTGTCGATCTGTCGGGAAATGGCCTGTTCGTTGTAAGCAGCGGGGCCATCGCCGCTGGCCGCCGAGTAGTCCTGTGCCACGATGTTCATGAACGACGAGAGCGTCCGGGCCACCTCGGCGCGTGCACGGTTGTCCGCCGCGCTGCGCTGGAGGGACTGATCGGCCATCTTGGGTGCCGAGCCGACACCGTGGAAGAGCCGCCCGTCGCGGTTGTCCAGCGCCTGGTATCCCTCGTTGACCCAGTCGGGCGCGCCCTTGATGCCCAGATCGCTCTTCACTTCGGTCCGGTTCGAGCAGGCTGTCAGCCCGGCGAGTACGAGGACCGCGAATATCAGTCCGATCTTTCTGTAGTGCGTAACCATTGCAGCCTCCCCGAGAGATAGTGCTGGTTCTTGTCCTGAATCAACTCCCGTCCCATGCGACGGTAGCACACTGTTTCGCGACACCTGGTGAGGCCCCGCCGGTTTCGTTGCCGTGAACGCCACGTCTACAATGACCTAATATCTACCCTGCCGTCCATGGCAATGCAAGGGACAGACACCTCGCCGGGCCGGACCGCCTGCCAGGCGGTCCGGCGGCACGAGAAACACTGCGGAGACGGCTCATGAGCAAGCAAAGCCTGGGATTCACGATCCTGCTGATCGCGCTGCTGGCAAGCGGCTGTGCCCATTACCGCGAGCGTCAGGCGCTGCAGGCCCGCGAAGTCGAAATGGAAACGGCGATCAAGGACAACTCCGTGTGCGAAAGCCAGGGGCACATGTTCCCCTCAAAGGACTACACGCGTTGCCGCCGTCTCCTGCAAGAGAAACGCGAACGTGCCGCCTGGGAAAAACTGCAGACCATCGATCGCAGTCAGAGCAGTGGCACCAATCCGTTCTATCAGGAGCAGGCCGAACGCTATCGCCCAACCGCGCAACGCGGCAATTTCAAGTGCGAACAGGCGAATTTCGCCGGCAAGGACTACGTCCGCTGCCATGTGGAGGACCGCGAGCCCGATGGGGAGTGACAGCGACCGCTATCGGCGGATCCACGACACAGTGAGGCAGATTCCCCGCGGGCGGGTGTCCAGCTATGGCGCGGTTGCCCGACTGACCGGCAATTGCACTCCCCGACAAGTGGGCTACGCAATGGCATCGGTGCCCACCGGCTCGGACATTCCCTGGCACCGGGTGATCAACAGTCAGGGCCGCATCAGCATCCGTGCCAACGGATTGCCGGATTCCCGCCAGCGCAGCCTGCTGGAAGCCGAGGGCGTCGAGTTTGACGCACTCGGGCGTGTGGATTTTCAGCGTTTCGGCTGGTCCCGGCCGGACAGCGCCCTTTGAGACCATTGGCGGGCGGACCGGAGGGCGCCTACAGTCCTGTCAGCGAATCCTGACGCAAAACGCAGGGCGCAGCCCACCTTGGGATCGGTATCCCACCTGCAGCCGCAGGGAACCGCGGTGTTTATGCTCATCCCCGTTATTCGATCAACCCGGGGGACGGGCACAATGAACAACTCCAAACAGACCCAGTTCATCGACACAAGACAATTCGCCAACCCGGCCGATTCGCAGGGGATGGCCGGCATTCGCGTGGAGCGGCTTGTTCTCGCCGCGCTCGGCGGGCTGAGCGTGGCCCTTGGTCTCGCTTCCATGGCACTGGCCTTCATCGGCGGAGGCTGACCCGGCCCGGGCATGTGACTGGCGTCGCAGATTGCGACATTCAGCCGGCCTTCCGGCGCGGATTTGTGAATTGCGTCAAGTCACCGTCATACGCCCCGGCTAGACTTTAGCGACAGAAATCCCACAACAAGCTGTCGCTGGAGGAAGTCATGAATCACGCGAAGGAATCCTTTGCCTACCTCTGGCAGGACGCCATGGATCTGCAAACGGCAAGGAAGACCCGCAGCCGTGCCCGCACGGCGCTGATGAGCCTGGGCATCTTCTCCATCACCCTGGGCGTCGCCGTGATAGGCGCCGGCATCTATCTCACCGGCATCTGAAACGGCCCTGCGGAACAAGAAAGGCCGCACCCTTTGTCGAGGGTGCGGCCTTTTCGATTTCGGTGGTGCCGGAAGAGGGAATTGAACCCCCGACCTTCGCATTACGAATGCGCTGCTCTACCAGCTGAGCTATTCCGGCCCGTCTCGCCGCGGCGAGGCGGGGAGTATAAATGAAGCCGAAAAGCCCCGCAAACCGCTTGGCGCGCGGCCGGAAGACAAAAAACAGGCGACGAAAGAGTGGCCGTCAGCGTGGCTCGCGGCGGCGATCGCGACGCAGTCGGACAATCACTTCCACGCCTTCCTGGTAAGTCCCTTCGGGCAGTTCCGGGAGGCGCAGGAACTCGACTGCGGTGGGTTCGATGTCGGTGAGTTCACCGGTATCAAGATTGAAGAAATGATGATGCGGCTCGGTCGTCGAATCGTAAAACACGCGGTTTCGATCAACCGTGACTTCTCGAACCAGTCCCTTCTGCGCGAACACCTTCATGGTGTTGTAGACCGTCGCCTTGGACACCAACGGACAATCGCGATTCACTCGTGCCAGAATCTGATCCGCAGAAAGGTGCTGCGGCCGGCTGAGCAGGACACGTGCGATTTCCATCCGCTGCGCGGTGGGACTGACGCCGCGGTTCTGGAGCAATTCGGCAATCTGCTCGCTGGACTGCAACACGGGTTGTCGAGTCTGGTCATCCATCACTTTTCAGTATATGCGCAGATTTTGTCCAATGTCCACGGGCCGGAACAGACCTATTCCGGCCAGGCGAAGGGCGTCGGATCGAGTATCGGCACGCGTTCCAGGAGCTGATCGGCAAGCAGGCGCGCCGAGGACGGCGCGAGCATGATGCCGTTGGTATAGTGCCCGGCGTTGACGAACAGGCCCGGGATTCCGGGTACCGGGCCGATGAACGGCATACCGTTGGGCGAACCGGGCCGCAACCCGGCCCAGTGCCGCTGGATCACCGCCCCGTCGAGCAACGGCAGCAGCCGAACCGCGAATTCCCGCAGTTCCATGCGCGCTTCTTCCGTGGTGCCCGTATCGAATCCTGCATGCTCCACGGTGCTCCCCACGAGAATACGGCCATCGCGCCGCGGCACGACATAGTGTCTGTCTTCGAGCAGGATCCGGCCGAGCAACCCCGGCGGGCCCGCGAACTGGAGCATCTGGCCGCGCACCGGTTCGACCGGCAGTGCCAGGCCCAGGCCGGACAGTACCTGGCCGCTCCAGGCACCGCAGGCGACCACGACTCTTTCCGCGTGGAAGCTCCGGCTTGCGCTGCGCACCCCCGCCACGGCGGAACCGTCGCGAATGAACTCCTCCACCGGGCAGTGCTGATGGAGCGGCACCCCCTCGGCCAGTACGGCTTCGCACAGCGCCCGCAACAGCCGGGCGGTTTCGATCTGTGCCACCGCGGGAAGAAATACCGCGGGTCGCGCACAACCCGCCAGGGCAGGCTCGTTGACGGCCAGTTGTTCCGCATCGATCAACTCGGTGTGCACGCCGGCACGCGGGCTCCATTCAGCCAGGTTCTCGCGCGCCTCGGCATCGAAGATCAGCAGACCGCTGGCCGTCCATTCCGGGTCGATGCCGGTATGCCGCAGCAGATCGCGGGCCAGCAACGGATAGTATTCCTGACTCCAGCGGGCCAGTTCGGCAACCGGCTGCGGACTGCGCCAGGGATAGAGCGGAGACAGAATGCCTCCCGCCGCCCGGGACGCCTCGCGCCCCATCTGACCGCGGTCGAGCACTGCCACCGACAATCCCTCACGGCGCAATTCGCGCGCGGTCATCAGACCAATGATGCCGCCCCCCACCACAATCACATCGAACTGGCTGTTCACTTGAGTCTCGCGACCTCCGCCTGTAGTGTTGTGCGCCGCAAACAGCGCCACCGGGCGCCACGTGCCATCACCCGACAGGGAGAAAAGGGAATGCCACGCTGCCGGGGCTTCACATTACTGGAACTTGTCTACACCCTGCTGATTGCGACCATTCTGGTGACCGTCGCCCTGCCCGCCTGGGGCCGTCTGGAGCAACGCACCGCACGCGCCACGACCCTGAACGCGCTGGTGGGTGCCCTGCGCCTGGCCCGGGCCGAATCCGTGCACCGGGACCGCGCCGTGGCCATCTGCCCGTCGGCGGATGGCAGCCACTGCCGTGCCAGGCGCAAATGGGCAAAGGGCTGGATCATCTTCGTCAATTCCGACCGCGACTATCCGGTTCGGCGCGATGCCGGGGAACCCATCCTCCGGCGCCACGGGCCGATCACTGTTCCGGCAAGCATGCCGGCCAATCGTGGCGCCTTCACGTTCCGCCCGCTGGGCAGCCGCAGCACCAACGGCACAATTGCCTGGTGCCCACCCCACAGCAGCGGCGTGACGCCCCGCTGGCTGGTGGTCAGTCCCACCGGACGCGCGCGCCTGGTCAGGCAGCGCAGCGGCACCAGCATGCCGGCTTGCGCCCGCTAGACGGACTCCACTCAGCCCGCGTCAGCCGTTCGCCGCAAAGCCCTGGGCAGCACGAACACCACGCTTTCATGGCGGCCCTCCTGCTCGGCGGCTGTCTCCCCGCCCCATTCCTGCAGCCGCTCGACCACACCACGCACCAGGACTTCGGGTGCCGAAGCACCGGCTGTCACGCCCACCGCCTGCACATCTTCAAACCACCCGCGCTGCAGGTCTTCGGGACCGTCCACCAGCCGGGCGTCGGCACCCTCCCGTTCCGCCATTTCCCGCAGGCGGTTGGAATTGGAACTGTTGGGCGAGCCCACGACCAGCAACACCTGGACGCGTTTCGCGAGTTCGCGCACGGCATCCTGGCGATTTTGCGTGGCATAGCAGATATCGTCCTTGCGCGGCCCCTGGATGGCGGGGAACCGGCGGCGCATGGCCTCGATCACGCGGGCCGTGTCATCCATGGACAGGGTGGTCTGCGTGACAAAGGCGGCGTGCTCGGGATCCTTCAATTCAAGGCGGCCGACGTCTTCAGGCGTTTCCACCAGCATGATCCGGCCGCCGAAAGCGGCATCGAAACGCCCCATGGTGCCCTCCACTTCCGGATGGCCCGCATGCCCGATGAGAATCACCTCGCGACCTTCACGGGCGAAGCGCGTGACTTCCATGTGCACCTTGGTGACCAGCGGACAGGTAGCATCGAACACCTCCAGTCCGCGGCTTTTCGCCTCCTCTTCCACTGCCCGCGAAACGCCATGGGCGCTGAAAATCACAATGGCGCCATCCGGTACATCGCTCAGTTCGTCGACAAAGACCGCGCCGAGATCCCGCAGCCGGCTGACCACGTGGCGATTGTGGACCACTTCGTGGCGCACATAGATCGGCGCGCCATGCAGTTCGATGGCACGCTCGACGATTTCGATGGCGCGGTCAACGCCGGCACAGAATCCGCGGGGGTTGGCTAGAAGGATCTTCATGGCAGGCTCGCAGGGCCGGGAACCGCCGGCAGCCGGTGGTTCGGGTAAAAACCCATTTTAACGCAGGCCCCGGCAGGCTTGCACGTCGCCGGACCCGACGGGTCAAGCCGTGGCCTGTCCGGGGACCGAAGGCCGCGGGCGCTTCTCAGCGCAGGGGGCCGAGTCCGTGTTCGCCGCGTCGGAAGCTGTCCAGCAGGATGATGATCGCACCGACGGTAATGGCGGAATCGGCGAGGTTGAAAGGCGGCCAATGGGAATTGCGGTAGTAGAGGTCGATGAAATCAATGACGTGCCCGCGAACTACGCGGTCGACCACGTTGCCCAGCGCGCCACCCACGACCAGCGACAGGCCCGCGGCCAGCAAGGGCTGGCGGCTGATGGACATGCGCCAGAGCCAGGCGGCAACCGCCGCACTGACGGCCAGGCCCAGTGTGACGAAGACCCAGCGCTGCCAGCCACCCGCGTCGGCCAGAATGCTGAAGGCGGCCCCGGTGTTGTGCAACAGTGTCAGTTGCACATGGGGCACGAGCGGCACCGATTCGAACAGACTCATGTGCGTGACCACCAGGTACTTGGTGACCTGGTCGGCGACAATGATCAGCGCGGACAGCCAGAGCCAGTGAATGGCGCGGCGGCCGGGTATCGATTCGGTCATCGCAATCCTGTCCCGTGGTTGAACTTGCTCACGCAAAACGCCTCGACTCGCCTTCGCCGGCGACATTCTGAACGCATCGGCCGCAGAGCTCCGGATGCTCGGGATCCCTGCCGACATCCGCCCGGCGGTGCCAGCAGCGCACGCATTTCCGGTGGCCGGACTTGCGCGCGACGATCCACAAACCCTCCGGCTCCTCGGCGGCCACTGCCTCGGTCGGGCGCTTGTCCAGTGCGTGAACGCGGGCCTCGGAGGTGATCAGTGCAAACCGCAGTTCGTCACCGAGCGCGGCGAGTTTGTCCCTGAGCGCCGGTTCGCAATACAAGTCCACTTCGGCATCCAGCGACGCGCCAATGGCATCTGCCACACGCAGACGCTCCAGTTCCCGAGCCACCGCCTGGCGCACGGTCAGCACCGCCTCCCAATCCACCGGTTGCGCCTCGACCGCCGCGCGGGGAAATTCATGCCAGGTGCTGAGCAGCACCGAATCCTCGCGTTCGCCGGGCAGGTGCGACCAGATTTCCTCACTGGTGAAACACAGAATCGGCGCCAGCCAGCGGGTCATGGCCTCGGCCACGTGGAACAGCGCGGTCTGGCAGGAACGCCGGGCCAGGCTGTCGGCCTGGGTGGTGTACTGACGATCCTTGATCACGTCCAGATAGAACCCGCCCATGTCCACAACGCAGAAGTTGTGGACCTTCTGATAAATCTGGTGGAACTCGTAGCGATCGTAGGCGGCTTCCACCTCTTCCTGAAGCGCACGCGCGCGGTCCACCGCCCAGCGGTCCAGCGCCAGCATCCGGTCCGCCGGCACCTGGTGGGTGGCGGGATCGAATCCGGCCAGGTTGGCCAGCAGGAAGCGAATGGTGTTGCGCATCCGGCGATAGGAATCCGCCACGCGTTTGAGAATCTCGTCGGAAACGCTGATCTCGCCGCGGTAATCGGTGGCTGCCACCCAAAGGCGCAGCACGTCGGCGCCGAGCGTGTTGAACACCTTCTGCGGCGCCACGACGTTGCCCAGGGACTTGGACATCTTGCGTCCCTTGGCATCCACGGTGAATCCGTGCGTCAGGACGGCGCGATAGGGCGCGGCATCGCGCATGGCCACGGAGGTAAGCAGTGAGCTCTGGAACCAGCCGCGATGCTGATCCGACCCCTCCAGAAAGAGATCCGCGGGCACGCCCAGTTCCTCGCGCTGTTCCAGCACGCAGTAATGCACCACCCCCGAGTCGAACCACACGTCCAGGATGTCGGTGACTTTCTCGTAGTCGGCAGCTTCCCCGCCGAGCAATTCGGCCGGGTCCAGGTCGAACCATGCGTCGATGCCTGTCTTTTCCACTCGCTGTGCGACAGCCTCCAGCAGTTCTCCGGTACGCGGATGCAGCTCGCCCGTCTGCTTGTGTACGAAAAGTGCTATCGGCACGCCCCAGGTCCGTTGGCGGGAAATGCACCAGTCCGGGCGATTGGCGACCATGCCGTGAATCCGCTGCTCGCCCCAGGACGGCGTCCACTGGACATGGCCGACGGCGGCCAACGCCTTCTCGCGCAGGCCGGCCTGGTCCATGCTCACGAACCATTGCGGCGTGGCACGGAAAATCACCGGTGTCTTGTGCCGCCAGCAATGCGGGTAGCTGTGCCGGTAGGCCTCGTGATGCAGCAGGGCCTTGTGCTCGGCAAGCACATCAACCAGGTACTTGTTGGCCTCGAACACGGGCTTGCCGCCCACCAGCGGCGTATCCGGCAGGTAGCGGCCGTCGCCACCCACGGGATTTTCCACCGGCAGGTCGTAGACCAGACCAACCGCAAAGTCTTCCTGGCCGTGCGCCGGGGCGGTATGCACGGCCCCCGTACCCGATTCGGTGGTGACATGCTCACCCAGCACCACCGGCACCTGTCGATCGTAGAAGGGATGTTCGAGCAGCAATCCTTCCAGTGCCGCCCCGCGGCCGCGGGCGACCACCGAGCCCTCGGCGCCCAGGCGGGCCATGAAGCTGTCCTTGAGCTCGTCGGCCACCAGGATGCGCTCCGGCCCCTCCCCAAGATCCACGGCCAGCAGTACATATTCCAGTTCGGCGTGCAGGGCCACCGCCCGGTTGGCCGGCAGCGTCCACGGCGTGGTGGTCCAGATGGCCACCGACACGGGCCCCTTGCCGCCGTCCCCGACAAGCTCGAGCCTTGCCAGCAGGGCATCGGGGTCCACGGCGCGGAAGCGCACATCGATGGAAGGCGAGGTGCGGTCCTCGTATTCCACCTCGGCCTCGGCCATGGCCGAGCCGCAGTCGATGCACCAGTGCACCGGCTTGTAGCCCTTGTACAGGTGCCCCTTCTCGATCAGCCGCCCGAACGCACGGATCTCGTTGGCCTCATAGGCCGGGTTCATGGTGAGGTAGGGATTGTTCCAGTCGCCCAGCACCCCCAGACGCTTGAAGTCCGTGCGCTGACGGTCGACCTGGGTACGGGCGTATTCGCGGCAGGCCTGCCGGAAGGCCTTGTGATCCACCTTGCCGCCGGCCTTGCCCATCTCCTTTTCCACCTTGAGTTCGATGGGCAACCCGTGGCAGTCCCAACCGGGCACATAGGGTGCGTCGAAACCGGCCAGCGTACGCGAGCGGATCACGATGTCCTTGAGCACCTTGTTGACGGCGTGACCGATATGGATATCACCGTTCGCATAGGGCGGGCCGTCCGGCATGATGAACCGCGGTCGGCCGCGGCAGGCCTCGCGAATCCGGCCGTAGAGATCGCGCTCCTCCCATTCGGCAAACATCTGCGGTTCCCGCCTGGCCAGGTTGCCGCGCATGGGGAACTCCGTGCGGGGAAGATTCAGCGTATCTTTGTAATCGGTCACGGGTCAGATCCGTCTTTCGTCGTCAGTTGGTTGAATGTTCGCACTCGCGAGTGGCCGCCAGCCGCGCACGGGCGCGCGCCACATCGGCGCCGATTGCCTCTCGCAGGGCATCGAGCCCATCGAATGCCTGCTCGTCCCGCAGGCGCTCCACAAATTCGACACGCAGGCGGCGACCATAGAGATCACCGCTGAAATCCAGCAGGTAGACCTCCAGCAGCAACCGCTTGCCATCCACGGTCGGCCGAGTGCCCAGACTCGCCACGCCGTCCAGCGACAGCCCCTCCTCGCCATGCACCCGGACGAGGAATATGCCGGTTACCGGCACGGCTTTCGGCCGGACCGGAATGTTCACGGTCGGATAGCCAAGCTGGCGGCCGAGCTTGTCGCCATGGACCACTCGCCCGCTGATGCCATAGGGGCGTCCCAGCAACCGGGCAGCCAGCTCCAGGTCGCCGGCGGCCAGCGCCCGGCGGATTCGCGTGCTGCTCACCCGCTCGCCGTCCAGATCCACCGTGGGCATGGCCTCCACCCCGAA
>JASFQN010000093.1:0-9887 GCA_050115425.1 Gammaproteobacteria bacterium | reverse complement strand
TTGGAATCCGAGTCGTCATCACCTCCATCACAGTCGATGGTGATCGTGGTGCTTCCCGCCCTGCTTGCACCGACCGATCCACCCGCCTCAGCGGCACCGTCTACTGCAGAGCCATTGACACCGAGATTGCCACCGATGGCGCTGGATACGGTTATCGACCCTTCAAAATGAGGATTGCTCCGGCAAATGCTGGCTGCAGCCTGCAATAGGGCGGCTGCATTACCGCCACCGCCAGATACCGCATTCATTTCGGCCGGAGTGAGTTCACGGATGGAATTGGACATGTTGTCCCCCTTTGTTTTCCTGTAGCGAATTTACTTCCAGTGTGAATCACGGCGGCCACCCGAGCCTCGAACGCATGGGGCCCCATCACGCGTCTGGGTACGAGGTGAGTTGACGGCGGATTCTCCGCCAGGCCGAACCGTGACGGCGCCGCAGTGTACAGATGCAAAATCGTCTGGTCAAAAATTCCCATCTCGCGCTTGGGCAGGGCTGTTCCTGTCGCCGCTCCCTGGAAATTGATGGGTAAACTTCGGCTGCGGTGCAGGTGCCTGATGCCCTTCTCCCTGAGGCTGGTCGACCCAGGAAACATTGCTCCTGCCTCGGTGGCCTGCGCTTCCGTTGCGGCTGAACAGACAAATGGCGGTTGTCGGCATCCGCCGGGTCGGGTTGCACGGTGTTTGACGATGGCAGTTTGGTTTGACGCACCGCTCCGTCTCCAGAACAGACACTGCCGGAACGGGGAGGACGTTCTGTTGGCCACCATGCGGGTCAATCCAGGTGTAAACGATGTCTCCGAACATCTGTAAACGATGTGTCCGGTCCATATACGCGGGAGGGGAGGAACAGGGACGGGTGCGCATACTACCGAGGCAGTGGGAACCCCGGCCGGTGCGTTGAACACTGGTGGTTGTGCCCCGCCTCTGTCTCCCCCTTCCATCGAAGGGGGAGAACGTTCTTTTTGCGGGACGGGCGTCAGCGTGTCAGAGCTTGCTTTCCTCGGGGATGAAGCGCTCTTCGATGGCCTTTTGCATGAGATCGGGCGGCAGCAGGCCCTGGCTGAGGACGAAGTCGTTGAAGTGCTGGCGATTGAACTTGTCACCCAACGCGACCTGCGCCTCGCCACGCAACTGCATCAGGCGCGTGTAGCCGTAAAAATAGCTGGTC
This sequence comes from Gammaproteobacteria bacterium, assembly GCA_050115425.1. Lineage (GTDB taxonomy): Bacteria > Pseudomonadota > Gammaproteobacteria > Natronospirales > JASFQN01 > JASFQN01. The sequence goes on along the minus strand of JASFQN010000093.1, from coordinate 8,720 downwards.
GCCTGCCCCGGGGCGCGGAAGGTATAGCGATCGATCTCTTCCTTGGCGAGCGCCGGCGACAGCACCATCTCCCGCATGATGAACTCGCGGGCCTGTTCCGGCTTCATGAGCCCCAGGTTCAACATGGGGTCAACGAAAGCGCGTGCCGCCCGCATCAATCGCGCATTGAGAGTCATCAACTGACCGTCCAGCGGCTCGTAGGGCTGCATCTCGGCTTCTGAATAAAGCGCCCAACCTTCCACGTTGGCGCTGTTGAAGGCGAATTCCGCACGCGCCAGTGAAACACCCTTTTCCACCATGGATGCGAACTGGAGCTCATGCCCCGGTCGGGCTTCGTGCGATATCAGCGACCAGGACATGGCGTCGAAAGTGAAGTCGTCCATCTTCATGGACTTCCCGCCTTCGTCCGGCGTATTCAGCGGCAGGACGAACTGACCACGCTGACCGGTGTTGCCGATCAGAGGTGGTGGCTGCATGTGCGGCGCCGGCATCGCGGCAGACTCGGTCTTCGAGGCCAGACGGATCTCGGCCGCGCGCCGGGGCAGCGTGACAATATGCTCGCGACGGATGATGTCCTCGATTTCGGAAAGCCGCTTCTTGTAGACATCCACGATGGTCTTGCCGGTGATCTGCTCCTTCTTGAGCTGGCGGATCACATCCCGGTAATCGGTGCTCTTGTAACCTTTCTGCTTCGCCACCAGCGGCGCCAGCGCCTTCATCTGATTCTGGATTTCCACGAAGGCGGCCTGGGCCCGATGCATCAACTCGCGCGGCGGGATGTCAACCCCGACCTGGCGGAGATTGTCCGCGTAGATCTGCTCAGGCAACCGGTTGGTCTGGCGCGCGTGTGCAAGCACCGCCGTGCCGACCCATTTTTCGTAGGCCTTGACCTGGGTGCGCAGAGCTTCGAAAGGCTGTTTCCAGCCATCCACATCGCTGTGTTCGAAAAGCTGCTTGATGCCTTCCAGGTACTGGTCGGCGTCGGAGAGGTCCTGCTTCACCTCGACGACATAGGGACCCACCAGGTCACGCTCGCCGAAGCGTTCGCTCGTGCGCTGCTCGGCGAGCCTGGCCAGCGAGGCGCCATCGGAACCGGCGTATTTTTTCAGTCGCACCAGGGCCGCCTTCTGGCGTTCAGCCGGCACCTGCGGATTGAGCAACACCGAGATTCCGCGATAGGCAATGGCAGGCACGTTGTAATACGGCAACATCAGGTCGTGATGCAGTTTGTCCGAGCGCAGTTCTTCCTCGGCACTGTCGATCATGATCTGCAAGTCCTGGCGGACTTCGGTCTGATGCGTGTCGGCCAGGCGCTGCCTGAGTTCGGCAAGGGCCTTTTCGAGAGCGGCACGGCGGCGCTGATAGACATTCGCGCGGAGATCAATGATGTTTTCGTCCACGCCGCTGATGCCCAGGCGTCCCGCCGACTCCGGCGAAAAGTCCGCCATGACCTTGAGCAGAACCTGCGCATTGGCATTGCTTGTCTGCACCCAGGTCGCGTCAGCCGCCCGCGCGGCACCGGCAAACGCCAGCGTGGCCGCCAGCACGATAAGAAGATAGTGTCGCATTCGGTTCATGATTCCTGCCTTGAGATTGCGTTCATAAAATCGGCCACGCCGCGCGACCAACAAACGGATGGACCGCGCGCGAGGTGAAAAGTGCCACGTCAATCGCCCCGCAACCGGTCGCCCAGGCCGCTCGCGCGGCGGACCCGCCGGCCGATGGCGGTCTCGAGAGCGATATCGCTGGCCCATAAATCGACCTGCTCTCGCGCACGCGTCACGGCCGTGTAGAGCAGTTCCCGGGTCAGCAGTTCGCTTTCCCGATCCGGCAGGATGATGACCACGCGGCCGAATTCCGAGCCCTGACTCTTGTGAATCGTCATGGCCCAGGCGGTCTCATGGGCCGGCAGCGCATTCGGCAGAAAGGCCCGCAGCCCCTGCGCGCGGTCCTCGAAATGCACCCTCAGGCCGTCGCTTCCCTCGAAGGCAATGCCCACGTCACCGTTGAACAGGCCCTGGCGGTAATCGTTCTCGCGGATCATGACCGGCCGCCCGTGGTACCAGTGCGTACCCGCCGGGATGCCGGCGTCGGCGCAATAGAGCCCCTCCACCAGGCGGTTGACCCGCTCCAGACCAAACGGCCCGCCGCGCAGGGCGGTCAACACGCGAAACGCCCCCAGCGCGGCCAGCGCGGCGCGCGGGTCCGGCGCATCGCGCAACACCGCCAGCGCGGATTCCAGGCGCTGTCGCAGCCTTGTGCCCAGAGCCCCGCGTGTCACCCGGCTCCACGCCACCTCCGGCGCAAAACGCCCGCTGGCCAGCGCCGCAACCACGGCCACCGGATCCTCGCCGGCATTGATGCCCGCGGCCAGCCGGCCGATTCCGCTGCTCTGACCGAAGCGCCGTGACGTGCGCAGCACAGCCACCTGGTCGCCCACCGGCGCTGGTGCCTCGCCCGCCGGGACTTTCACGCCGGCCTCGGCCAGCAGGGCGCAGAGCGATTCGCTGAAGCGATTGGTGCCCGCCGCCGAGCAGATGTCGCCCAGCACGGTGCCGGCTTCCACCGAGGCGAGCTGATCACGGTCCCCCAGCAACACCAGCCGGGCGTGCTCCGGCACTGCCTGCATCAGGCGGCTCATCAGTGGCAGATCGATCATCGAGGCCTCGTCCACGATCACCAGGTCCGCGGTGAGGGGGAAATCGGCGTCGTGACGGAAATTGACCGAATTGCGCCGATAGCCAAGCAAACGATGAATGGTCGCGGCCTCGTCGGGAATGGCCTCCAGCAATGATTCGAACGATGTTCCGAGCAGGCTGGTCTTGCCCTCGCGCACGGCCTCCGCCATGCGGGCGGCCGCCTTGCCGGTAGGCGCGGCGAGCGCAATGCGGCACCGGCGGCCCTGGCTGCGCGCCTGATCGGCGGCGAGTGCCATCAGGCGCAATACGGTATAGGTCTTGCCCGTGCCCGGGCCGCCGGAAATCACGGCAAAACGATGCGCCAGCGCGATGGCAGCGGCCGCCGCCTGCCAGTCCGGCGAATGCTCCCCTGAAAAAAGCGCGTGCAGGCGTTCGGCCAACCAGGCGGTATCCAGCGGCAGGCGCTCGCCCGTCCGATCGCGGATGAACCGGGCTATGCGCTGTTCGTGCCGCCAATAGCGCTCCAGATAGAGACGGCTGCCGTCGAGAATGAGCGGACCCGGCGACGCCGGCGTCCCGACGATCGCCGGGCACGCCTCCGGCAACGCTTGCCATTCCTCGGCGCTCGGCCAGCGACCGACCGGCAGCATTTGACCTCCGGCACCGACCAGACGCGGCTCGGCGAGATCGAAATATGCGTGACCGTGGGCAACTGCGTTGGTTGCTGCGGCCGCGGCCAGATACAGCACGTCGTCATCCGGGCGGCCGGCGATCGCGGTGAGATATTCGGCGAACGCCCAGTCGCGCGCGTCGGACAGACCGAGCCCGACGGCGCGCTGCAAAGTGGCGCGCACGCGGCCCATCAGCCGGCCTCCCGTTCAGTGGGCCCGAGCGTTCGATTCAGCCGGCGCACGAGCGTCTCGGGCACCCGCGTGGCGAAAGCTCCCTGTGCGCCGGCATTTCCGGAGCCGTCGAGCCCGCGCAGGAACAGATAGATGCTGCCACCGAGGTGGCGGGCGGGGTCGTAGCCGGGCAGGCGCCGCTTCAGGTAACGATGCAGCGCCACCGTATAGAGCAGGTATTGCAGATCGAAATGCTTGTCGAGAATGGCGCGGGCCAGGCCCGCCGGCCGGTAGCCACCGTCGCCGGTCAGGCGGTTGGTCTTGTAGTCAAGGATGAAGTAGCGACCGTCGCGCTCGAACACCAGATCGATGAAACCGTTCATCAGCCCCTCGAGCCGGTCGGGCGCGAGTTCGAAGGGCCCGGGTTCGGGCAGGCCATGCTCGGCCGCGAGCTGACGCCGGTGCTCGTTGACAGCCTCCACGAACGGCCCGCTGCGGCCGGCCAGGGCGAAATGAAATTCCAGTTCGGGCCGGCGCGCGCCCGTGCCCAGGTCGGCCAGCCGGCAATCGGCCAGCGGCAGGCGGGCGAGCAACCCGCGCCGGACCAGTTCGCGGGTCTGGATCGTGCGGCGCCGGGCAATCTCGGCATCCGTGCCCAGGAGCCCCATGCGTGCCAGCGCATCCGCTACCAGATCAAGCTGGCCCTGGTCGGCTTCCGCCGTCTGCCAGGCGGTGTCGGTGAACTCCAGGACCTCGAACAGTCCGTGCACGGCAGTACCGAAATCGGCGCCGGCCAGCGCGGGATCCAGTGTCACGGGTTCGGGGCCTGCCTCGCGCTGCTCGCCCATCAGCTCCAGCGCTTGCATGCCCAGGTCGGCGCCCGTCACAAGACGGGAAAAACTGTGCACACTCCAGTCGTCCGCCGCACGCCGTTCCGGGCGCCGCGCCGCCAACTCGCCGGCTGCCTGTTCGCCACTCCCGGGCAGGCGTGCCGCATCGCTCGAGGCGGGCCGGATACTCAGGGTGCCGCCGGCCACCTTTTGCAGCCGCGCCAGCCCCTCGTCGAGGGCATCGGGGGTGGCCGCATCCGGGCCCGGGAGGCTGTCCGCACTGCCGCTGCGCAAAAGGTAGGGCAGCGGCGCCTCCTGCCAGGGACGATGACGGGTCAGCTTGAGCGCGGCCACGTTGATCACGCAGGCCTGGCGGGCGCGGGTCACGGCGACATAGAACAGGCGCATCAGTTCGGCGAAGTCCTCGGCACGTCGCCGTGCGAGCATGTCGGCATCCGGGCGGCCCATGTGCACGCTCGGCCCGTCCCTGGACGGAAGCGTGATGGCCCGGGCGTCGCCGCTGTCATTGCGCAGACTCATCAGCGGCGTGAAAGGCAGGAAGACCACTTCGTATTCCAGGCCCTTGGCCGCGTGCATGGTCACGAGTCGAACGGCATCCTCGTCGGATTCCATGCGCAATTGCTGGGCCTCGCTGTTGCCGGAGGCGGCACCGCGCTGGTCGGCCAGCCAGCCGGCCAGTCCGGTGACGCCGAAGGTCTCGGTGCTCGCCGTCTGCAGCAGATCGGCGAGATGCAGGTAGTTGGTCATGCGCCGCTCGCCGTCATCCAGCCGCAGCACCGACGCACTCCTGTCCTGCAGCAGCGGGCGCAGCACGGCCATGATGCCGCGCCGGCCGGCGCGTTCGCGCCAGGCCTCGAATCTCTCCAGCAGTGTCTGCCAGGCTCCGGTATCGCCGCGGGCATCGGCCAGGTCGGATGCCCGCCAGCCGAACAACGGTGTGACCAGCGCGGCACGCAATACGGGCTCGCGGGCCGGCTCGGCCAGTGCCTCGAGGAACTGCTGCAAATGAGCCGCCTCTTCGCTCTCGAAGACCGAACGGCGATTGATGCTCACCGTCTTTATTCCGCGGCGGCTGCAAGCCTGCTGCATGGCGTGCAACTCGAAGCGGTCGCGCACCAGCACCGCCACGTCGCCGGGTCGCAACGGTGCCCTGTGCTTGCCCTCGCCGAACCCGACCCGTCCCCGGCCGGCATCGGCCAAAAGGTCGCGCAGTTCGGAAGCCGCCACTTCCGCCAGGTCGTGGCGGATCACCTCCTGCCCGCCGGTCAGCGGCTCCCCGTCGCGGTCCACGCGCAGCAGAGTCATCGGCGTGAGCGGCCCGTCATCGCACAACAGGGGACGTCGGTCCGCCGCGCCGGCCGGCCGCACCGGTTCGAACACGATGTCACTGCCCTGAAAGAAGCACTCCTTGCCCGGACCGGACGTGAACAAGGCCTCGGTGGCTTCGAGCAACGCGCCCCGCGAGCGCCAGTTGGTACCGAGACGGTAGCAGAATGTGTCCGCCACCTGTTCGCGAGCGTGCAGATAGGCGTGCACATCGCCGCCGCGGAAACCGTAGATGGCCTGCTTGGGGTCGCCGATCATCACCAGTCCGCCGTCGCGGCCGCCAGCCGCGTACACGCGCTCGAAAACTTCGAATTGCAGTCGGTCGGTGTCCTGGAATTCGTCCACCAGCGCCCAGGGACAGGTACGCCGGATGGCCTGGCACAGCGTCGCGCCACGCTCGGGATCGGCCACCGCATTGGCCAGCGAGGCGATGATGTCATCGAAGCCGATGCGGCCTTCGTCCAGCTTGGCCCGAATGGCGCCGGCAACGATGAATAGGCGCAAGTCCTGCGCCACCGCGGACAACTGCGCCTCGGCCAACGCATCCGCGGCATCGATGATGGCGTGGACCGCAAGAATCTCCCGCGTCAGAAAGGCGTCGTCCGATTGCGCCTTGCCGTTCTTGAGTTTGAACTTCTCCAGGCGCGGCATCGCGAGGCAACGCAGCACACCGGCGCGCGCGGGATCGCCGTCCGGTCGCGCCGTCAGCTCCTCCAGCGCGGCGATGATGCGCTGACGCAGCTCCGGTTCCAGCTTGCCCTTGGCACCGGATACCCACTTGTCTTCGATCCAGCGCTCCAGCGTCGCCTCGAGCACCTCGATCTCGTTGCGCCCCATCGCCGCAAGCGCACCGCTCAATGCTTCGCGCAGGTGCTCGAACTTCGGTGCGGCTTCCGTGTCGGGTGGTGCAAACCGGCCCAGTTCCCGCCGCACACCAATGTCCTTGAGCAACTCGCTCACATACCGCCGCAGTTCGGCGGGGCCCTTCGCCATTTGGCACACACCCGCGCTCAGGTCGGGGTCCGCGCCTTCCAGCACACGGCTGCGCCAGTAGTCGCGGCAAAGCTCGTCGACCAGTTCCGAATCGTCGTCAATCTCCGGATCCAGAAGAGGAAGGTCTACATTGAAGGCGTGCTCGCGCAGCAGCCGCTGGAAGAAGGCGTGAATGGTGCTGACCGGGGCATGGTCCATGCCGGCGAGGCGCGCCTGGAGATGCAGGGCCAGTTCGCTCCAGCCGTCCCAGCGATCGGCAAAGGCATCAAGAATCTCGCTGACGGTCGCGTCCACGCCGGACTCGGAGGACGGCGTCTCGCCCCGCGCCCTGGCCCGGGCGAGCGCGGCGCCGCGCCGCAGCCACTGGCGCAGGCGGTCCTTCAATTCCTGCGCCGCCGCCTCCGTGAACGTGGTAACCGCCACGGCCTCTTCGGTGAGCTTGTGTTCGACCAGCAGCCGCAGGTAGAGCCCGGCGATGGAATAGGTCTTGCCGGTGCCGGCACTGGCCTCGATAAGGTTCACCCGGCCCAGCGGTGCAAGGGGGTCCCAGAGCGCCGCCATCATTCGCCTCCGTCCAGTTGGCGGTAGAGGTCGGCGAACAGCTCCCGGCTCAAGGCATCGTGTTCCCGCCAGAGGGAGGACTTCAGGAAGCTCACAGGCTCGGCGTCCTCTAGCCAGTGTCGCAAGGCCAGCCCCAACCAGGAATCCCTGCGCGCCGTCCCCGCATGCCAGCCGCGATAGTCCGGCTGGCGGAACAGCGCATCCAGTGCCGCAGACGCGACGGCCTCGCTGTCGAGCCCCCTGTCTTCGGCCTGCCAGGCGGCCAGGGCCGCGTCGGGGAAAAACCCGACTGGTCGCCGACGGGCTTCGGCATACAAATTCAGGAGCGCGCCGAGTCTGGCGCGGGCCACCTCGACCGGAATCGGCGGCATGCGATGCCACTGGGCTTTCCAGTCGTCGGTGCGTCCGAGCAGCCAGCTTTCCAGCCGCTGGCGACCCGGATCCGCGCTGGCGGCCAGATGCCAGATCCACAATTCAATGAGATCGGTGCCGCGCAGCCGGCCGGGTCGCAACTGCAGCCGCCGCAGCCGTCCGTCCGCCACCCAGAGGTCGCGCGCTCGGCCGGACAGCACCCGGTCGCCGATCTCGAGTTCCAGCACGGCCTCACCGGCGGCCGCATGCTCTCCGGACCACGCGGCCACGGCATCCAGCCAGAAGCTGCCATCCGCGAGCACCTTGTTCCAGGCGGCCTGCCGCGGCGCCCCGGGCGGGAGCACTCCACGGGCCCGCACGGGCAACGGCGGCTGCTCCGGCACCTGCCCTCCGTCGAGCAGATGACGACCCACCCAGGTGAGCATGTCATAGCGCTGCAGGTTGTCCACGTCGAAGGGTTCGTCGTCCTCTAGCGTGTCCTCGCGGCGATCAAGGGCAAGTTCCAGCGTGTCTCTCAGATAGACCCGCAACGGATTGCGCAGGCCGTGGATCAGCTCCGCGACGGAGACGGCATCGACCTGCTCCGGCGCCGGCACATCGGCGCCGTCGAGAAAGGCCGGCAACGGTTGGGGTGTCTCGGCCAGCGCGCGTGCGCCCGCCACCCATTCTTCCGAGTAGCCGGGGGTCGCGGCTTCGGGCAGGAACTGGCGCGCGCTGAAGGGCTGCATGGGTGCATGGCGCACGAAACTGCGCATGGTCGAGTCGCGGTCGCCTCCCAGATAGTCGTCCGCCAGGTGATCGAGCAGTTCACTGACCAGGACACTGGGCTCAAGCGTTTCTCCGTTGCGGATGTTGCAGCCGACATAGCTGACGTAGAAGCTGTCGCGGGCCGCAAGCAGCGTCTGGAGAAACAGATACCGGTCGTCATGGCGGGCATTGCGGTCGCCGACACGATGGCGCTGCCGCATGAGACTGAAGGCCGGTTGCCCGCCGCGGCGCGGGAAGGCGCCCTCCCCCATGCCGAGTATGGCAATCACCCGGAAGGGGATGGTGCGCAGGGGCACCATGCCGCAGAAGGTGACACCACCGCCCAGGAATGGCTGGCGCCGGGGCACGGCCTTCAAGGCATCGTCCAC
>JASFQN010000092.1:0-9937 GCA_050115425.1 Gammaproteobacteria bacterium | reverse complement strand
CTCCGATGTGGCGGTCGAGTCGCTGGAGCTCAACGACGTGGGCATCCTGCTCGCGGCGACCAGCAACGACGCCTACAACGCACTGGTCTGCACGGCGTTTGCCAATGAGCTGGGTCGCAACTCGGTGTTCCAGTTGCCGATGTTCGCTGCCGACGAGGATGACCCGCGCGGCATGACCCGGACAGTGCGAGGGCGCATCGCCTTTGGCGAGAAAGCGCTTTACGAGGAACTCTGGCAATGGCTCACGCAGGGCTGGACGTTCCAGAAGACGCGAATTACCGAAGGCTACAGCTTCGAGCAGTTCACTCAGGAGCGCGGGGATGAGATCATCACGCTGCTGACCGTGGGTGAAGACGGTCAGGTCACATTCAATTCCGTCCAGCAACCGGTCCAGCCGCGTGAAGGCGACACGGTCGTCTATTTCGGCCCGCCCCGGCGAGCGACCGACCGATCGGCCGAGCCGACGCCGCCGGACGGCGAAACTCAAAAGCCGCTTACGGAGAACACATGACGCGGGCAACTGCCGACAGCGAAAAGATGACGTTCAGCGGGCCGGCCGGGACGCTGGAGGGCATTCTCGACCATCCGGCGGAGGTCACGCCAAGAGCCATCGCCGTGGTCTGTCATCCCCATCCGCAATTTCAGGGCACGATGACCAACAAGGTGGCGCACATGCTGGCCCGCTCGTTCAACGCGCTCGGCGCTGTGACACTGCGTTTCAACTTCCGCGGCGTGGGGCGAAGCGAAGGCACCTACGACGAGGGACGCGGCGAGGTTGAAGACGCCATCGCCGCCGCCGGGTGGATGCGTCGGCGCTGGCCCGACACGCGGTTGTGGCTGGGCGGGTTTTCCTTTGGCGCGCAGGTGGCACTTCGGGCCAGTGCGCGAATCAGGCCGGACTGGATTGTCACCGTGGCCCCGCCAGTGCAGCGTTTCATCGATGATCCGCCCCCGGTTCCCGATTGTCCCTGGCTGCTCCTGCAGGGCCAGGACGATGAACTGGTCGATGCCCGCCAGGTCGTTGACTGGGCGAAGCATCTGGAGCCCGCGCCGGACATCGTCCTGTTTCCGGACACCAGCCATTTCTTCCACGGCAAGCTGACCGATCTGCGACGGGCGGTCGTAGACCGCGTACCGGCGGGGGTCGGCGGCTAGGTGATTGTTGCTACACTGTCGGTCCACCGGCGCCGTTGCGTCGGGCTTTGGGGAATTTCCGGAGTGAGTTTCATGCGCAAGATTGTTATTGCAGCCGCGTTCATCGCGTTGAGTCCCGCGGCTTTCGCCGCAGACAATATTGACAACCTCGGGGCCCTGGCCCAGGCGGAATTCCGTGGCTTGTCCGAGGATCTGGGCGCCAGTCTGAGCTACAAGGCGCTCGAGCCTGCCGAGCCGGCGGGGTTGCTGGGTTTCGATCTCGGCGTGGACGCCAGTGCCACCAAGGTGCAGAACCCCGATGCATGGCGTCTTGCCACCAGCGGCAGCAGCGTCGACTATCTGCCGATGGCCCGTGTGCGTTTCACCAAGGGCCTGCCACTCGGCTTCGATGTGGGTGGCTTCTATACCACAGTACCGGGCTCGAATATCAAGAGCTGGGGCGCGGAACTGCGCTATGCCCTGGTCGAGGGTGGAGCGCTCACGCCCGCCGTCGGACTTCGCGGTGGCTACACCAAACTCACCGGGGTCAATCAATTGGCGTTTGACACCAGGAGTGTGGACCTCTCCATCTCCAAGGGCTTTGGTCCGATCACGCCCTACGCAGGGGTGGGCCGCGTGTGGACGGACAGCAACCCGGATGCCTCAACCGGGCTGAGTGAGGAGACATTCAACCAGAACAAGTATTTTGGCGGTCTGCGCCTGAGTCTGGTGGCCATCAATTTCGTGGTCGAGGCGGACCGTACGGGCCAGGCCACGACCTACAGTCTGAAATTCGGCGTCGGTTTCTGATTGGCGTCGCGATGATGATGGCACCGGCCAGTCCGGTGAGCGAAAAAGGCCTGCAACTGCGGGCCTTTTTTGTTGTCCCATCAGGAAAGAGCTCGCGCCGTGGTAGCATGGCGAGCCTGCATGCCTTCATTTCCGAGAGGTGACACATGCTCGAAGCGATCAGGGAATTCCTTGAGTCGCGGCTGCTCGACAACGGCCCCGGCAGTGTTGGCGAGACCCGGGCCGATCCGCTGCAACTGGCCACGGCCACGTTGCTGGTAGAGATGGCGCGTGCCGACCATTCCTACAGCCAGGAAGAAAGCGCCACGCTGGGTCGCGTACTCGCCGAGCATTTCTCGCTGAACGAGGAAACCCGTGAGGCGCTGGTTGCGCTGGCCGAGGACAAGTCGCGCAAGGCGGTTTCCCTGCATGAGTTTACCCGCCTGCTGCACGAAAGCCTGGCCCCCCGCGAAAAGCTGGAAGTGATCGAAATGCTCTGGCGGGTTGCCTATGCCGATGCCAGGCTGGACAAGTATGAAGACCACCTGATGCACAAGATCGCCGATCTGCTGTACGTGCCGCTGGTCGATCTCATGCGTATCAAGGACCGCGTCAAGCGCGAGGTTCGCGCCGGCCGGCACTGATTCGCGTTTCAGCGTGCAATAAAAAGGCCGGGGCAAAGCCCCGGCCTTTTTTTGGCTGGCTAAAGCGTCTTCGGCTTATGCCATGTCCTTGAGGGCCTTGAGCGGCTGAACCTTGACCACCTTGCGGGCCGGCTTGGCCTTGAACACCGTTTCTTCACCGGTGAAGGGATTGATGCCCTTGCGCGCCTTGGTGGCGGGCTTTTTCACAACCTTGATCTTCATCAGGCCGGGAATGTTGAAGAGCCCCGGACCGCGGCGGCCGATGTTCTTCTTGATCTGCGCGTTGAGCGACTCGAAAACGGCGCCCACGTCTTTCTTGGTCAGGCCGGTGTCTTCGGCGATCTTGGAAAAGATTTCCGACTTTGTCGGTGCCTTGGCAGGGGCCTTGGAGGCGGTTTTCTTCTTGGCAGCCATCAGATTGAGCTCCTCGTGAATTTTCGCTGATTGGGTCGGGTCGCGGCGCGAATCGGCCGATACCGCAGCGGAAAATAACACAACTTTTTGAGGATAACAGCGGATTTTCGGGGCAAACGGACGTTTTGCATGATACACATCAAAAAACCCGGCCCCGGAGCGAGTTTCCGCGCCCATTTTTCCCACGCGGAATGCGGTGGCTATTCGGTGAAGAGGTGGCTATTCGGTGAAGAACTGATGCTGAAATTCGATGTCGTAGCCGTTCTTCTCCCCCCGCGGTATTACGTGCAGATGGAACACCAGCGTTTCGCCATTGGTGACCGCCACGTCGCCGATATAGTAGATGGCTTGCTGTTCGGTGATTTCGCGGAGGTTGATACGCTTGACCTGCCCGGTGAGATTGGCGACCCGGGCAGTCACCTTTGCGCGAACCGCCTGGCCTACCTTGCCGGACTGTTTTCTGAGCACTGCCACATTGAGCATGGCGCGATGACTGCTGCGGACGATGCCGTAGGCGGTGGCCACGTCCGCTGGCAGGTCGCTGGTCGCCAGCGCGTTGTAGTGGATTACGTATTTGCCCGTATCCAGCGCGTTTTCAGCAAAGGCCGCACCGCTGCAGGCAAATGCCAGCAGGGCCGACAGGAGGAGATTCGCAATCGGCTTGCGGAACATGGCAGACAACCTCCTTTTCCGGTGGGAGTCAGGACGGTCCGGCCAGGCGGCCGGACCACACACTAACTATAGTCGAACGTCCGTCCGCTTTTGACGCTGCCAGCCGGTGTGCCGGTACGCCGCGCTTAGAGACCCTGCAGCGTCACCTGCGTGAGCAGAATGTTGAGAAACTGCAGGGCGATGATCACGAACAGCGGAGAAAGATCCAGACCGCCGAGCGGCGGAATCACGCGTCGGACGGGGCGCAGCAACGGCTCATTCAGGCTCCACAGCACGCTCATGAGGGGATTGTAGGTGCCGGGCGTTATCCAGCTCAGCAGGGCCTGGATGAGAATCGTGAAGAAATACAGGTTGAGCAGTGTTGTAATCAGTTTGACCACGGCCCACACCAGCAGGCTCCAGGAGGCCATCGCCGAAAGGGGCATGGAAAAGATCAGCATCAGCACGATGCCGTTGAGCAACTGCAGGATCAGCATCAGGACAATGGCGGCGAAGTCGATGCCGCGATAGCCGGGAATGAGCCGGCGCAGAGGAAGCAACAGCGGGCTGGTGACTTTCACCACGATCTGCGAGACCGGGTTGTAGAAATCCGCGCGAACCGCCTGCAGCAGAAAGCGCAGCATGACCGCCAGGATATAGAGACCGAATAGGGTGTTGATCAGGAAAACCAGCGCCTGGTCCATGTTCAGTCCCTCCCGAATTCGGCCGACAGGCTGCGCGAGCGATCGCGGGCAGCGGTCAGGGCCTTGTCCACAAGTTCGGGAAGTCCGCCGTCATGGAACATTTCCAGTGCCGCCGCGGTGGTACCACCCGGCGAGGTGACCTGTTTGCGCAGCGTGGCGGGGTCGTCGTCGCTCTCCATGGCCATGCGGGCCGCGCCGAGCGCCGTCTGCAGGGTGAGCAGTCGGGCCGTCTCGGCGGACAGGCCCAGTTTCCGGCCGGCGGCTTCCACGGCTTCCATGAGCAGGAAGAAATAGGCCGGGCCACTCCCGGAAACCGCGGTGACCGCATCCATCAGGCGCTCATCCTCGACCCACACGGTGATGCCAACCGCGCGCATGATCGACTCCGCGAGTTCACGCTGTTCCTCGCTCACCCGGGTGTTGGCAAACAGGGCGCTCGCACCACTTTTTAGCAGGGCGGGTGTGTTGGGCATGGTTCTCACCACCGCGGCGTCGCCTCCCAGCCAGCGGCTGATATCCGGCTCGGCAATACCCGCCGCGATGGACATGACCAGCGGCCGCCGGGCTTGCACCGTATCGGCCAGCCCGACCGCGACTTCGCGAAGTACCTGTGGTTTGACCGCGATGACGATGACATCCGCTTCCGCGGCCGCGTCGGCGTTGGCTTCGAACGCGCGAATCCCGAAACGGCGCGCCAGGGCATCCCTGCGCTCGCTGTCGGGCTCGGCGACGCGGATTTGTTCCGGGCTGGTATGGCTGTTGAGCAGACCGCCAATCAGGCTGGTGGCCATGTTCCCGCCACCGATGAAAGTGATGTTCGCGTTGTGCATGTCTTGGTCGCGTTGTTGGAAATGAAGGGAAGGCCACTCGCGGTGACCGTTGCTGGATTCTGGTCCACAGGATACAACCTGACCCGGGCAGCGGCCACCACACCCGGGATCTAGCGTCGGCGCGCGCGCGGGCCGAAGATCGCCGTGCCGATCCGCACTTGCGTGGCACCCTCCAGAATGGCCGCTTCCAGGTCGCCGGACATGCCCATGGAGAGCGTGTCGAGATCAAATCCGTCATCCTGCAATGCCCGGTAGAGGTCGTGCAGGCGCGCGAACGGGCGGCGTTGTGCGGCCAGATGTTCACTCGGTTCGGGAAGCCCCATCAGACCGCGCAGCCGGAGCCGGGGCATTCGGGCAATCTCTGCCGCGAGATCGGCGACCGCGCCGGGCTCGATGCCGCCCGCTTTGGTTTGCTCATCGCTCAGCCGAACCTGAATCAGGACATTCAGTGCTGGCCGGCCATCCGGTCGCTGCTCGTTGAGCCGATGGGCCAGTTTCGCCCGATCGAGGGTTTCAACCCAGTCGAACAGTTCAGCGACCCGGCGGGTCTTGTTCGACTGCAGTGCACCGATGAAGTGCCATTCGGCACCGCAATCCGACAATTCCCGGATCTTGGGTTCGGCATCCTGCAGGTAGTTCTCGCCAAAGGCATACTGCCCCGCTGCCATCGCGGCCCTGATTTCCGCGGCCGGGCGGGTCTTGCTGACCGCGAGCAGACGGATTCCGGCGGGGTCGCGGCCGGCCGACTCCGCGGCCTGGCGGATGCGTTGCCGCACCCGGGCGAGGTTTTCCGTGATCTGGTCCATTGTTGCGCCTTTGCTGGCTAGGCTATAAGTTTAGGAACATTCAGCCGCGGGCCGGGCCCGTGTCCCTACAGTTGTATTCCAGGGGAGTCCTATGGCAGCCGATATTGCCCAGTTGCTGGCGTTCGGAGTGAAGAATAACGCATCCGACCTCCATCTTTCCTCCGGCGTGCCGCCCATGATCCGGGTGGACGGCGATGTGCGCCGAATCAACATGCCGCCGCTGGAGCACAAGGACGTGCACGACATGGTGTATGACATCATGAACGACAAGCAGCGCAAGGATTTCGAGGAGTTTCTGGAGTGTGACTTCTCGTTCGAGATTCCCAACCTTGCACGCTTCCGCGTCAATGCCTTCAATCAGAACCGCGGCGCCAGCGCCGTGTTCCGGACCATCCCGTCCAAGATTCTCACCCTGGAGGAGCTCAACGCACCGTCGATCTTCAAGGATATCGCCGCCACTCCACGCGGCATCGTGCTGGTCACGGGGCCCACGGGTTCGGGCAAGTCGACCACGCTCGCCGGGATGGTCAACTATGTCAATGAGAGCGAATACGGGCATATCCTCACGGTGGAGGATCCGATCGAATTCGTGCATGACAGCAAGAAATGCCTGATCAACCAGCGCGAAGTGCATCGCGACACCCTGGGCTTCAATGAAGCGCTCCGTTCCGCATTGCGCGAGGACCCGGATGTCATTCTGGTTGGCGAGATGCGTGACCTGGAGACCATCCGCCTGGCGCTGACCGCCGCCGAGACCGGTCACCTGGTGTTCGGTACCCTGCATACGAGTTCCGCGGCCAAGACCATTGACCGTATCGTGGACGTGTTTCCGGCGGCGGAAAAGGACATGGTCCGCGCCATGCTGTCGGAATCCCTGCGTGCGGTGATTTCACAGACGCTGCTCAAGAAGAACGGCGGGGGGCGCGTGGCAGCGCATGAAATCATGATCGGTACGCCTGCCATTCGCAATCTGATCCGCGAAGGCAAGATCGCGCAGATGTACTCGGCCATCCAGACCGGTCAGGCGGCCGGCATGCAGACTTTGGACCAGAATCTTCAGGATCTGGTGCGCAAGGGTATCGTGGACAAGCAACAGGCTCGTCTGAAGGCCCAGAACAAGGATATTTTCGTCTGACATTGCCGACGCCGCCGGGCGTCGTGTGGAGTGACTTCTTATGGAACGCGATCAGGCTATAAAGTTCATGCAGGACCTGCTGCGCGCCATGGTGCAGCGGAACGGCTCCGACCTTTTCATTACTGCGGGCTATCCACCCGCGATCAAGGTGGATGGCGCGGTTTCGCCGGTAACCGACAAGCCATTGAATCCGGACCAGAGCGCGCTGCTGGTCCGCGCGATCATGAATGATCGTCAGGCAAAGGAATTTGACGCCACCAAGGAATGCAACTTTGCGATCAATCCGCCGGGTATCGGCCGTTTTCGTGTGAGTGCCTTTGTCCAGCAGGGCCGAACCGGCGCCGTGCTGCGTACCATCACCACCGAGATCCCGAACTTCGATGACCTGGGCCTGCCCAAGGTCCTGAAGGATGTGGTTCTGGCCAAGCGCGGGCTGGTCATCGTGGTGGGCGCCACGGGCTCGGGCAAGTCCACGACCCTGGCCGCCATGCTGGGTGTGCGCAACAAGGAAACGCGCGGCCACATCATTACAATCGAGGACCCCGTGGAATACGTGCATCCTCATGTGGGGTGCGTGGTGACCCAGCGGGAAGTCGGCGTGGACACCGAATCCTGGCACGCAGCCCTCAAGAATACCCTGCGCCAGGCGCCCGATGTCATCCTGATCGGTGAGATCCGCGACCGGGATACCATGGAATACGCCGTGCAATTTGCGGAGACCGGCCACCTGTGTCTCTCCACTCTGCACGCCAACAGCGCCAACCAGGCCCTCGATCGCATCATCAACCTGTTCCCGGAAGAACGTCGCGAACAATTGTTGATGGATCTTTCGCTCAACCTGCGCGGCATTGTCTCCCAGCGACTCATCAAGCGCTCGGACGGCAAGGGGCGTGTGGTGGCGATGGAAATCATGCTCAATTCGCCGCTGATTGCGGATCTCATCTTCAAGGGCGAGGTGGCCCAGATCAAGGAGATCATGGCCAAGTCGAACGAGATGGGCATGCAGACTTTCGATCAGGCCCTGTTCAATCTCTACGAAGAAGGGCGGATCAATTACGAGGACGCGATCCGCAACGCCGATTCGCAGAACGAACTGCGTCTGCGTATCAAGCTGGAAAGCAAGCGCGAGAAGCAGGATCCCGGCGAAGGGTCCGACAAGCTCAAGCTGGTGGAAGAGGAACGCGGTACCCGCTTCTGAAGAGGGGAACAATCAGCGCGATTCGTCACTGGCCGGCGCGGGCCCGTCTCCGCCGGATGGGCCATCACGTAACAACTTCACGGCAAACGTCGGAGCAACATGAACATCAGTCCGCTGCTCAAGCTCATGGTCGAGAAGAAAGCTTCCGACCTTTATTTCACGTCGAATTCGCCGGTCAAGATCCGTATCGAAGGCAAGATGGTCTCGGTGGGCAAGACGCTGCTTACGCCGGAGATGGTCAGGGAGGCAGCCTTCCGGGTGATGACCGAGGAGCAGAAAGAGCACCTCGATGCCAACCTGGAAGTGGACTTCGCCATCCAGGAGGATGGCGTGGGCCGCTTTCGCACGAACGTGTTCTACCAGCGCGGGCAGGTGGCGATGGTGCTCCGCTACATTCCCTCGCAAGTGCCCGAGCTCGAGGGTCTGGGTCTGCCGCCCGTCCTCCGGGATATGATCATGCACAAGCGCGGTCTGCTGCTCATGGTCGGTGCAACCGGTTCCGGCAAGTCGACTACCCTGGCGGGCATGATCAATCATCGCAACGCGAATGCCGCGGGTCATATCCTGACCATCGAGGATCCCATCGAGTTTACCCATCCCAATCGCCAGTCGATCATCAATCAGCGCGAACTCGGGCAGGATACGCACACCTATTCCAATGCACTGCGCAGCGCACTGCGTGAGGCGCCCGACGTCATCCTGATCGGTGAGATTCGCGACCGCGAGACCATGGAAGCGGCCCTTGAGCTGGCGGGCACCGGCCACCTGGCCATCTCCACATTGCATGCCAATAATGCCCACCAGACCCTGGACCGCATTATCAACATGTTCCCGCAGCAGTTGCACTCGCAGTTGTTCATGGACCTGTCGATCAATCTGCGGGGGATCATTTCCCAGCGACTGGTGTCCGGCAAGGATGGCAAACGCTGCGCCGCGGTCGAGGTGATGATCAACACGCCCTACATCCAGGACCTGATTCTCAAGGGGCAGGTCGACGACATCTGGCAGGCCATGGACCAGAGCAACGAACGCGGCATGCAGACCTTCGATGATGCCCTCTACCAGCTCTACCGGGAGGGTCGGATCGAGTTGGAGGAAGCCCTGGCCAATGCCGATTCGCGCGCCAACCTGGAAGCCAAGATCAATTTTGGGTAGGAAACCGGCGGTGGGGCTTCCCGGTGGCCGCCGCCGACGATTGTCCAGCGCAGATGGACGCGGCTCGGCGACGGCAAGACCGTCCGAGTTCGGAGCGGAGTAGAAGGCGGCCCTGGCGGGTTGGCGCCGAGCAGCCCTGCTTCCGCGTTGTGCTGCTACTGTCCTGCGCCGCGCGCCTTGAATCAGGACTGCTCGGCACCAACAGCGGCCACCGGGAAGCCCCATCGCCGGTTTCCGGCTCGGAGCAGCGACCCCTGGTGTCTCCATCTCGCGAGAGGGTTTGCCAACGGCTGGTAGCTGTCCCGCTCGTGGCGGTTGCTTTTGGTCGGCCCCTGCGGTTTGGGGCCGAGGCGCGCGGATTCTGCATTGCGCTGCTTGTCCGTAGCCGGGGCCGCTATCCGGTGATCACGTCCCGACGTGGCGACAGGGTCAGCCGCTGGTGGATTTCTTCTTCCGGCGCCAGGCCAGCAGGTTTTC
>JASFQN010000091.1:0-9968 GCA_050115425.1 Gammaproteobacteria bacterium | reverse complement strand
GGTGACTCTGAAAGTGCAGCCGGAACACCAACAGGCGCAGGGCTTCGTGCATGCCGGTGTGCTGGCCTCGCTGGCCGATCACGCCGCCGGCGCGGCGGCGCGAACCGTGACACCCGGCCACGCCGAGGTGGTGTCGGTGGAGTTCAAGATCAACATGCTCCGACCCGCCGCCACCGGGCAGCTGCGTTGCCGGGCCGAGGTTCTGCGCGCGGGGCGCCGTGTGATCGTGGTCGAATCCGAATTGTTCGGTATTTTCTCCGGCGGCGACAAACGGGTCGCCAAGGCCACGGTCACATTGACACCGATCGACGCGGAGACCACGGACAATGGCTGAATCCGTCCGACCTGTCGTGATGTCGTGGAGCGGGGGCAAGGACAGCACGCTGGCGCTGGCTCGCCTGTTGTCCGATCCCGCCTGGGATGTGGTCGGCCTGCTCACGACAGTGAGCGACCCCGACGCTCGAATCGCCATGCATGGCGTTCGCGAAGTGCTGCTCGAACATCAGGCGGCTTCACTGGGTCTGCCCCTGCATGCGATCCATCTGGGCGAGTCGCCCTCCAACGAGGAATACGAGACTTGCATGGAGCAGGCGCTTCAACGCTACATCGAGGCCGGCGTGCGCCACGTGGCGTTCGGCGACATATATCTCGAAGACGTGCGGGCCTACCGCGAACGCCAGCTTGCCCGCGCCCGGATGCAGGCCGTGTTCCCGGTCTGGGCGCACGACACCCGGCGCCTGGCCGCGGAATTCATCGACCATGGCTATCGCGCTGTACTGACCTGCGTGGACACCGAGCAGATTTCCGGCGAGTTTGCGGGTCGCGATTATGACGCCGCCTTGTTGTCATCCCTGCCGGTACAGGCCGATCCCTGTGCGGAGAACGGAGAATTCCACAGCTTCGTGCATGACGGGCCGATCTTTTCGCGGCCGGTTCGCTTCACCCATGGTGGAAATCATCTGCGCGACGGACGCTTCCTTTTCCACGACCTGCAGCCCTGCGAGTGACCGGGGTATACTGAGTCCGCACTACGTTGTCAGCGACACGACCCGGGAGATCAATTTGGCGATCTGGCATCGCCCCTACGATATCGGGGAACTCAACGAACATCTCGACGATGGCCTGGTCGGTCATCTCGGCATCCGTTATACGGCCGTTGGCGACGACTACCTCGAAGGCGAACTGCCGGTCGACGAGCGCACACTGCAGCCCGCCGGGATCCTGCACGGAGGCGCCACGGCAGCCCTGGCGGAGACGCTGGGCAGTACGGCGGCCAACATGTGCGTGGATCGTGAACGCTTTCTCTGCGTGGGCCTGGAACTCAATATCAATCACCTGCGCGCCAAGCGCAACGGCCATGTGATCGGGCGTGCGACGCCCGTTCATGTGGGCTCGAGCACGCAGGTGTGGGAAATTCGCATTCGCGATAGCCAGGGCAAGGCGGTGAGCATTTCGCGTCTCACCATGAGCGTACTCGAACGCAAGCGAATCAAGGGGGATGCGTGAGCGGAAACGATGACAGCAGCCGGCCGGAATATTGGGAGCCGCTCTACCGCGAGGCGCGAACGCCCTGGGACCAGGGCGGTGTTCCCTCCGCGCTGGACGAATTCCTGCAAATCTTCCCGCCGCCGGCGCGTGTGCTGGTCCCCGGCTGCGGCTCGGGCTACGAAGTCACACGGTTTGCCGAAGCCGGTTTCGACGTCACCGGCATTGATTTCAGTCCCGCGGCGGTGGAGCGTGCAAGACAGTTGACCGGGCAGTGGTCGAAGCATGTCCGGCAGGCCGACTTCTTTGCCCTGGACGAAGAAGATGGTGTCGATCTGATATACGAACGCGCCTTCCTCTGCGCTTTGCCGCCACGCCTCTGGGAAGATTACGCGAAACAGTGCGCCCGGCTGCTCCGGCCGGGCGGCCTGCTCGCCGGCTTTTTCTTTTTCCGCGACGACGAACTCGGACCGCCCTATGGCCTTCAGGCGGGCGAGCTTGAAGCGCTGCTGGCAGCCGACTTCGAGTGCGTGGATGAACGCGGGGTCAGTGGTTCGATCCCGGTCTTCGAGGGACGCGAACGGTGGCAGACATGGCGCCGCGAGCCGGTTGCCGACGAACAATGAGACGGCAACCGGGAATCTTCAACTGACGGAGGCGGCACCATGCTGCAGCAGTTCATTTTCTATCCGGTCCTGGTGCTCGTCCTGCAGACCATGGTTGTCTGGGCCGTGATGTACTACACCCGCCTGCGTTTCATGGCGCACGAGCATGTCGAGCCGCAGTCGATCGCGGATGCACGGGATGCGGACGCCAGGCTGGGCCCGGTGTCCGGCCCGTCGAACAACTTCCGCAACCTCGCCGAAGTGCCACCGCTGTTTTATCTGCTGGCGGTGGTCCTCTTCCTGCTCGGACAGGTGGACACGCCATACCTCGTGGGCGCATGGCTGTTCGTGGGTCTGCGCATGATCCACAGCCTGATCCAGTGCACGAACAATCGCGTGCCCCACCGTTTCGCGGTCTATTTCCTCAGCACGACTCTGCTCTGGGCCATGTGGCTCCGCCTGGCCTGGACGCTGCTCGCCTGATCGGGCAAGCGGCTCAGCCGCCACGCATCATCTGTTGCAGGGTCATCGGCCTGGCGGGCAGTTCGAACAGCGATTCCGGAGGCATGTCGCCGGAAAGCGACTCCACCCGGAACTGCTTGCCCACACGCAAAAGGCCCTTGGCCGAGCCCGGCATGGCCTTCTGGAAATCGCCGATCTTGGCGTCCTGGAACATGGAACGGATCGAACCAAGGTAGGCACGGGTCATGTCGACCGCGCGGGGGTCGTCGCTGAGTACCGCGTCCGCCTCGCGATGCCTGCCCTTGTGATCCGTCCAGCTCATCCGGTAGACCTCACCCTCGATGCCGGCCACGGATTCCGTCCTGCCCGTGTCCTTGAACGATCCGGGTTTGAGATAGGACGCCGGCCCCCTGCTGTGCCCGCGCTTTCCCGCCATCGCGTGCGCCATGCCCATCATGCCGGATAGATCCATCACGCGTGGCGTCCCGCCGGTCATCACGACGCTGTATGCCTTGCCGTCGCGGACCACCATGTAGTTCTTGTCGCCGGCTTTCTGCATACGCAGGGTCTGGTCGTTACGCCAGTTGATCTTCAATTCACCCGAGCTCGCCTTGATCGTGGCAGACCCGGCCGCGAATGCGGCCACCGGCAGCCAGAGGGCGACCAGTACTGGCAATCGGAACTTGGCTGACATATTCGTCTCCCCGGAAAATGTTTTTCGCAGTCACGGCCGGCGGGCGTCGCGCCCCCGGCCGCCTGTCTCTACCGTACCGTTCGCGGCTTGCAGGCGCCACCGCGGATGCGCACCCCGATACCGTGGCGAATCGATTCAGCGCTTCAGCGCATAGAGCCGGCCATCCAGACCGGGAGCGTAAACGGCATCACCGGTGACTACCGGCGTGGCCATGAAACCGCCGGTGATGTAACCCGGGACGGCCGGCGGGGTGAATCGCCAGCGCAACGTGCCATTGTCGGCATTCACCGCGAACAGCCCTCGCTGCAGGGTCACTCCCTTGACGTAATAGGGCGAGGAACTGATGGCTCCTTCATAGACCACGCCGTCTGCCACCGCAGGTGTAGCCCAGGACCAGCCGCCGGTGTTGAACTTCCACACCTCCTCGCCGGTGCGGGGGTCGAAGGCCGAAAGCTTGCGGTCATCCGAGCTGCCCAGATAGATCCGGCCATTGCCCGGCACCGCCGACGATTCCACCCACGAACCACTGCGATACTCATGGCTCCAGAGCAACTTGCCGGTCGCTTCATCCAGCGCATAAAGATGCGCGCTCCGGCTGCCGACGATGACACGACCTTCCACAATGGCCACCGTGCTCTGCACGATCTTGCCGGTATCGAATGTCCAGATCGACTCGCCGGTCGCAGCATCAAGGGCATGGATGCGGTGATCCCATCCCCCGAAAAAGACCCGGCCTTTCTCGACGACCGGCGTGGTGCGCACGGGTGCGTCCGTCGAGTAGTGCCATTGCTCGTGGCCGTTCTTGACGTTCAGCGCATGGAGGCTGCCATCGGCGCTGCCGATAAAGACCGTGTCAGCGGCAATCGCGGGCGAAGACTGTTGGTAGTCGTAATAGGGCTCGCCATAGGTGGGAAGATGGCGCTCCACGGCGTGTTGCTGGATCCGCGTACGCCACACCAGCCTGCCGGTGGTTCTGTCCAAGGCACGGACAAATCCGTCGTCGCTGTTGAAAATCAGCATGTCGCCCGCGAACGCGGGGCGAGAGCGCACAGGTCCCGCGGTTTTGAACTGCCAGACAATCGTGTGCGAGACCAGGTCTATTGCCAGCAATGTGCCGGCGTCAGTGCCCGTATACAACCTGGCACCGTCAAACGCCGGCGAACCCCACGCAGGCGCACCGAGATCGAGTGTCCACAGGAGCCGGGACCCGGAATCGCCTCCCGAGGCAGTCGCGGACGCAGCGTGGATGCCGGAAAGACAGAAGCAAAGCGAGAACACCGCCATCAGGCGAACAAGGAAATTCATGGAGACTCCGAATAGTGTTGTTCTGGATATTGTTTTTCTGATTGGGAAAGGCCAATGACGCGGCGTGGCGGCCGCCCCATTGAGAACAATGACCCGCTGTCTGCGGTTTGGTTCCCGGCTTGCGCAATCAGTACACGGCGGGTCCGCAGGGGCGCGGCAGCCAGAGTCCGAGACTGACCGCGCCCAGCAACAGAATCCAGTCGAGGGTGACCCCCAGATAAATGCCGCCAAAGAGCCCGTAGAACAGAACCGCGGCGACGATCACCGCCGTCCATGCGCGACTGCCGAATCCGCCAAGCAGCAGACTGCAACCGGCGACGGCTGCGAGCGTCGGGCAGGGAATCACACCGAGCGGCGCGGCATACAGGTAGGCGGCACCGGTTCCGGACGGGAGAAAGTGCGGATAGGTCCAGCCCAGCAGGATCAGCGCACCAGCCGGCAGGCACCAGAGCCCACGGACCCGTTGCACGGGCGCTGCGGGCAGTCGCACGGCCATGACCGCGAGTGCCAGCGCCAGCCCACCGAAGACGATGCTGTTGAACAAGTTGCCACCTGACCAGGCGACAAGCGCCACGCTGAGCAAAGGGGTTGCCAGGCCCAACGCCACTCGGGACCGCGGCGGCCGAAAGCCCATGAGCATGGCGAGCAAGAAGGCGGCCAGGGCCACGTGCCAGGCCATGGCGATGATCTGCCACTGCTGGGCGGCTGAGCGAAGGCCCTCCAGAATTTGCTCGGCATTCGGCATTGGCTGACTCCCGGACCCCGGCGGGTCCGGCAGACCGTTTGGTCTCGGGCACCCGCTGCGAGTAAAGTACCGGGTTCAAGGTCGCGCGACTACGTCCCCGGCCGGCAACGAACAAAGACCACTACCAAGGATATCCGCGATGATTCGGACTGCTACGCTCTCCCTCGTCGGCGCGCTGGCACTGGGCGGTTTGTCCGCCTCGGCTGCCCTTGCCGGCGACATGCCCGCCAGCTCGGCGAAAGCCGATGCCGCGGCGCATCAGAACCCCTTCTTCAAGGCAAGCCCGCTGCCCTTTCAGGCGCCTCAGTGGGACAAGATCACCGACAGCGACTATCAGCCGGCGATTGAAGAGGGCATGAAACGCCAGTTGGCCGAGGTGGACAAGATCGCCAACAACCCGGCGAAACCGACCTTTGAAAACACCCTGGTGGCGCTGGAAAAGACCGGCCAGATGCTCTCGCGCACGCTGATGACCTTCAACGTGGTGACCGGCGCCAACACCGACCCCGCGCTGCAGAAAGTGCAGCAGGAAGAAGCGCCCAAGCTGGCCGCCCACCAGGACGCCATCTTTCTCAACGGCAAACTCTTCAAGCGCGTCAAGGCGATCTACGACCAGCGCGACAAGCTCAAGCTGGACCCGGAATCGCACCGCCTGGTCGAATACTATTATCAGCAGTTCGTGCACGCGGGCGCCAATCTCGGCAAGGCTGACAAGACCAGGCTGAAGAAGCTCAACGAGGAAGAAGCCACGTTGAGCGCGCGTTTCGTCAATGAACTTCTCGCCGCGACCAAGGCCGGCGCGCTGGTGGTCGCGGACAAGTCCAAACTGGCCGGACTGAACGACAGCGAAATCGCCGCCGCCGCGCAGGCGGCGAAGGCGCGGGGTCTGAAGGGCGAGTGGGCGCTGCCGCTGCAGAACACCACCCAGCAGCCGGACCTGCAGTCGCTCACCAACCGCGCCACGCGTCATGCGCTGTTCGAAAACTCCTGGACCCGCACCGAGCACGGCGATGCCAACGACACGCGGGCCGACATCAAGCGCCTGGCGGAAGTACGGGCCGAGAAAGCCAAATTGCTCGGCTACAAGAGCTACGCCGGCTGGAAACTGGCCGACCAGATGGCCAAGAAGCCGGAGACGGTGGAGAAGTTCCTGGCCAAACTGGTCCCGGCCACGGTGGCCAAGGCCCACAGGGAAGCCGCCGACATTCAGGCGCTGATCGACAAGGACGGTGGCGACTTCAAGCTCAAGCCCTGGGACTGGGAGTATTACGCGGAGAAGGTCCGCAAGGCCCGCTACGACCTGGACGAGTCACAGATCAAGCCGTATTTCGAGCTCGATCATGTGCTCAAGGACGGCGTGTTCTACGCCGCCAACAAACTCTACGGCCTGACCTTCAAGGAACGCCACGACCTTCCGGTCTGGCAGTCCGACGTGCGCGTATTCGAAGTCCATGACCACGACGGCTCGCCGCTGGGTCTTTTCTACTGCGATTACTTCAAGCGCGACAACAAGTCGGGCGGCGCCTGGATGGACAACATGGTCACCCAGTCGCACCTGCTCGGCGAAAAGCCGGTGATCTACAACGTCCTCAATATTCCCAAGCCGCCGGAAGGCCAGCCCGCGCTGCTCAGCTGGGACGAAGTCACCACCATGTTCCACGAGTTCGGCCACGCCCTGCACGGCTTCTTCGCCGACCAGGAGTATCCCAGCCTGTCCGGCACCGCGGTTGCGCGTGACTTTGTGGAATTCCCCTCGCAGTTCAACGAACACTGGGCGCTGTATCCCGAGGTATTCAAGCACTACGCGGTGAATTACAAGACCGGCAAGCCGATGCCTGAAGAACTGGTCGAGAAGATCAAGAAGTCGGCCAAGTTCAACCAGGGCTATGCCCTGACCGAACTGCTGGCCGCGGCGGACCTGGACATGGCCTGGCATACCCGCGCCGCCGGTCACCCGGTCAGGAACGTCGACAAGTTCGAGCACCAGGCACTGAAGAAGGTCGGTCTGGCCGTGCCGCAGGTGCCGCCGCGCTATCGCTCCAGCTACTTCATGCACATCTGGGGCAACGGCTATGCGGCCGGCTACTACGCCTACCTGTGGACGGAGATGCTCGACGACGATGCCTACTCCTGGTTCGAGGAGAATGGCGGACTCACCCGCAAGAACGGCGACCGTTTCCGCAAGATGATCCTTTCGCGGGGCAATACCGAGGATTATGCGGACATGTTCCGCGCCTTCCGCGGCCGGGATCCCAGCATCAAGCCGATGCTCAGGAATCGCGGACTCGTGGACGAATAAGCTCCCGTCCGTCCGACAAGAAAGGGCCGGCACTTGCCGGCCCTTTTTCTTGGCCCGTCTGGCGCGAATGCGCGGCCGTGCTGGTGACCGCCGAAGTGAAACACAGCTTCACTCCCTGCCGCGGGAGGGCAGGAGCGATCACAGCCCCGTCAATCCCAGCCGAAAGTCGCTCCCAGTTCGACGTAGCGCGCCGGCATGACATAGAACTGATCCGGGCCCAGTTCGCTTTCCGAGACCGCGGGGCGGCGGTCGGTGAGGTTGCGGCCATCCAGGCGCAGAGTCCAGCGGTCGAAACGGTAAGCCACACCCGCATCCACAATGCCGTAGCCCGGCGCAAGAATGTCATTTTCCCGGTCATAATAGCGCGAACCGACTGCGGTCAGGTTGGCATAGCCCTGCCAGCCCCGTTCCGGGCGGTAACCGATTCCGGCCTTGAACAGGTGGCGCGGGGACATCACCAGGCGATTCCCGGAAAGCTGCACGGCCTGACCGTTGTGCGCTTCCAGAAAATCGCGGAATTCGGCCTGATGGAAGGCATAGGCGGCGTGCCACTGCCAGTCGCCGGCGATCCGGCCGCGGGCATCCAGCTCAAGGCCGCGCAGCCGCTGGCGCCCGCCGCTTTCGGTACCCGGCAGGTTGCCCTGGGCCTCGGGAATCACCACGTTGTCGAAGTCCGTGGAAAACAGGTGGGCATCCCACTCCATCGCCGCGGCAGCGAGGTAACCCTTCAGGCCCGCCTCCCAGGAGCGGGCCGTCTCGGGCGCGAGGATGTCACCCTCGGCTTCCGGGCCGAAGTCCACGGCCGCAGGCTTGAAGGTGTTGCGCCACGAGGCATAGGCGGCCAGGCGCCCGTCCTGGTCGTTCCAGAGCGTATGGCTTAGCGCGAGCACACCGCTCGGACGCGTCTTCGCGGCCCGGGCGCTGTCATGCGCTGCCGGTTCGCCGCTGGCCTGGGAGGGCCAGAGCGCGGTATCCCGGTTTTCGATCGTCCGGTTCAAGCGTACTCCGGCCTGGAAATCCCAGCGCGGGGCGAAGGTCCAGTCGGCCTGGGCGTACAGGCCGAGAAAGGCGCGCCGGTCCCGGAGGCGGGTCTGCTCGTCCACGGGCCGGCTTTCGCTGGAGGGCGGGGTCGCACCTGCCGGGTCGGCGTAATACTCGAAATTGTCGCTTTGCTGTTCACCGCTGCCATAGAGCGCGTTGAAGCCGATTACCAGTTCCAGCCCGGGTTCAAGCTCTTGCTGAAGATGGCTGTCGAAATAGACATCGGTCTGGTCCACGCTCTGGCGGAATCCGTCGGCGTTGGCGCCGCCACCGGTCTGGAAATTGTCGGCGCGCAGGAATCCGCGGATGTTGCGCTGATGTCTGAAGGTGGTGGCGACGGTGGTGGACCAGGTGCCGGCACCCACCGGCGCGTCAAATCCGCTGACCAGATGGTAGCGCTCCTGGTTCATGCGGCTGTCGGAAGGATTCTGGTTGGAATCCATACGGACATCGGGACTCAGCCCCTCCGCCTGATCGTCGAGCGGATAGGGACTCTGCGGAGACTGCTGCAGACGCAGGACATCGAAGTCCAGGTGAAAACGGCCGCCCCCGCCGGTCTCCACGGCATTGCGATAGAGGAGGTGCTGGCGGTCGTAACCCGCCCGATCGTCACGCAGGTTGCGCCGCGCCACGTCCACGGCAAGCGATTGCTTCAACGGGCCGTCCCCGTGCAGGGGCGTCTCCAGCGCCACGCCTGCGCTGGCGCGGCTGCCCGCGCTGAAGGCGACCCGCGGTGTGCTCTCGCCGGGGGCGCGATGAATGACGTTGATCACGCCCACGAACGATGTGGTGCCGTATTTGACGGGCGCCGCGCCGCGCAGCACTTCGATGCGCGCAACGCCGTTCAGGTCGATGCTCGGCAGGTCGGGATTGAAAGCGCCGCCCCAGGGCACGCCGTCCACCAGCAGGAGGAAGGCATCGAATTCACGCAGCCCCTGGAATTCGGGAACGGAGCCCGCCGGCCCGCTCATGCCACCCGGTGCGATGTCCACGCCGCCCACCAGGGACAGGGCGGTGCGTAAATCGGTCGCGCCCAGGCGAACAAGTTCGTCGTGGGTGACCACGCTGACGCTGGCCGGCACGGTGGCAATCGACTCCGGGAGCGGCGTGGCCGTGACCTGCAAGGTTCCCAGGTCCACGCCCCGGGCGGGTGGTTCCTGCGCCCGGCCGGATGTGGAAAAAACCAGCCCGATGGCGGCAAAAACCCCCGTCCACTGACGAACTGCCAGCATCACTACCTCCTGAAAACATGGCATTTTGCGAAACGGCACGCCCGGTTGCACCGGACACGAAGCGAAACATTTTACATGGGTCGGGGAGCGGGTCGCCGGT
>JASFQN010000090.1:0-9981 GCA_050115425.1 Gammaproteobacteria bacterium | reverse complement strand
GGCGACTGGTCGCTGACGATGTGTACCGGATTCGCGCAGTGGTCTCGAACTGGATTGCCGATCCGGCTGTCGACGTGGTGGTCAGCACGGGCGGAACAGGACCCACCGGGCGCGACAATACGGTCGTGGCAGTCCGGAGACTGCTGGACCGGGAGCTGCCGGGATTCGGCGAACTCTTCCGGCGCCTGTCCTACGAGGAAATCGGCAGCGCGGCCATGCTCTCCGATGCCCTGGGCGGAACCGCCAACGGCACCCTGCTGTTCTGCCTGCCGGGTTCGACCGGCGCCTGTCACACCGCATGGAACGGCATCCTCCGCGAACAGCTAGGCCGCCAGGGATCGCGCTGCCGGATGGCAGTACTCAAGCCACGGCTGCTGGAGGGCGCTCCGCCGGGAGCCGATTGACATGTATCAAGGGAATGCCGCCTGCGGCGCCCTATGCTGACAACGGTCGCCGGGGCCATGCCCGCGGCGCAGACTCCGAGCCCGCGGCTCTAACGCCCATGGCAATGAACGCGGTGCCGCCGGTCACCGGCCTGAGGCCGGCCCGGCCAGGGTCTGAGGGGAAACGCTCAGGCCTCTCGCAAGGCGAAACCGACCACGCAGGCGGTTTCCCAGGAAAGGAGCAGACAATGTTCGAACTCGCCGACAGCTTCGGCCGCCGTTTTCGTTATCTCCGCCTGTCGGTGACCCGCGCCTGCAACTTCCGTTGCGAATATTGCCTGCCGCAGGGCTACCAGGCGGACGGCGGGCCGGCATTTCTCGCGGTTCCGGAAATCGAACGCCTCGCGCGCGCCTTCGCCGAACTGGGCATCCGCAAGATCCGCCTGACGGGCGGGGAACCCACGGTTCGCCGCGACCTGCCGCAGATCGCCGAACGCATACGCGCACTACCCGGCATCGAGACGCTGGCCTTGACGACCAATGGTTACCGGCTCGACCGGGATGCCGCCCGACTGCGCGCGGCCGGAATACAGCGCCTGAACATCAGTCTGGATGCACTGGATCGGCAAAGCTTCCGGCGGGTGACCGGCGTGGACCGCTTCGATCGGGTCATGGCAGGCATTGAGCGAGCCCTGGCCGAGGGCTTCGAATCGGTCAAGCTGAACGTGGTCATGCTGCGTGAACACAACCTCGACCAGCTGCCGGCCTTTCTCGATCTCATCCGTGAGCGCCCCATTGGGGTCCGCTTCATTGAATTGATGCGCACCCGTGACAATGCCGGGTATTTCTCGCGCATGCATGTCGGCGCCAACACGCTGCGCGAACAGCTCCTGCAGATGGGATTTGCCGCGACCGGGCGTTCACGCGAAGCCGGCCCTTCGGTGGACTACCGGCATCCCGACTACCGGGGTCATATTGGCCTGATCGCCCCTTATTCACCCGGATTTTGCGACGGCTGCAACCGGCTGCGTGTCACGGCGCGCGGCGAATTGCGCCTGTGCCTGTTCGGCGAACGCGATTACTCGCTCCGCAAATGGCTGCAGCAGGATTCCGACCTCGAACCGCTCAAGCGGGAAATCGTCGGCCTGCTGTCGTACAAGCCCGCTTCACACCTGCTGCACGAGGGCCGCGTGGGCAGTGCCACCAATCTTGCCGCTTTTGGAGGCTGACCGATGACCATGAATTCCTATCGCATGGTGGATGTCTCGGACAAGCCGGTGACCTCGCGCCGGGCCACGGCCTGGGGCGTGATCGAACTGGGTCCGAAGGCGTTCCCGCTGGTCCGCGACCGGAGTCTCCCCAAGGGGGATGCCCTCGCCCTGGCGGAGATTGCCGGCATCATGGCCGCCAAGAACGCCCATCAATCCATTCCGCTGTGCCATCCACTCGGCCTCGATCATGTCCGGGTCGGGTTCCAGCTGGATCCGGACCGTCAAGCGGTCGGCGTGTGCTGCACGGCCGCGACCTCGGCGCGTACGGGCGTGGAAATGGAAGCGCTGGCCGGTGTCTCCGGGGCGCTGCTGGCGCTCTACGATCTGGCCAAGAATGTGGACCCGGTGCTGCGTATCGGTGAAATCCGGCTGCTGGAAAAATCCGGGGGCAAGAGCGGCACCTGGCGCCATCCCGCGGGCCTGCCCGCACTATGCGCCCGCGCCCACGGACCCGGAGGTCGCAAACCATGCGAACAGTCGAAATAGTGGTGTTCGGCGGGTTCCGCCGGCATGTCCCCGAGGGGCGCGTGTCCTGTCATGCGGAATCCGGCACCACCGTGGCAGAATTGCGGGTCCTGCTGACGCAGGCTCTACGCGAACGCAACCCGGGCTTCGACGACGATGGCCTGCTTTCGGCCTCGGTGTTTGCCTCGGAGGACCGGATCCTCGGCGAATCCGAATCCGTTGACCGGTTTTCGCAGCTCAGCATTCTGCCACCGGTCTGTGGAGGTTGAGACGGATGTCGCGAATCCACGTGGAAGTATCGACCGAACCCGGACTTTCCCTGGCGAACGCCGAAGCGCGCCTGTACGACCCCGCACACGGCGGCGTGGCCTGGTTCGTGGGCCGGGTGCGCAACCGCAATGACGGCCGTGACGTGCGGGCGGTGACCTATGAGGCCCACGTGCCCCTGTGCAGCAAAGTCTTCCGCGATATCTGCGAGGAAGCCGACGCCCGCTGGCCGGACGGACTGCGTTTCGTCCTGCTGCACTGTCAGGGACGCCTGTCGATCGGCGACATCAGCGTCATTGCCGGGGTGAGCGCCCCGCATCGGAACGCGGCATTCGAAGCCTGCCGGTATCTGGTCGAGGAAATGAAACGTCGCGCGCCCATCTGGAAGAAGGAGCACTACACGGATGGCGACAGTGAATGGGTCAAGGGTCATGCCCTCTGCGCGCATTGATCCGCCGACGGTGACCGGCATTGTCCTGGCCGGCGGCGAATCGCGCCGCATGGGTCGCGACAAGGCGCAACTTCAGTGGCGGGGGCGCCCGCTTCTGGACCACATGCGAATGCTGTTGCTGGACGCAGGGTGCGATCAATGCCTGGTAAGCGGTACCCGGCCCGGGTTTGACCATGTTCCCGACCGCAGAGCATGCCTGGGCCCGCTTGGCGGGCTGGAATCCGTCATTGTGACGTGCCCGCAATTGCACGACCACCTGTTGGTGGTCGTACCGGTCGACATGCCGCTGCTCACCGCCGGCGACTTGCGCCAGCTGTGGGAAACGGCCATCGCCCGGCGCTGTGCCGCGGCCTGCTTCGCCGGCCACGCACTTCCCGCAGTCCTGCGCAATGATGCTCGGCTGCCCGACGTCCTTCGCCGGCGTCTTGCACGCTCGGGTTCAGTCACCGGTCTGCTCTCCGATCTGGGCAGTCTGGAACTTCCCTTGCCGGTCAACCACACGCGTTTCAGCAACGCGAACACTCCCGCTCAATGGCGCACCCTGACGGACGCAGGGCACCGCGGAGCCAACCCGTGAACCTCCGTATCGGCGCAAACAGTCTCCGACTGCGGCTGACTGACGCCGAGTTCGACATGCTCAGGGCGGGAAAACCGATCACGGAGCATCTGCACTTCGGTGACGCGAACCGACTGTCGGTGCACATCCTGCGCGCCACCGAGCCGGAACTGGCCTTTCAAGCGGGAACAATATCGGTCGCCCTGGACGACGCGGCGCTGAACGCCATTGCCGCTCCGGCCAACCGCAGACAGGGGGCAAGCATACCCACGCCGACCGGCTGGCCCGCGCTGCAGGTGCAGATAGACATCCGAAAAAGCGGGCGTCACTGAACCGGCGGCGTCGCCGGGCCTCATTGCTCTGGCGGCGCCTTTTCCAGCGGCCCTTCCCAGGCCTGCAGTCCGCCCTCCAGATTCCAGAGCCTTTGCAGGCCCTGCTCACGCAGGAGGCGACACGCCGCGAGGCTTCGCGCGCCGTGCGAACAATAGACGACCCATGGGCGATCTGGCCGAAGTGCCGGCACCTCGCCCCGCATCAGCGCGGAAAGTGGCAGGCTGATCGCCCCTGGAATATGGCCGGCAGTCCACTCGTCGGACTCACGGCAGTCCAGCAACCCGGCCCCGGCCAATTCCGCGAGTCCCGCCACAGTGATTCCGTCAACGTCAGCGACGCATGCAGAGTCAGCGTCACTGAGGCAGATGCTCTCCGGAGGCTGACTGCAGGAAGGACAATCGGGTCGCTGATGGAATGCCAGCCGCCGCGTGGTCCAGTCACAGGCATCGATCACCAGCAGCCTTCCGGCCAGCGATCTCAGCCGGGACGCGCGCGACCCGAGCAACAACTTGATGGCTTCCATGGCCTGCATGGCGCCAGCCATGCCCGAAACCGCGCCCAATACGCCGGCTTCCGCACAGTTGGGCACCACGCCGGCCGGCGGCTCCGGATAGAGACAGCGGTAACAGGGACCATCGGGGGTGAACACGGCAAGACGCGCCTCAAAGCCCTGGATGGAAGCAAAGACCACCGGCTTGCCGGCCTTCCGGGCGGCATCGCTGACCAGGTACTTGGTCTGGAAATTGTCGCTGCCGTCGAGCACCACGTCGTAGTCGCCGATCAATCGCATGGCATTGTCCGCCCGCAGCGCCGCACAGATCGGATCGATGGTGATCCCGGAATTCAGGCGGCCCAGCCGTGCGCGGCCGGCCAGCACTTTCGGTTGCCCGATGTCTGCGGCGTCATACAGGATCTGGCGTTGCAGATTCGTCAGCTCGACCCGGTCCGGATCGAGCAATCCGATTCGGCCCACACCCGCGGCTGCGAGGTAGAGCGCTGCCGGCGCTCCCAGCCCGCCGGCCCCGACAATCAGCACCGAACCCTGCCCCAGACAAGCCTGGCCCTCGCGTCCGATTTCGGGCAGAACCTCCTGGCGCGCATACCGGTTTCGAATCATCGCCCTGTCCCGTCATGCCACGATACAGGCCGATGCTGACAGGCAGCGCGCGTGAGGGCCTTGACGTACGTCAATCCGACCCGCGTGGCTGACGAACAGGCTCTGTTGCATGAAAAAGGCCCGCCGCAAGGCGGGCCTTTCTGCTTCCCTGCAACAACCGCTCAATCCTTCGTGCAGCAGGTATCCTCGATGAACTTCGCGGTGCGGTCATGCAGTTCCCTGAGGGCTGGCGGGTGCACGTAGACCATGTGACCGGCCTGGTACCACTGGTACTGGATGTTCTTCTGCAACTCCTTCGGAATCGGCAGATGATGCATGGTGTGCATCGCCGCGAAGAACGGCGTGGACAGATCGAAGTAGCCGCCGTTCAGCAGAATCTTCATGTTCGGATTCAACTTCATCGCCGCAGCCAGATCCGGCATGACGTTAGGGCCATACATCTGCTGGTCACCGTCTGGCAGCTTGTGGGTACGATCCCACTTGCCGAAGATCTTGAAATTGACCGGACGGTATTTCATGTCGGCGCCGAACTTCAGATCCTTGCGCATGTAGTTGTTGAGCGTGGACACATAGGCGGAACTGATCGCGGCCGACTGTGGGTCGTAGGCCATTTCCTTGCTCAGGGGATCCATGGTCGGCCCCGTGTAGCGCGTATCGTAACGTCCGGTGGTTCGGCCGGAATCGCTCAGCAAGGTCTTCTCGAACTGCAGACCATTGACACGCAGGTCGGACTTCTTGATGTAGTCCGCGGGCAGGCCTGTATAGTCATGCAGCTTTCCGGCCATCCGGTTGAAAGTGGCATCGTCGAGTTCGGAGCCTTCCGAAAGCGCGTGGGCGTATTCGGTGGTGGCAAACTGCTCCACTTCCTTCAGCAGCGGCTGAAGTTCCTTGTGTTCGCCGGGCAGCTTGTGGTGATACCACGCAGTGGCCGCATAGGTGGGCAGAGCAAGCACGTAGGCCTGGTCCTGACCGGGATAGTTTTCCGGATCGTCGTCGTTGCTCACGTCCCAGCTCAGGACCTCGGAGAGCAGTATCACGCCATTGAGGTCGATGTTCTGGCGGTTCGTCAGATAACGGGAAAGTACCGCCGATCGCGTTGTCCCATAGCTTTCGCCGAACAGGTACTTGGGCGAGTTCCAGCGCTGGTACTTGGTGAGGAAGCGCGTAATGAACTGCGAGAACGACTTGGCGTCCTCGTCCACGCCCCAGAAATCCTTGCTCGTTCCGGCACCGCCATGAGTCTTGTCGATCACGCGCGAGAAACCGGTACCCACCGCGTCCACAAAGACGAGATCGCTGGCGTCCAGCAGACTGTAGTCGTTGTTCACGAACGGATAGGGCGCGGGACGGGTATGAGTTGCATCACCGACAACGGCGCGTTTCGGACCGAAGGCACCCATGTGCAACCACAAGGTCGAGGATCCGGGACCCCCGTTGTAGAGAAAGGTCACCGGCCGATGATCTTCGTTGTCCACGCCTTCCTTGAGATAGGCGACGTAGAACATGGTGGCCGTGGGCTTGTCCTTCTCGTTCTTGAGAATCAGCGTGCCGGCCACGGCCTTGTAACGGACACGATGGCCTTCGACTTCCACGGATCCGTGGGTAACCGATTGTTCTTCCTTCGGAGCTGCCGCCTGGGCGCTGGTGTCGTCCTTCTTGTCGGCCGCCAGGGCCAGACTGGATACTGCAAAAAGGCACGCTGCGAGAATCAATGGACTTCGTTTGAACTTCACGTATCTCTCCCCGGTTGATGCGGCGCGTCCGATTTCCTGCGACGACCGATCTTTGACAGTCCCGCCCTTCCCGGGACGGTGGTGTTGCCTGGAGCCTGTCAGGCGCTGCGTTCTTCGAAGCCGCTCATCGCCCGCCATTCGGCAGTCCGCGCGCAATGAACAGGCTCGAAACCCTGTTAGTCAACGAAAGTCGGAGCGAGTTCCGGCTCGGCCGACCACCAGCACCTGCTTGCCCGTGGACTGGCCGCTTTCCAGCGCCCTGTGGGCTTCGGCCACGGAATCGAACGGATGGCGGGTTACCGGGAGAGGCCGAATGGCGCCGTCTCCCGCCCAGGCAAGCAGCTGCCGCATGCCTTCCAGCAACAACAGCTTCTTCTCCATCATGAAACTGAGATTGAAGGCCGATACGCTGCGGTTGGATCGGGTCATGTCCAGCGGATTGAAGCGTGGCGTGCGCAGCCAGTCGCGCGCGAGTTTAAGCCACGGGACGCGCGAACCACCCTTGCGGAACATGCTGTGAAAGCCGTACACCACCAGCCGCCCGCCCGGCGCGAGATGGCGATAGCTGTCGCGCAGCGTGGCCACGCCGTTGGCGTCGAACACGATGTCAAAGCCGCCGGGTGCCATTGCCTCCGCGGTGCTCCACAGATCGACCGTGGACTTGTCGATCACATGCTCGGCCAGCGCCTCGACCGCCGCCACCTTGTGCGCCGCCCCGACCACACCCGTGACCTCACAGCCTGACAGCCTGGCCAACTGCACCAGGGCCTGACCCACGCCACCCGCCGCGGAATGCACGAGCACACGCTCGCCGCTGCGCGGATGTGCCAGTTCGAACAACCCGTACCAGGCCGTGAGGAAGACGGCGGGAAAGCCCGCCGCGGCGGCGAGTGACCAGTCTTCAGGGACGGGAAAGACTTGATCGGCGGGGATGCAGACGCAGGTCTGATACGCGTTGAACAGCGTCACTGCCATCACGCGCTCGCCGACAGACCAACCCTTGACGTTCTCACCCAGCGCCTCGATCGTGCCCGCCACTTCAAAGCCGGGCGTGATCGGATAGCCGACCAACTCGCGGGCCGAGGCATACAGCCCCATGCGCGTGATGCAATCGGCGAAATTCACGCCAATGGCTTCCACCTCGATGCGGATTTCGCCGGGATCCGGCCGGGGATCGGGCGCCTCGACAATACGCAGCCGGTCGTGGCCGCCGGGCGAGACAATGGAAATCCGGCGCATGGCCGCGTATCAGGCCGCGGGCTCGCGGACCGTGGCCGGCACGACGACGCTGAAGGCCACAGTCGGACCACTCTCGCGATTCATGTAGGAATGCGGCTGGTCACCGGGAAAGGCCAGTACATCGCCCGCAACGACCCGGTAGGACTCACCCGCGAGAATCATGGTCACCGCACCCTCGACGACATGCAGGTATTCCTTGGCCCCGGTCACATGCGGTGTACCGCGCATTGTGCCGCCCGGGTCGAGCAGCATGCGCTCGATGTGCATGCCCTGTCTCTTTTCCGGCAGAAGCTCGAAGACCTCCACCTTGCCATTGCCCTTGCGCACGCTGGGCACCTCGGCAGCCGGGATCAGCACGATCTCGTCGCGCGGCGTGGCGAGCAATTCCTCGATACCCACTCCCAATGCCCGGGAGAGGCGTACCAGATTGGCCAGCGACGGATTGCCGGAACCGGATTCGATATGGGTCAGCGTCGAACGCGGTACACCCGCCAGCTCTGCCAGCCGTTTCTGGCTGAATTTCTTGACCTTGCGCAGGGTGGCGACATTGATGGCGAGATTTTTCGAAGCTTCAGACATTTTTCCGCCGGATGATTGGCCAATGGCCAATAACTTAGCAAGCCGGCATACGCCGCCGCCAGCCCCCGGTAGCCTTGTCCCCGAAATCCACTACAGGGGAGTCAGGACCATGCTTTACATGCGCGACGGAATGAACTTCAACAACGAGAAAGGCAATCTGGTCAACGCCCTGACCGGCGTGTTCGCCGCACGCCAGTCACACCTGGCGGTGAAGGGCATCGACCACATCAACCTGTCGGTCAAAAACCTGCAACGATCCATGGAATTCTATGAACAGGTGTTCGGCTTCCGGCTGATCGAGGACGGCCGGGACCGCCCCGGCGCGCCCTACGTGATTCTCTCCGCGCACGGGCGTGCCTATCTCGCCCTGCACGAAAGCCGAAACACCGCAAAGCCGGAGCATCCCTTTACCAACCACTGGGGGTTCGTCGTCGGCAACATCGAACGGGCGCGCCGATTCCTCAACGCCAGGCATGTTCGCATGCAGACGAACGACGATCCCGAGGGAGACATACGTGAGTGGCCCAAAAGCCGCTCGGTGTATGTCTACGATCCGGACGGCCACGAAATCGAACTCGTGGAACATTGGGGTGGCGGCCTGGGCGCATGAGGGCGTCAACGGGCACGCGAACGCTTCAGGGTGTTGCATGAAGCGCGATCCGTCGCCGCTCAGAAATATGCCTCCCACCGGACGAATGCCTGCGAAGGCCGGGCAAGGTACTGCCCGGCCCCGGGCATGATCTCGAGACCGCCGAATTCGCTGCCCCGCTGCCCCATGGCTAGACGAACGCCGCCCTTTACTGTCGCGTTGTCGGACAAGGACCACGCCAGTTGGCAATCGAACAATCCGCTGCGGTCACGCAGATTGACGATCAAGGTGGGCTCAAGCTCCACCAGCGGTGTCCAGCTCCAGCGGGCACCGGCCGCAAGATAGTCGCGACCCGTGACGAAACGCTCGCCCTGCTGCAGGCGAGCCACCAGGGCGGGAGCGAGGCTGGCCACGGTGTAGTTGTCGCCGGCCATGCCGAAACCGTTCCGATAGTACTCCGCAAACAGTGTGAGATTGTGCCCATCGACCACCGTCGCGTAGTTGAGGTTGCCCAGCCAGGTGGTGCGTGTGCCGCCGTCGCCCAGACGGGTGGGCACGACTTCGAGATTCCACACGGTACTGCCGGCAGGGCCGCTGACGCCGATCCCCACCGTGGTATCCGCGCGATCCTTCGCTCCCAACAGCGTCCATTGCAGCGGGCCACCGACGATGTTCGCCAGCACCGCGGTGGTCGGCCGGTCGGCGTCGGGAAGTGTGGAATCACGCCGGCGGTGGGGCACCACCACGCCCTGAACATCGGAGCCATCCTTCAACAGCCATTGCACCCAGGCCATGTCCGCGCCACGCTTGTAGGCCGTGTCGGTGGCCACCGGCTGAAAGGGATTCACCAGGTCCATGGGATGAAAGACCATTCCACTGCCCCAGGTCAGCGCCTGGCGTCCCAATCGGGCCACGACCGTCCGCCCCGTGTAGCCGACATTCAGACGGTCGAAGCGCTGCTCCACGCGCGTGCGTCCGCCGTCCACAGTGGTATCTCT
>JASFQN010000089.1:0-10002 GCA_050115425.1 Gammaproteobacteria bacterium | reverse complement strand
GTGGGGGGCACGCGCAGAGTAGCCGCTGGTAAACGGACGGGAGAGCGCGGACCCGCACGCGACAGGCCCGCGCCAGCATCAAAGTATGGCGATTACCTTGTCAAAAATGGTCTTGACCAGGTCGCTGCGAAACTGTGCCAGCTTGACCTCGGCCAGTCCCGCTTCTTTCAGCGCATGCAACGTGGCAAGCTCTTTGAGTCCATCAAGAAGAAACTTGAAGTCCTCTCGGCTGAGTTGGCCGCTGGCAAGTTCGGCGGACCAGTCACGAACCTGCCTCTCGGAGGCCTTGAGGAAGGCGCGGGTATCGGATTCGGCCTGGCCGGCATAGCTGGCGAACGCCTTCTTTGCCAGGACGACGGCGGCTTCCTCGATGGACTGCCAGAGTGCGTTCAGGTCAGTGCTCATAGTCTCCCCCTTTGTTGTCAATTCCCCGAAGCGTCGGGCTTCAACTTCCCGCTTTCCAGGCCGATGATCTGGTCAAAGCCGTCGGAGACCAGTGCCGATTCGTTCTTTATGAATGCCGGATTCAGCCGGCCGTCCTTCTTCCATCGTTGTAGAGTCCCGCCAAGCAGATGACCGGCCGGATCGTTCATCATTGCCCATTGCCGCGTGGACAGCGAGTTGTTTGGCCGCCCCTTGGCATACTGGTAGGCAATCTCCAGCCGGCGGTCGAGCTGCTGGATCTCATCCGCGTGTTTTGAATAGGGGTCGTTCGCCTCGGCGAGAAGGTTCAGGCTGTCCACCTTGAGTTGTACTGCATAGTTGTAGGCTTGCTGGTCGTACGGCGCGATGGATGCACAGCCCGCCAACAGACCGAAGCAGATCGCAGCGAACAGGGCATTTCGGAGATTGATTTTCATTGATCCTCTCCTTAAGCCGCGGTGACGGAATCAATACCCAGTGACGCGGCTGCCAGCATGAATGCGTTGACCAGCGCGATGACCGCACTTTGGGCAATGCCCTTGGGTGTGTCGTTTTTGGAGATGCCCTGCAGGAACAAAAGCACGCCCACGGCGAATGCGGCGATCACCGGTATGACTTTGCTGTGGGCCATGCTTGGCATCACCGCAACAAGTGTCCGGGATATGGCATTCACCACGGCGGCAGCCACTGGAAAGGTGGTCAGCGACTGCCAGGTCACGAATACACCCTTCGTGCTGGCGGCGGTCGCGGTGCCACCGCCGGCCACGGGAACGTGCGTCATCTGCTTCAAAAGATTCGTCATCGGTTACCCCCCTTTAGCAGGTTACATGCGAGTCGCCGCGTTCCGTGTGTGAAATGCTCGACCCCCAAAATTGGGCATATTAACCCATTTCTGTCGATTGACAATAGCCAGCGATGGGGGCTTTTGTGAGCGGCTCAGAACAATGGCGGGAATGATCGATCGGCCGTCAGGCCTCAAGAAGCCACTGGGCATGCGTCCGCAACGCCTGAGCCAGCGCTTCCGGTTCCATGATTCGCAAGCGAAATGGCAGACGTGCAAGCTGGCGGGCGAACCATTCGATGTCGTCGGTACTGCTATGCAGCCAGACGCCATCCGTGCACGGCTCCAGCACGCCAATGTCGGTGCCGAGTTCCTCCGTGGCGGCACCGAGATCCGTCTTCAGCAACACCCTGACCGGATGCGCGCGCTGGATGTGCGCCATGCTGAAGGCCAGGTGCCGGGCGGCATCGAAATCCGCCGGACGCGCGAATTCGATATCCAGCATACGTACCTCGCGGATACGATCCAGCCGCAGCGAGCGCAACCCGCCGCGCAGGTGACAAAGACCCGACACATACCAGTTGCCCCAGCGATAAACCAGGCCATAGGGATCGAAATCACGCTCGGTGTCCTCGGCCTTGGCCGACCGATAGGCCAGATGCACGCGGCGACGGGCCTGGGCGGCCGAGGTCATCGTCGCCAGCGCGGCACCCTCACCTTTCGACTGCCGGTGACTGAGCTCGAGCTGCACCGTCTCGGTGGCCGTGCGCATGCGCGGCCGCAGATTCGGTGGCATGACCCGTTCCAGCTTGGCCTGCACGGTGTCAATCGCCGCCGAATCCTGCCCCAGACCCACCCCGCGCGCAGCCGCCAGCCCCAGCGAGATGGCCAGCGCCTCCTCGTCCGTGAACATCATCGGCGGCAACTTGAATCCCGGCACCAGCATGTAGGAGCCGTAGCGGCCCCGCTCCGCGGTGATGGGGATGCCCATGTCTTCGAGCATGGCGATGTAGCGGCGCAAGGTGCGCCGGTCCACGCCCAGCCGCGCTGACAGATCGGCGCCGCTCATCCGGCGGTGCGTCTGCAGCAGTTCCAGCAGGGCAAGCACGCGTAATGCAGGTCCGCTCATGGCCAGAATTATAGAGGTAATTAGGGCTTAACTCGCCCTATATGAGAGATACCGTGCAAGACCTCCGGATCAGAGGGGATCCGTCTTCCGCGAAACAAGGAGAATGCCAATGCTGCATCGTCATGCCCTGTTCTTGAGCGTTTGCACACTTGCCGCGCTGTGGCTGACGCCGGGGTCGTCGGCCCGCGCGGCCGGCGCCACGGACCTGACCGACCGCCTGCAGGCCCGGGCCATGCTGAGCCTCGCGGATTGGTCGGCACCCGCGAGCCGCCCGGACCACGACCCCGCGCACGATTTCGACTTCTTCTACGGCCGCTGGCAGATTCACAATCGGCGCCTGGCAAAACGGCTGCAGGGTTCGCACGACTGGATTGAATTCGAAGCCACGGACGACTGTCAGCCCCTCGCTGGAGGAATCGGCAACCACGATACCTATCGCACCAGCCACTGGCCGCATTTTGTCGGTGTGACGCTGCGCCTCTACAACCCCGCCAAACGCCAGTGGGCGCTTTACTGGGTGGACAACGCGCAACACCCGGGTGTCCTGCAACCGCCGGTCGTAGGCGGATTTCACGGGAAGACCGGCCTCTTCTACGGCAAGGATACTTATGCGGGCCAGGCCGTCACGGTGCGGTTCACCTGGTCAATCACCGGCCCCGATTCGGCCCACTGGGAGCAGGCATTTTCCACCGATGGCGGCAAGACCTGGGAGACGAACTGGGTGATGGACATGACCCGGCTGACGGACGCCGGCACGGCGCACGCCGGCACAAGAGCGATATGACACGGGATCGTCCCGCAACCGACAACAGGCTTTGAGGAGACACTCAGGACAATGAACAACCAGACATCGGATGGCGAACGTATCTACCGCCTGTGGGACCGATACGCGCGCGAGGGCGACATCGAAGGACTGCTTTCACTCTATACGGGCGACGCGATACTGGAGACGCCGGTGATCAACGCCATTTTCGACACCGACAACGGCGTACTCCAGGGGCGCGATGCATTGCGACATTTCTTCATCGAAGGGACCCGCCGGCGACCGAATGCGCTGGTGCGCTGGTATCGCGAACCTGGGCGTTTCTTTTTCGACGGCGAACGACTGATCTGGGAATACCCGCGCCAGGCACCCGACGGCAACCAGATTGAAATCGTGGAAATCATGGACCTCGCCGATGGCCTCATCGCGCACCACCGCATTTACTGGGGGTGGTTCGGTGTTCGGCAGTTGATCGACTCGGCCCGAAGGGAGACAGCCGATGAGTAGCAGGCACAACGGGGGCACCGAATACCCGCGGGAAAAGGCCATCATGCAGTCCCTCTCACACCTCGGCGAATACCCCGTGCTGGAATTTCGCCGCTACACGCTGGTACCGGACGCATGCCATCGCTTCACCCGCTACTTCGAAAGCTTCTTCCCCGAAGCCTTCGAACAGTTAGGCTCGATGGTTCTCGGCTCATTCCATGAACGTGAGGATCCGCAGCGTTTCACATGGTTGCGTGGTTTTCATGACATGAACTCGCGCGCGATCATCAATGCCGCCTTCTACTACGGCCCGCTCTGGAAAGAACATCGCGACCGTATGAACAGCCTCATGCAGGATTCAGACGACGTCATGCTACTGCGGCCGCTGCATGCCGACGACAATGTGATGCTGTTGCCGGCCGTGGACCCGGTGGACGAAGCCGGCACGGCGCGTGGTGTCCTGGTGGCCCGGATCTTCAGCGTGACGCCGGGCCGGGTGGAAGCATTTGCCGCCTGGGCCGAGGGGAAGTTCGCCAGTTACCGGGCGGCCGGCATCCGTCAGGCCGGGTTGCTCGCAACGCTGGAAGAAGCCAACAATTTTCCACAGCTCCCGGTGCGCGTCGATGGTCCGTTCGTGGTCTGGCTGGGCGTGGCCAGGGACAATCAGGCGGCTGACTTAGCGCTGCTCTCGCTGGCGGAGGAAGACCGTACGTTCCTGGTTGATTCGGATTTCCTGCGCGCGCCACCGGAAACAGTGGTCATGGACCCGACACCTCGGTCGCGTCTGCGCTGGCTTCCGGACTGGGAGCAAGTCAAATGACGGTCCTGCCGCATCTTTGGGTCTTCTTCGCACTTGTCTTCGGCATCTGCATCGTGCCGGGCCTGGACATGGCCTACATCCTCGGCAGCATTTTCGCGGGCGGCCTGCGCGCGGGCCTGACCGCCATCGCGGGCATCATGACCGCGGTGGTCTGGCACGTGACAGTGGGTGTGACCGGCATTGCCGTGTTGATCAAGGTGATACCCGGAGCGTATGAAGTGCTGCTCATTGGCGGCGCGCTGTACATCGTGTGGATTGGCTTCAACATTCTGCGTAGCGAAGGGGGCTTTGCGGCGCGTGCCACCAGCCCACCGCGAAGCCCGTGGGCAACCTTCCGCGGCGCCATGGTCACCAACATGCTCAATCCCAAGGCCTACCTGTTCGTCCTGGCGGTCTTCCCACAGTTTGTCCACCCGGAGCTCGGTCCCCTATGGTTCCAGGCCGTGCAGATGTGGCTGGTGATTACGCTCAACATCATGCTCGTCTATGGAAGCTTCGCCGTCGCTGCCGCGCATACCCGCACGTGGCTCGACGGGCGAGAGGGCGCAACAACCACAATCAACCGCGTGATCGGTCTGCTGCTGATTGGCGGTGGTGTCGCCGCCGTCATCCACGGCTGGCCGGGCTGACCGACGCCACCAATTGTTCATGTCGCCTTGATGGAGTCTGCGGAATACGGGATTCGATGACTGATATTCCCTGCGCGGAAAATACGCGCCTCTGCGGCCCGCGCCCATTATGGCGATTGTGATGTCAAACCCTGCTTCGCCGGTGAATATCCGGGATCAAACTCGAGGGCGCGCCGATACATCTTGCCCGCGTCGTCGGGCTTGCCCGCCTTGGCCAGCGCATCGCCACGCACGGTCCACCATACCGGTGAATCGGGGCACCAGCCCACCGCATAGGCTCCCACGGGCACGGCGTAGTGCAACTGCCCTTTCGCCATGAGGTGCCGGATGAGGGCTGACATAGGCTGATGGCGGTTCCTCTGGCAGGTCACCGGGTCGCCACGCATGCGCTGGGCAATCAGCAACGGCGCAGCTTGCGCGGGCACAAGACATGACAGGAAGAAAAGAAAGGCAGAAATTCTCAGGGTGGATAGCACGGCAGCCTCTCGGCTCAGGCGCGGTGTGGTTTGCGCGACAGGCCGAGCGTAGCAGGAAACCGATCCGATTCGGATCAGTAATGCGAGAATATCCGCAAGTGTCCCATCGGGTCCAATAGCCGACCACGAGTGACTGACCAGGCAAAGATTCGTTGAGCCAGCGAAATCAGTGCAATTGCCCGGTATACCAAAGGCAGAAGTGGTACCACGGCACGTAATGACGAAGCAGTGGCGATATTGACGCGGCGACCAGAAAGTAGGCAAAGGAGAAGCCGTACGCAAAATACAGAGTCTTCTCGTCGAGCCAATCCCGGACGATCAGCACCACCACGATTGCCAGCGAAAACAGGTAAATGGCCGCCAACACGAGCGGGACGGTCCAATCCAATGGCACATAGAAGAGAAAGACGCGGCCCAGTGCAGGTGGAAACAATACAAACACGGTCGAAATCATGAAGCGCTGGTGCTGTCTCACGTCGCGCCGGTACGCGATTCCCATTGCGAAAAGAATGAGCAAGTAAAGCAGTGAACTGAAGTCCGCAAAGGCAAAAAGTGAATTTGAGTTACCAGGTGTCAGTGGTGAACGGGTCAGGATATCGTAGACCATCACCAATCCCGTAATGAGCAACATCGGCAATATCACGAAAGAGAGCTTGGCAAATGTCCGATGCCACCCGGTTCGCCCATGGGTAATGAAATACGATTGCAGCACGACCAGGACCATCCACGCGATAGCCGTTGCGGCATGCAGATGGTGGGCCAGATCGGCGCTGGGAAGCCGGGAAAAGTAGGTCTTGAAAAAGCCGGCAAAGACAATGATAAACAGTGAGAGCACATACCGGTGCGCATTACGGTACATG
Organism: Gammaproteobacteria bacterium; assembly: GCA_050115425.1. Lineage (GTDB taxonomy): Bacteria > Pseudomonadota > Gammaproteobacteria > Natronospirales > JASFQN01 > JASFQN01. The sequence goes on along the minus strand of JASFQN010000089.1, from coordinate 3,635 downwards.
CCATTGCGTTGACCGGGCCGGCCGTTCGCCGGCGACGTTGGTATGTTCACCATGCCGTACCCTCCCTGTATTTTGGTTGACCCTACGCAAAGCCTGCATCTTGAGTCAACAAATTGAGGTTGTCTGCCAATGCGCCTTATGGCAGCCGAGGCCGGCCCGAGGCACTCCACGGAAACGGCGATTGGCTTTGCGATTCCTGGCCGGGCATGCTTCATGGATGAACTATGCTATACGCATCCAGGTCAGGCGGAGCCGAATGCACCAGGCACTAACAAGAACAGAGAGATGCCACGATGTCAGATGAAATCCTGCGCAGGATCGCCGCGATAGAAAACCGCCTGGCACGGATTGAGCTGGAATTGGGAAGGCGGGAAGAACCCGCTGAATCCGTTGCTCCCCGGTCGCAGTCACGGCCCGGGAGCACGCCTTCAGGGCCGCCCGCGGCTTCGCTTCGGCCGGCCACCCGGGATCATACGTCCCTGATTACCAGCATCCTTGGCTGGGGAGGCGCGGTGGCCTTCGTGTTGTCGGCCAGCTACCTGATACGGCTGGGTATCGATAATGGCTGGCTCACGCCGGTGAGGCAGGTTGCCCTGGCTTCCGTGGTGGGTTTCCTGCTGGTGGCGGCAGGTTTTCCCATGCGGCGTTTCGAGCCCCGCTATGCAGGATTCCTGCCAGCCGGCGGCATCGTGATCCTGTTTCTGGCGATCTACGGCGGACACTTGTTCTACGGCTTTGTCAGTGCACAAGGGGCCGTGCTCGCAGTCAGTCTCGTATGTGTGCTCTCGCTATGGCTGTGCCGGGTTTTCGCCAGCGATCTCTACGCACTGTTTGCGGTGGCCGGCTCCTATTCAGCGCCTTTCCTGCTCCACGATGCCCACGGGTCGCTGGTCGACATTGTCATCTATTTTTCCGCCTGGAGCCTGGTTTTCAGCACTTATGCTATCTGGCACGGTCGCCGGCTGATCTACCTGGTGGCCATGTACATGGCCCTGGTGGGCTTCGACATCATCTGGCGAGCCAATGGCGGGACCGAATGGGTAGCGGCACTGGTCTTCCAGACCGTCCAATTTGTCGTTTTCGGCATAGCCACGGCGATCTTCTCCGTGCGCCGCAACGTTCCGCTTGATACCACCACGGCCATGATGCACCTCCCGCCGTTGCTGCTCTTCTACGCATTGCAGTACAACCTGCTGGACCAGCATCTGCATGGACTGGCGCCATGGATCGCCGTCGCCAGCCTCGCGGCTCTGGCGCTGCTTTATCTGGGCGCCCGGACACTGCTCAAACGGCGCCTGCCGGGCGGCGAACTGCTCTTGTGGTCCTACGTGGCGCTGGTACTTTTTCACGCGATCTATCTTGAATCCATCCCCGGGGACTGGGCACCATGGGCGGCATTCGTGTTCCTGCCGACCTTCGCCTTCGCGGCTTTGAGTCGCAAGGGGCCGCTTGGGCCTTTTGCAATTGTCGGGGGTGCTGTCGGCCTGATCTTTCTGCTGAACTTCATCTCGGTGGTGCTGGACTTCCGTCTGGAGCAGGTTCCCGGCCGACATTGGCTGGCGAGCGCGTACGCGCTGTTGCTCTATGGTGGTTACTACCTTGTACACCAGCGCGAAGGACTCGGCGAAGTCAAACGCCTGCTTGTCTACGCCGGCCATGTCAGCGCCATGGCGGCGGCGGTCCATCTGCTCGAGGTCCGCATCGCGGAGTCCACCCTATGGGCCGTCCTCGCGGTCGCCTGCCTGGGCCTTTCCATCTGGCGCAACGACCGCCTGCTCGGGCAATCCTCGCTTTTCGTATTCGGAGCCACCGGGCTGAAGGTTCTTCTGTACGACCTGAGCGGAGCTCAGGCGGTGGCCCGGATAGTGAGTCTGATGATCCTTGGCGTCACGTTTTATGCCGGCGGCATCCTCTACAGAAAACTTGTGCAAGCCAGGGCAACAGAATCGGATTCGGGTTGATTCGCGTGCCGACGACGGGATGAGATCTGTCGGGCCAAGCGTGGCAGGCCGCGGCCAGGCGACTTGCCGGTTTGCATGAAGGCCCCGCCCCGGACCCAGGGGGCGGGGCAGTCATCGAAGGCCCATGGCATCAGTCTTCGAGGGCGAAAGCAAATCCATCCATTTGAATTGTCGGTGCGTGGGCACGTGAACCTGAAGAAAGGTCCAGGGGCTCCAGCACCGCGATCTGCGGGTGACTGTCATCGGCGCCAAGATCAGTGAATTCAAGTCTTGTGCCGGTTGGGACGCGGCTTACCATCAGCCGATGGCTGTGCGACTCGGAATCATTCAATATCACGGCTCATCCGATCGTCATTTCCAGAGGCGGTGTCGGACCGTCCGGTGTGGTCACGACCACTCCAATGGAATTCCCGGTAGGGTTTTCCGCGGCTCCTGCCAAATACACAAGCGCAATACCAAGACCACGCAGGACAGGGGCGAATAAGTTCGCTGAACGTTCCATGGACTTACTCCTTCATTGGCTTGTACTTGCACGGGATCATCTTGCCTCCCGATTCGGCACGCAGACCAACTGCCGAAACGTTATGGAGTCCGGGAAGCAGCTTCCGGCAAATGGCCGCCTTGCCCCTGCGAGTGAAGCTTCAGCCAGGGAGTGAGATCGACCGTCCAGATATTGCCGTTACCATTATTCCAGGATTGCATCTGTCGCAACCCCTTCTGACTGGCGGTGATCGACTTTGGATAGGTGATCGGCACAACGCGGCTGCTGGAAAAATAGAGTGTGTGACCGTCGGGTGCCAAGCCAAGTTCGATCGGCGAGAATTTGCCAATCTCCATTCCCAGGTCGATTGGCTCGCCCCACCACCCGTTGTCACGAAAGGCAATAAAAAGGTTGGTGGTATGGGGTGGCGCCGGAGATCGGGTTGACGCGAAGACAATGAAGGAACGGTCCGGGGCGACGGCCGCGTCCATGCCATCGGAATTTCCCTTCGTGAACGGCAGGAGAACAGCGGCTTGATAACGCCCGTTGCGGAACCGCGAGCGATAAAGCTGGAACCGGCCGGCCTTGCCGGTTGCGGCCATGAAGTAAAGCGTTCCGTCACGTGCAATGGTAGGACTGAAGGTTGCATCGACGCGGTTTACGGTATCAGGCAGGCGGATCGGTTTGCTCCAGCCGTCGCCCTGCCGATTTACACGCCACAGGTTGCCGCCTCGCCCGGGATGAATGTGCCCGCGCCAGTGGCCGTCGATGGGCTTGTCGCCACCTGTGCCCGGTCTGCTGGAAGCAAAGATCAAATACGATCCGTCCGGTGCCATCGCCGGTTCCAGGTCCCGCCAATGCCCAGAAAACGACGCGATCTTCGGCTGTGACCAGTGAGCGCCGTCCAGATGCGACACCATGATGTCGTAATCCTGACCGTTGCTCCGGAAGAAATACAGCGCCTTCCCATTCGGCGTAAAAGCGGCATCTTCATCCTTGGCTGGCCCGGAAATGACGTCCGGACCGAAGAGCGATGGTCTTTTGACCGAAGGTGCTGCATGCGCGACGGTGACGAATGTCAGGATTGACAGCCAGGCGCTGAATTTGCGAATCATGTAATCGGACACTTCGGGTCCTCCTGCAGGGTGAGAGCCATTGGAATGGAACGCAGTGGCAGTTGCGGTCCAGCTAGT
>JASFQN010000088.1:0-10064 GCA_050115425.1 Gammaproteobacteria bacterium | reverse complement strand
GGATATGACGGCCTGGAATCCTGAAAAAGGCTACGTGGCTCTGCTGGGCTGGAGCCTGAATGCGATCGAAGCCCTGGAAAAATTCGACCGACGCTACGTTGTGGTCGCTCCCCACTGGGCGGAAGAGTTTGCCACCAAGCACAACATCCCGTTCATCAAGTGGGATTTCTATCGTCTGAATGATCGGTCCATGGAGATTGCCCAGATCCTGAAGGACGAAGGCGTGGATGTGGCCATCCCGTTGTTCGAGGAGACCGTGGAGTGGGCCGGTGCCATCAACGCCGTGCTCCTGAACAAGCCCCGGCTCTACGGGCAATCCATCCTGTTTCGCGACAAGGCGTTGATGAAACGCCGTGCGCAGCTTGGGGGCATTCGGGTGGGCATTTTCGAGGAAGCGCACGATCGGGGTGACGTGATACGTTTTCTCAAGCGTGTCAACCAGACGCTGCTCAAGCTGGATGGCGACCCGGATGACCCGATTCATCTGAAAGCCTTCGACAAGGCGGGCTGTCTTGGACACCGTGTGATCCGCACGCCGGCCGAGGTCGAAACGATACCCGAGGAGGAATTTCCCCTGCTCATGGAGAGCCATCTGGATGGATGGGAGTTCGCCGTCGAGGCCTGGGTACACAACGGCAAGATACGGTTTCTGAATATTTCCGAGTACGTCACGCTCGGTTATTCGGTGTTCGTGCCGGCTTCCCCGGAACTCGAGAGCTGGCGTCCTCAGATCACGCGCGAGATCGAGAAACTGATCAAGACGTTCGATATCGATTTCGGATTCGTGCATCCGGAATATTTCGTGACCAGTGACGGCACCATGTATTTCGGTGAAGTCGCATTCCGCCCGCCGGGCTTCAAGGTGTTCGAACTGCTCGAGCGGGCCTATGGCTTCAATGCCTACCAGGGATTGGTGCTGGCCTTTGATCCCCGAACCACCGAGGAGGAAATCGAGGCCTTCTTTCCGACGGAAGTGGTGGACGCGAAGGGTCACGCGGGCTGTTTTGGGGTGTACCCGCGGCGTCGCGTGGTCAGTCATCTGGAAGTGCCCGAGGAGACCGAGCAGGATCCCTATTTCGAATATCACGAGCTCAGCGCGCCGCTCGAGGAGACCGTGACCAAGCGCACGGCCTTCGGGACCCACTGGGGTCTGGTCTATTTCTTCGGTGACGATCCGCACAGGATGCGCGACCTCCTCAAACACCAGGAAGAGCTGGACTTCTATGTCTGAGTGGCGCCGGATTTGATGTTGCGCGGGCAATCCCGCGCAAGGGTATGCGAAAATCCCCGGCAGGGCATGACCGCGACAAGGCGGGGAACAAGCGCAAATGCAGATCTGGGTCGACGCGGACGCCTGTCCGGCCGTCATCAAGGAAATCCTCTTCCGGGCCGCCGAGCGCACGCGCTCGCCCGTGACGCTGGTTGCCAATCATCCCATGCGTGTTCCGCCTTCACGGCTGATTCGCCTGCTCCAGGTGAGTTCCGGCTTTGATGTTGCGGACAACGAGATCGTCAGGCGCGTGGCGGCCGGCGATCTGGTGATCACCAGTGACATTCCGCTGGCGGCTGAAGTCATCGGCAGGGGCGGGCAGGCGCTGAGTCCGCGCGGTGAACGATTCACCAAGGACACTATCAAGGCGCGCCTCACCATGCGCGATTTCATGGACACGCTGCGTGCCAGCGGTGTGCAGACCGGCGGGCCTCCGGCCCTCAGCCAGAGCGACCGCAAGGCCTTTGCCGACCAACTGGACAGACTGCTGGCGCAACACGGCAAGGCGGGCTGAGCCATTCGCGGCCCACGTTTGGCAGCGAACGGGGATCGGGAAGGCAGGGTGGTCACGATCGGAAAAGCCTCGCGCGGTGATGCCGCGGTCGTCCGGGAAATACGCGAGCCGCGATTATGCGTGCCGGGACTGCGGGCAGCCTGTCGGCTTCGGGGCCGTGAACCTGGAATCCGGCAACGTGGATGCCGTCGCGCGCGATATGGCGTCCGTGGGGTGCCTGGCAAGGCGAGTTTCGATACCATGTGGGCTCCTCAAACCACAGCCCTGACGAGAAGCCCTGACAATGATTTCCGCAAAAGAAGCACTGCAGAGACTCCGCGAAGGCAACCAACGGTTTGTCGCCAGCGTCCAGAGTGGCAAGCCGTTACCGGCGCACTCCGCCGAACTGATACAGAAACAGCAGCCATTTGCGATCATCCTGGGATGTTCGGACGCCCGGGTGCCCGCGGAACTGGTTTTCGACCAGGGACTGGGCGATCTTTTCGTGATCCGCGTGGCCGGCAACGTGGTCGCGCCCTCGCAGATCGGCAGCGTGGAATTCGCCGCCTCCAAATTCGGCACCCGTCTGGTTGTGGTCATGGGCCATACCCAGTGCGGCGCCGTGCTGGCAACCATTGACGAATTGCGCCAGCCCGCCGAGCATCAGTCCCGCAATCTGCGCTCCATCGTGGACCGGGTGCGACCTTCGGTCGAAGGGCTCATGCATACGGAACTGCGCGACGACCATGACGCGCTGGTCCGCCACGCAGTGCGCGCCAATGTCAGTGTTGCCGTCAGCCACCTGCGTTACGGTTCGGATGTTCTCGAACACCTGATCGAAGAAGAGGGTCTGGAAGTGGTTGGCGCCGAGTATTCTCTGGAAACGGGTGTGGTCGAATTCTTTGACGAACCCTAGACCCATCCGGGCATCGCGCTTCGTGGCTCGACCGGAGGCGCGGATTGGCCCGAGGGCGGTCGCGTGACACGGTTCGTGGCTCCAGGCCTGTTGCGCGCCCTGCGGGATTGACCTGCCCGCCGGACGGTGGCAGCTTCCGACAAGGGCTGCTGAATGGGGGCCGGATATGCGCGGCCGACTGCTGATTCTGCTTGGCCTGCTGGCGTGCCTGGATGGTTGCACGCTTGCCACGCCGCCCGAACCGGGCGCTGTCCGGATTGACGCCCATGGCGTTCGCCAGGTGTGGGTTCCGGCGGGAGCATTCACCATTGGCACCGCGAACCCCGAGGGCCTTGATCCGCCGGCGTGGGCAGTCCGTGAACTGGGCAGCGAACAGCCGGCCCATCGGGTGCGTCTGACTCGCGGCTACTGGCTGGACCAGTTTGAGGTCACCAATGCGGCCTTCCAGGCTTTCATCGATGCCGGCGGTTACCGTCGCCCCGCATACTGGTCAGCGGAAGGATGGCACTGGCTGAAGCAGCAGACCGCAGTGCGCCCGAACCATTGCGTCGAGCCGATTGCGGACCATCCCCGTGTCTGCGTCACATGGTACGAAGCCGAGGCCTACGCGCACTGGCGAGGGGGTCGATTGCCCACCGAGGCGGAATGGGAGTTCGCCGCGCGAGGTCCCGACTCACGCATCTATCCCTGGGGCGACACCTTCGACTCGAAGCGCACAAATGTGGTGGGAAGCACGGGTCTCGTGCCCGTGGGCAGCCTGGCGGGCGACGTGAGTTGGGTGGGCGCCCGTGACATGGCCGGCAACGCCATGGAGTGGGTCCATGACTGGCTTGACTACAGCTACTACCGGAAAGGCGAGCGCATCGATCCGAAGGGGCCCGCCGCCGGCCGCGTCAAGATGGAGAAGGGCGGCTGGTGGGGCAGCAATCCCTTCGTGGCCCGGGCGGCCTACCATCATTTCGAGGACCCGCCCACCTATGGCGACCACCACATCGGATTCCGCGTTCTGACCCCCGCGGACTGATCCGCCAGGCGCGCCGGCTGCCTTGCCTAGAGCGTGTTTTCCCTGGGTACGACAAAGACCTTGAACATGCCATGCTCGTCCGGGTGGGGTACTTCCGCCACCCAGGCGTAGCGCCCCGGTTGCAGCGTGACCGTGAAATAGCCGGTCGAGCCTGCCGGCATTTCCTCGAGCCCCCCGAGAAAGTCCGCCGGTGCGGGAGTATTGAGCCCGTCGGGCTGCATCCAGTCCATCCAGGCCGCCACGGCCTTTTCGTCCGTGTCCTGCGAGAGCCTGACCAGGTGCACGTCGTGACCGGCAAAGTTCGCGTAGGTCTTCTGGTCCAGGAAATGAACCGCGACGGTATGTCTGCCGGCGGTCGGGTTGCCCTGGACCGCAATGCCATTTTCCGAAGAAAGCGTGATGTCGAGATCCGCCTTCGGTGGCGTGTCGTCTGCTCTGGGGCCGGTCACCGTGAGCTGGTGCACCATGCCGTATTTGCCCGGTACCGGATTGAAGGAGTGAAAGATGCCCTTGGTCTTTACATAGCATTCGATCAGGTAGGTACCGGGCGCCAGATCGACGGTCGCGGTCGACTCCTTGCCCGGGGCGGTGAGCCCGGGACCGCCAAGGTAGACAACGCGGCTGAACCACTCCGGCACTTCGCCGAACTTCTGCATGGCGGCTTCGTTTTCGCCCCTGGCGAGCAGGTCCATGCCTGCCTGGAATATCGGCGCCACCTGTTCCTGTTGTTCCTTGATGCTGAAGCCGTCCGGCAGCCGTTCCAGCACGGCAAAATGGGTAAAGGCCGAATTGTTGCTGAAATGGAATGTGGTCCAGCCCGAAGAAATGCTGTCCGGTCCCTGGAACTGACGTCCCCGGGCGACCAGCTCCACGACGTTGGCGGTGGGCGGCGTTTCCGCCGGAATCTGCGTGGCGGGTTGTGCGCCCGTCTGTGCGTCGGTGCCGGCGGTTTCCGGTCCCTTGCTTTCGCATCCCGCGGCAGCAAATGCGAATGCGGCCAGGAGAAGTGTGGTCGGAATCGTATTCATGATGACCCCCTTTGTGCCTGAGGCATTGACAGTCCGTGTCTCCGGGCAAGGTGCGCAGCCCCTCACTGCACTTGCCCATTGAGCCAAGTCTAGACCGTATTGACGGGTTGGTTCGGGGGCGGGCGGATGCCTGCCCGAATCAGCGCTTGCGGGCCGTCGGGCGGGGCTTGCGATGGTGGATCTCGATCGGTTGCCAGGCGTTGGGGGGTGTCGCGGGCGGGCAGCCGGAGCAGCCGGCACAGCCATCAGCGCAATCGCGGGGGCCCCGGGCGGCCACGGGACGCAGTTTCCGGCGAAGGACCTCGGGCAGGAACAATGTCCAGACCAGCCAGGCGGCTGCCAGGGCGACGATAAAGTAGGTAATGACGGCCTGGATCATGCGCTCAGCTCCCCAGCATGGCCGTGACGTGGTAGACAGCGAATGATGCCAACCATGCAAGCGCGAGCATGTAGCAGAACATGAAGGCCGGCCAGCGCCAGGAGTTGGTTTCGCGTCGAACCACGCCGAGCGTGGACAGGCACTGGGGTGCGAAAATGTACCAGGCCAGCAGCGCCAGGCCGGTGCCCAGCGACCATTGCGCGGCCAGTGTGGCGCCCAGCGCACCGGTGACCTGTTCGGTGCCCGCGCTGACCGCGTAAACCGTGCCCAGCGCGGCGACCGCCACTTCCCGGGCCGCCATGCCGGTAATCAATGCGACGGCTATCTGCCAGTTGAAGCCGATGGGGGCGAGAAAGGGCTGCACCGCGTGGCCCAGCATGCCCGCGAAGCTGTAGTCGATGGCCGGTCCGGTCGCGCCGGGCGGCGGCCCGGGCACGGAACTGAGGAACCAGATGACGATCATCATCGACAGGATGATGGTCCCCGCCCGCCGCAGGAAGATCTGGCCACGTTGCAGCACACCGCGCAGGACGTTCTTCGCGTCAGGCATCTTGTAGTCGGGCAATTCCATGATGAAGGGTTCGGAATCGCCGCGCCAGAAGACCTTGCGCAATATGACGGCCACCGTCAGCGCGCTCAGGATGCCTGCCGCATAGAGACCGAACATGACCAGACCCTGGCGGTCGAAGATGCCGGCCACCTTGCCGCGCGGGATGAACGCGGCAATGATCAGCGTGTAGACCGGGATGCGTGCCGAGCAGGTCATCAGAGGCGCCACCAGGATGGTGACCAGCCGGTCGCGCCAGCTGTTGATCACGCGTGTGCCCATAATGCCGGGGATTGCACAGGCAAAGCTCGAGAGCAGCGGGATGAACGCCCGTCCGTGAAGACCGGCGCGTCCCATGATGCGATCCATGAGAAACGCCGCGCGGGCCATGTAGCCGAAGTCTTCCAGGAGGATGATGAAAAAAAACAGGATCATGATCTGGGGCAGAAAGACCAGCACGCTGCCCACGCCGGAGATGACCCCGTCGGCCAGCAGACTGCGCAGCATGCCGGCCGGCAGGGTCTGATGCACGAGTATCGAGAGGCTGTCGAAACCTTCCGTGATCAGATCCATGAGCGGGGTTGCCCAGCTGAAGACCGCCTGGAACATGAGAAAGAGAATGCCCAGCAGGATGATGACGCCGGCCACCGGGTGCAGGAGCACGCGATCGATCCGCGAGGTCCAGGAATCGGCGCCGACGGGCACGCTCACGCACTTCTCAAGAACTTGTTCCACGCGGCGGTGGGTGGCGCGAACCTGATTGGCATCGGGCTCGGTCCAGCGTCCGGCGTTCGTTCCAGCGGGCGGGAGTGTGAGGGCATCGATCCGGCTCAGCAGGTCCTCGCTGCCGTCGCGGCGCACCGCCACCGTGGGCACGACCGGCACGCCCAACTCCCGGGACAGGCCGTCGATGTCGATCCGGATGCCACGCCGGCGCGCGATGTCGAACATGTTGAGCGCCAGCACGATGGGCTTGCCGACCTGCCGCAACTCCAGTACGAGACGCAGCATCAACCGCAGGTTGGTAGCGTCCGCCACGCAGATAAAGGCGTCGAGGGCGCTCTCGCCATCCAGCCGATCGAGGATGGCGTCGCGGGTCACGGCTTCGTCGGGGCTGCGCGCGCGCAGACTGTAGGTGCCCGGCAGGTCCAGGATGCGAACGTCGCGACCGGCCGGAGTGAGGAAGCGGCCTTCCTTGCGTTCCACGGTGACGCCGGCGTAGTTGGCCACCTTCTGGCGGCCGCCGGTCAGGGCGTTGAACAGCGCGGTCTTTCCGCAGTTGGGGTTGCCAACCAGGCCCAGCCGCAGCGTGGTGGCCGGGGCCTCAGCCACTCGCGTTCCCGGACGTTTTCCCGGCGCCGGCCGCGCGGACCAGAACAGCCTCTGCTTCGCGGCGGCGCAGAGCCACCCGCATGTCGTCCACCCGCACGGCAATGGGGTCGCGACCGAAGGGGCCTTCGTGCAGGATTTCCACCCGGGCGCCCTCAATGAAGCCGATTTCCAGCAGGATGCGTTCCAGCTCGGTGGACCGGGCCCGGATGGCCACGACCTCGCCGCTCAGGCCGGTACGCCCGCTACCAAGACGCGCCACTTCCACCTCCTCGACGAGGGGCTTGAGCGCATCGGCTGGAAGGTTCACATTGGCAGCAATAGAGGCGTCGGGCACGTCGGGCACTCCGCGGTTTCAGGTACGGGATCTCCAGGATCCCATTTGCGAGTCGTAGCATAGCTGAGAATCGTTCGCATCTGCAATGATCCAGATCAATGCGCTTGGGGTGGTGAGAGCCCAAGCTGCGGCCGGGGCCGCCGGGGCCACCGGCAAGACAGGGAAGACAGCGCCATGGCCAACATTCTGATTGTCTATTCGACCGTTGACGGACATACCCGTGCGATCTGTGCACATCTTGGCGAAACACTCACCGCCCTGGGCAATGAGGTGGACCTGACCCCGGTGGATGAATTGTTCCCCGCCGCTCTGGTCGCCTGCAACAAGGTTGTGGTGGGTGCCAGCATCCGCTATGGCAAGTACCGGCCCGACCTGGTGAAATTCGTCCGCGAGCGCGCGGATGAACTCAACGCCCGGCCCGGAGCCTTCTTTACCGTGAACCTGGTCGCCCGCAAGCCGGGCCGCGACACGCCCGAGACCAACCCCTACGTGGCCAAATTGCTGGACCAGACCCGTTGGCGTCCCCAGGAAACGGCGGTCTTCGCGGGCAAGCTGGACTATCCGCGTTACCGGCCGCTGGACCGCCAGGTCATCCGGCTGATCATGTGGCTGACCGACGGTCCCACCGACCCCACGACCGTCCAGGATTTCACCGACTGGGACGACGTGGAGGCCTTTGCCGCGCGCATCGCCCGGCTCTAGAGCCGGTGCGGCCGGTGAAGCACGCGCTTTTACGCCGAGTCGGCGCTGAGTAACCTTGCGGTTTTCATTCCCCTGTTTTCCACGCCGGGGACCTCGGGCAGGACGGTGATTTCAGACATGACATCGCGCACGCCGGCCGGTGCCGGAGAGGACTGGGCCGAGCAATACACCGGCAAGTACGAGATCCGGAATCCGCTGGCCAGTCATCTGCTTGATCGCTTTTTTGCGACCCTGGGCGAGATGCCGGCCGCTCAGCGGCCCGAGGACCGTGTCCTGGAAGTCGGCTGCGGTCCGGGGAGGTCCTCGTTGAGCCTCATGAAAATGCTTGCCGATCTCCCGGGAATCCGCGTATGCCATGCATCGGGCGGACAACAGTTTTGACTGTGTGCTGCTGCTTGAAGTGCTCGAGCATCTCGACGACTATCGCCAGGCGCTGCGCGAGATTTTTCGCGTCTCTTCCCGCCATGTGATCATTTCGGTACCCAACGAGCCGCTCTGGCGCGTGCTCAACATGGCGCGCGGAAAATATTGGGGGGCGCTGGGCAACACGCCGGGCCATGTGAACCACTGGAATCGTCATGCCCTGACCGCGCTGGTCAACGAGTTTGGCGTCTGCCGCCAGGTACGTACACCGCTGCCCTGGCTGATGGTGCACGCCGGAGTCCGCGCCTGAAAGGCGGCGAGCAGCCCGGTTCGCGGATCAGGATGCCGCCGGCCGACCTGTCCGGCCGGGAAACGCCGACGGGATGTCCGCGGGCCAACAGGATCGCGCCGCGGGTTGTTCGCACCACGTACCAGAGCCAGGCCGGTATGAGGAACAGCCAGCCGAAGCCGAATGGCAGGCTGATGCCCCCCAGTACGCTCCAGACGAGGAGCAGGAAGCTGCTGCGCAGTCGCCACTGGCGATGGCTTTCAAGCACGATGTCGCCCGTGGGAGCGGCCGGACGGGTATCCAGCCAGACTTCCAGCCAGATGGCCAGTACGTAGAAGACCGTCCCGGCGGCGAGCGACGCGTAGGCCAGCCATGCGTGTCGGCGCATGTCCTCCCGGTTCACTCCTTCCAGTAATGCCACCAGCGACCCCCTTCCAGTGGTCGTATGCGCGACCAGTAGAGGCGATAGAGTGGATAGCTCAGGACCAGCAGCAGTGCGAGCAGGCCGAGAATCCACGGCCCCAGTGAGTGGCGTACCTGCTGATGCGGATGGGCGATGTAATAGAGGAAGCTGACCATGTCGCGCGCCGTCCGATCGAAACGATCCAATGGCATGACGCCGGGCTTTTTGAGCTTGACGCCCACGGCGATCATTTCGTGCTTGCCGGCACGCCAACCCATCTGCATGATCGGTTCCTGCAATCCCTGGAGGTCGGCGAACACATCGGGCATTGCCACATTGTGATAGACAACGTTGTCACTGCCCGTGGGCCGTGACGGGTCCAGATAGAACGAGGTGAGATAGGTATAGAGCCAGTCCACGGTACGGCGCTTGGCGATCACGGTCAGATCCGGCGGCTTCTTGCTGAGAAACGTTCGGGCCGTGTCATCGGGCATGCTTGACACGATGGTGGTGTCCACACGGCGGCCGGTCGTATTCAGGTAGCGCTGCACCTGCCTGTCGGTCAGATCCAGCGGTCCCGCCATGGCCGTGAATCGTGCCCCCTGGAGACTGTGGCAGGCGACACACCGGTGCATGACGTAGGCGGCACCGTTGCGAAGCGCCGCGGTGTCGTTCAGGTTCACCTTCATGTGGCGCAATGGAGGTTTTGTCGTTCGTGTTTCGGCATGCAGGCCCTGCACGCCCGAAATCATGCCGATTCCCACACAGGCCGCAAACGCGGCGGGACCAATCGGGCGCCAGATCTTACGCGCAATTCCGGTCAATCGATCCATTCGTTTGCCTCAATGAAGCACGCCACCCGCAGTGAGCCGTTTCGGCAGGCGCGGCGCATCGTACGCCAACGCGGGGCGTGTCAGTGCGGTACCCAGTACGAGGGCTACATATACCGCCGGTAGCCAGTCGGTACGCAGCATCAGCGACCAG
>JASFQN010000087.1:0-10092 GCA_050115425.1 Gammaproteobacteria bacterium | reverse complement strand
GGGGCAATTCCAAAATCACGGGCGCGCTCCGGCATGGCCGTGACTCCCAGAAAATGCTTCGGCGTGGCATCTTCACCGAGTTCGGCAACCAGCCATTCACGTGCCAGAGCGGCGTTGGTGAGCGTCTCCTGCGTGGTGAACGTCTTGGAGGTGACCACGAAAAGCGTGGTTTCCGGATTCAGCGAATCCAGCACCCGGGCGGTGCCGGCAGGATCGATGTTGGCGAGGAAGTGCGCTTTCGGACCGGCACGGGCCGCGGCCAGTGCCGAGACGACGAGTTCGGGCCCGAGATGCGAGCCGCCGATGCCGATGTTGACCACGTCCCGCACGGGTTTGCCCGTCGCCCCTCCCCATGCGCCCTCGCGAACCGCAGCGGCGAGTTCGCGAATGCGCCGGCGGGTTGCGACAACCTTTTCGAGCGCGGCGGACAAGCCGGCTGCCGGGGCGGCCTCGCCATCCGGCCAGCGCAGCAGCGGGTGCAGTGCGGCGCGATCCTCCGTGTGGTTGACCGCTTCACCGGCGAACAGGCGGTCCCGCCAACTCGCAACACCGACCTTCCCGGCCAGGGCGGCGAGACCCTCGAGCACGGCGTCGTCGACCCGCTGCCGGGAGTAGTCGAGCAGAAGTGAATCGCAACGGGCGCGATAGCGTTGCGCACGGGTGGCATCGCGCGCGAACAAGTCGCGAAGATGATTGCTGCCGGTGGTGCCGGCAAGTGCTTCAAGAGCCCGCCATTCGGCGGAGGCGGTCACCGAATCTGGGATGGTGCCCGGCTGCTCTCCCTCGCTGCGCCGGCTCACGCTGGCCCCTCAGGCGGCCTGCACGGGAATGGAATTGCGACTGTGGGTGACGTTGTTCTGCTCGTCGAGATACACCAGCCGCGGCTTGTGCCTCGCGGCCTCCTCGGCGCTCATCGCGACGTAGGCACAGATGATCACCCGATCGCCGGGCGCGGCACAATGCGCGGCAGCCCCATTGACGGAAATAATCCGCGAGCCTTCCTCGGCCCGAATCGCGTAGGTGGTGAAACGCTTCCCATTGGTGACGTTGTAGATCTGGATCTGCTCGTAATCCAGAATGCCCGCGGCATCCAGCAGACGGCCGTCAATGGCGCAGGAACCCTCATAGTCGACCTCCGCGTGGGTCACGCAGGCGCGGTGCAATTTGGCCTTCAGTAACGTCACTTGCATGGTTCGCTTCCCGAATCTGGTTGCTGTCTCGAACCCGGCACCCGGGCACACCCGGGTGTAAACCACTAATAATATCTTAGACTTGGAATCTGTCTCAAGCGGGCGGAGACGTCAGGCACCATCCACGCGAAGGTTGTCGATGAGCCGGGCCCGGCCCAGGCGGGCCGCCGCCAGAACCACCAGGCGGCTCTCCGGAGCCGGCAACGACAGGCTGTTGGCATCGCGCACCTCGAAGTAGTCGGGCTGGAATCCGGCGGAGCGCAGGCCTGCCATGCTCTCGGCCTGCAGTGCGGCGAAATCCCGCCTGCCGTCGCGAATCTGCGCCACGGCTTCACTGAGCGCCTGATACAGGCGTGGTGCCACGGCGCGCTCGGCGGCGGTGAGATACTGGTTGCGCGAGCTCAGCGCCAGACCATCGGCCTCACGCTCGGTGGCCACGCCCTCCACGCTCACCGGCATGGCCAGATCGCGGACCATGCGGCGAATGATCTGCAGTTGCTGATAGTCCTTTTCCCCGAACACCGCGACGTCCGGCTGCACCATGTTGAACAATCGGTTGACCACGGTGGTTACGCCGTCGAAATGGCCGGGGCGCGACGCACCACACAGGATGTCCGACAGCTCGGGTACCGTAACGCGGGTGGTCACGCCCGTGCCGCCCGGATACATGGTGTCCACATCCGGTGCGAACACCAGGTCGGTGTCGCGCTCGGCAAGACCCCGGGTATCCGCATCGAGCGTGCGGGGGTAAGTCTGGTAATCCTCGCCGGGACCGAACTGAAGAGGGTTGACGAAAATGCTCACCACCACGCGCCGGCCCAGTTCGCGGGCCCGTGCCACCAGGCGGAAGTGACCGGCATGCAGATTGCCCATCGTGGGCACGAAGGCAACGCGCTCGCCGTCACGGCGCCAGCGTCCGACCGTGGCGCGCAGATCGGCCAGGTTGTGCACTGTCCGCAGAGTCATTCGAAGGCGTGTTCCGGGGCAGGGTATGCACCCGACTTCACCTCTTCCACATAGGCCTGGACCGCCTCCAGCGGGCTGCCGGTATCGGCCATGTAGTTCTTGGCGAAGCGCGGCTTCTTGCCCGGGGTAATGTCGAGCATGTCGTAGAGCACGAGAATCTGGCCATCCACTCCGGGGCCGGCGCCAATACCGATCACCGGCACCGAAACCGACGCGGTGATCTGCTCCGCCAACGCGATCGGCACACATTCCAGCAGCAGGATATCGGCCCCGGCTGCTTCCAGCGCCCGCGCATCGGCGGCGATCTGCTCGGCCGCCTCGGCGTCCCGGCCCTGCACGCGGAAGCCGCCTATCTTGTCCACGGACTGCGGCCGCAGCCCCAGATGGGCGCACACGGGGATGTCACGCGCGCTCAGGTATTCAACCACATCGACCTGGTTGGCGCCGCCCTCGAGCTTGACCATGTTGGCACCGCCTTCCTGCATCAGCCGCGCGGCATTCTCCAGGGCCCGCTCGGGCGACGGGAAGCTCATGAAGGGCATATCCACCATCAGCAACGCCCGGCGCAGCCCGCGCGCCACCATGCGGGCATGGTAGATCATGTCGTCCACGGTGACCGGCACCGTGCTGCCATGCCCCTGGACCACCATCCCCAGGGTATCCCCCACCAGCACCACGTCCACGCCCGCCTGGTCGACCAGCGCGGCGAAACTGGCGTCATAGGCGGTCAGGCAGGCGATCTTCTCGCCCTCCGCGCGCATCTTCTGCAACCGGGTCAGCGTGACCGGCCTGGCATCCTGTCGGGTTTCCACGGAGGTATACATGTCGGTTTTGGTCTCTTTGAAATGCACAGCGCTGCTCGGTTCCCGAGGATGACCGGCAGCCGGGCAAACATCAACCGGGATCGGCCAGCGCCACCGGATTGTAGTAGTGACGCCCGCTGCGGATACCGGTCAACTCGTTGACCAGGTGTTCGAAATCGCCCGGATTGTCCACCGGATTGATGTCGCTGGCGTTGACGATAAGCAACGGCGCCTGGTCGTAATGGTGGAAGAACTCGGCGTATGTGTCGGCGAGCCGCTCCAGATAATCCCGTGTGATCAGTTGCTCGTGCTCCAGGCCACGCTTGGCCACGCGCTGCATCAGCACTTCCACCGGTGCCTGCAGATAGACAACCAGATCCGGTGCCGGAGCGTCGATGGAGAGATTCGAATAAACCTGCTCGTAGAGATGCAATTCGTCATCGTCCAGGTTGAGGCGGGCAAAAAGTCGATCCTTCTCGAGCAGGAAGTCGGCCACCCGCACCGGCTGGAAGATATTGCCCTGGCGCATCTGCTGCATCTGCCGGGCGCGCTGGAAGAGAAAGAAAAGCTGGGTCGGCAGGGCGGCCTGCCGGGGGTCCCGGTAGAAGCGTTCGAGAAAGGGATTCTCCTCGGCCTGCTCGAGCACGAGCTCGGCACCGAAGTGTTCGGCGAATCGCCGCGCGAGGCTCGTCTTGCCCACCCCGATCGGCCCTTCGACCACGATATAGCGGGGCTCGGCCCGGCTTTCACTCATGCTCCAGCTTCCAGAGTCCGTCCCGGCTCACGCCGGCCAACAGATCGACCACCCTGCCCTTGCCGGGCACGTGCAAATCGGGGGCCAGTTCGGCGAGAGGATACAGCACGAAGTTGCGCTCGTGCAGCCCCGGGTGGGGCAAGGTCAGGCGCTCGGCCCGCATTTGCAGGTCCGCATACACCAGCAGGTCCAGATCCAGCGTGCGGGGCCCCCACCGGCGCACGCGCACGCGTCGGTGGTGCCGCTCCAGTTCCTGCAGGGCGTCGAGCAGCGCCAGCGGCGCCAACCCGGTGGCCACCTCGGCCACTGCATTGACATAGTCGGGCTGATCGGATGGGCCCATGGGTCGCGAGCCATAGAGTGAGGAAACATCCACCAGCCGGGTGGCGGTGAGGTCATCGAGTTCGCGCGCGGCCCTGCGAATGTGCCCGGCCGGATCGTCAAGATTGGAGCCCAATCCCACGAAAGCCCGCCGGCTGCCGGTCTCGGCGCTCATCCGCCGGTGTCCGTCTCCGGCTTGCGACGACGGCGGCGGCGGCGCGGCCGCTTGCCCGCGGGCTTGCTGAGTTCGGCACGCTGTTCCGGACCGCCCATGGTCTGGAGACGGGTCCAGAAATCGGCCAGTTCCTGCTCTTCTTCTCCGGCCTGGGCGCGGAGCAGAAGAAAGTCATAGGCGGCACGGAAACGCGGGTGACCCAGCACGCGCAACGCCCGCTTGCCGGTGCGGTTGCGCATCCGGGCCTGCATGAAAAAGATTTCCTGCATGGGCGTGCCAAAACGGCGCGGAATGGCCACGTGATGTTGCTGGCGCGAACAGATTTCCCCGGCCGCCTCGCGCAGTGCTTCGGCCTCGCTCATGCCGTCCGCCTGCAAATCTTCGGCACGGCGGCGGACCGGCTCCCAGAGCAATGCCGCGAACAGAAACGCTGGCGTCACCGGCTTGTCCAACTGGATTCTTTCGTCGGTATTGGCCAGCGCGCGGGCCACGAAGGTCAGCGGGAATCCCTGTTCCTCGCCGGCCAGCGCGCCGTCGGCTTCGGGAAACAGAAAACGGAACAGATCGTAGTGGCGAAGCATCTCGAAGGTCTGCAGGCCATTACCCGAGAGGAAGAGCTTGAGCACTTCCTCGAACAGCCGTGCAGGCGGGATATCCTTGAGAAGACTGCCCAGACGTTCCAAAGGTTCTTCAGTCTCCGGGTGGAGACGAAAGCCCAGCTTCACCGCAAAACGAACCGCCCGCAACATCCGCACCGGGTCTTCCCGGTAACGCGTCTCCGGATCGCCAATCAGGCGAATCACACCATTGCGAAGGTCCGCCATGCCGCCGACATAGTCGCAGATGGAGAAGTCACGGATGTTGTAGTACAGGGCGTTGACAGTGAAATCGCGGCGCCAGGCATCCTCTTCAAGCGTGCCATAGACATTGTCGCGCAGGATGCGGCCGCTGTCGTCGCGTTCGACCTCGGGATGATCGTCGTCCTGATCGGGATCGTGACGAGCGCGAAAGGTGGCCACCTCGATGACCTCGGGGCCGAACCGGACATGTGCCAGTCGAAACCGACGGCCGATCAGACGGCAATTTCTGAACAGGTCGCGGACATCATCGGGGCGCGCATCGGTCGCCACGTCGAAGTCCTTGGGCTCACGCCCCAGCAAAAGGTCGCGCACCCCGCCGCCTACCAGAAAACTCTCGAAGCCGGCGTTCTTCAGGCGGTAAAGCACCTTGAGTGCATTCTCGGAAATCCGGGCCCTGGAAATCGTGTGATCGGGGCGCTGAATGACGGCTGGTGAACTGATGACTTGACCCTGGTTTGCTGAGACGAGCGAGCAATCTGGTCCGGCATCGATACCACGCTTCGCCAGGCGAAGGATTTTGCCGGAACCTCCTTGAGGTCTCGCGACCCGGCGGTATAATAGCACCCCTCCTGATCCTGTACAGGGTGTGCCACGCTTACGCTCCCATCGTCTAGTGGCCCAGGACGCCGCCCTCTCACGGCGGAAACCGGGGTTCGAGTCCCCGTGGGAGCGCCAGATTCCGGAACCGCCGAATCGGTCGGCGGTTTTTTCGTATCCGTACCCAGCCGGCCTTCACAAGGAGGTCCATGCATGCGCACTGAAGTCGTGGACGATCGACCTGTCGGTCTGTGGCGGCGTCTTGCGGCCGCGCTCTATGACAGCCTGCTCGTGCTCGCCCTGCTCATGCTCGGCACCGCCGCGCTGCTGCCCCTGACCGGCGGCGAAGCACTCTATTTTGACAACGTCTGGATCGAGACGGCATTCCGCCTCTATCTGCTGGCACTCGCCTTCCTGTTCTTCGGCTGGTTCTGGACCCACGGCGGCCAGACACTGGGCATGCGCGCCTGGAAGATTCGAGTCTTGCGCGAGGACGGGCGACCGCTGCATTGGCCGGATGCGCTGCGCCGGTTCCTGTGGGCACTGGCCGGCTGGCTCCCCGCCGGTCTCGGCGTCTTCTGGTGTCTTTTCGACGCCCATGACCGTACGTTCCAGGATCGGATGTCACACACCCGTCTGGTGCGTGTCATCCATGGCTAGCAGGTCATACCCGGCTACTTCACCCGCTGCAGGGCCGCACCGGCGATCAGCGCCAGAATCAGCGTCGGCAGGCTGGCCGTGAGCACCGGATTCAGCCCGAACACCTCCCCGCTGTTCATCAACATGTTGTTGACCACATAGAAGGCGATTCCCGCCAGCATGCCCACCACGAGGCGATGACCGGTACCGGCGGAACGCAACGGCCCGAACACGAACGGTATCGCCAGCATGACCATGACCAGCAGCGAAATCGGCATCACCAGCTTGCCCCAAAGGGCCAGCCGATAGCGCGATGCATTGAGCCCGTTGCCTTCCAGAAAGCGCATGTACCGGTACAGGCCGCTGATGGACAGGCTGTTGGGATCGACCGTGAAGAGGTCGAGCAGGCGCGGATCAAGTCCCGTCTGCCACGTCTCCTCGCCACGGTCGGCCACCTCGGCATCGTTCCCGGAAAAGCGGGTGGCCTTCAGCCCCTTGAGCCGCCACTTGCCTGAATACGTGGCAGCCGCCGCATGGCCCGCATAGACCAGTTCATGTCGATCGTTCAGACGGAACAGATAAATGCCGCTGAGCCGACCCTCGCGCGACATCGTACGCACGTTCACGAAGGTGTCGCCGTCGCGCGCCCAGAGCCCGCTGCGCCCGGCGACACTCACGGGATGCCACATCTCGCGCGCCTTCATGGCTTCGGCGTATTGTTGCGCCGGCGGGAACACGAACTCGGCAAGCACCACCGCGCCCAAGCTCATGACAAGGGCGCCAAGCATCGCCGAAAGTGTCAGGCGGCCAATGGAAATACCCCCAGTGCGCATCACCATCAATTCGTTATGGCTGGCAAGCCCGCCCAGCCCCAGAAGCGAACCCAGCAGCACGGCCATCGGCAGCACCTGGTAGACATCGTGCGGCACACGGAGCAGAACGAACTCCACGGCGTCGAGCAGGCTGTAGGTGCCCACGCCAATATCCTCGAACTCGCCGACGAAGGTGACGAAGCCGCTCAATGCGACGAGTACCAGCAGCACCATCAGCGAGCCGGCGATCACCGATTTCGCCAGATAGCGGTCAACCAGTTTCATGCGGCGCTCTCCCCGTGGCGGCGCGCCAGCCAGCCCTGGTGGCGCGCCAACAGCAAAAGACCGGCGCCGAGAATCAGGACGTGCACCCACCAAAGGCCAAGCACCGGTGGCAACGCCTTCTTCTCGATCCATACCTGACAGGCGCCAAGCAGGTTGGAATAGATCACGAAAACCAGAATGGCGGTGACCAGTTTCCCGTAGCGGCCCTGGCGCGGGCTGGTTCGCGCCAGCGGCACGGCGAGCACCATGAGCACCAGTGCCGTGAGCGGCACGGAAATTCGCCATTGCAGTGCGGCCACGTCGCGAAGATCGTGCGAACCCCAGAGCCGGGCGGTCGGCACGACATCGCGGCTGCTGGTCCGGGTATCAGGCTCGGTGGGCTGGATTGCAACGCCGTGCACCGCGAAATGCACCTTGCGGAAATTCGTCTGACCAGGCACACCCTGATAGCGGTAGCCGTCATAGAGGACCAGTTCCCGGTGACCGGTGCGACTGTCGGTCTCCTGCACGCCGCGCGCCGCGGTGATGATATTGAGTTCGCCATCTTCGTCACGCTCGGCGAACACATTTTCGAGGTGGGTGCCGTCGGGACTGATCTTTTCAGCGTAGAAGGCGCCATTGCGGCCGATGGTCTTGAACGAACCGGCCTTGAACGTCCCCACTCGGGCGTCGCTCTCGGCCTGCGCCTTGAGCAGGTTGACCCGCGCCGCGGCCCACGGCCCCGCCTGCAGCGTTATCCAGCTCAGGGCCACCACCAGCGGCAGGCCGACCACGGCAAGCGCCTTGTAGAGCTGGAGGGGACCCACGCCACAGGCGAGCAGCGCCGACATTTCGCTGTCACGGTAGAGCCGACCGAGTGCCAGCATGATGCCCAGAAAAAGGCTCACCGGAAGCAATACGATGATGTATTGCACCGAAACCAGCCCCACCAGTTTGAACACGGCGTGACCGGGAATGTCTCCCGAAGCGGCGTCGCCCAGGAAACGGGCGAAGCGATTGCTGAGCAGGATCAACAAGAGCACGCCATTGACCGCAAACCAGGCCTGGAAGACCTCGCGGGCCACATAACGGGTCACGATCCGCATCGGTCCCCCGCAGTCGCCAATTTCGTGCTATGCAATCGAATCAGGTACACTCTTCCGTCCGGATTTTCCTGGAATGCCGGCTGCGCTGCGCGGCAGCACATCATACGCCAGACTGCGCCGGAATTTCTCTTGGACGTGACACCAATCAACAGGAGCTCTCCCATGCAATACGCCGTCAAATCGGGCAAGGCCGACCAGCATCGCAGTGCCTGCGCCGTCATCGCCGTGTTCGAAGGCCGGCGCCTCTCCGAGGCGGCCAGGACGCTGGACAAGGCTGGCAAGGGGCATCTTAGCAGCGCAATCAAGTCCGGTTCGATGGAAGGCAAGCTCGGCCAGACGCTGATGCTCTACAAGGTGCCCGGTCTGCCCTACGAGCGTGTGGTACTGGCCGGCATGGGCGCCGCCGACAAGCTCGACGCCCTCAAATACCGCAAGGCGGTGCATGCGGCAACGCGCGCAGTCATTGCCACGGGCGTCAAGGAAGCCTTCAACCTGCTCACTCTGGACGCGCCATCGCCGCTGACGCCGGACATGGCGACCCGCCACGCCGTGGAAGCCACCGAAGACGCACTCTACATCTTCGACCAGTGCAAGAGCGGCAAGAACAAGCCCAAACCGCCGGCCCTGAACAAGGTCACGTTCGTGGTCGCCGAAGCCGGGCAGGTCCGCAAGGCCAAGGCCGGCACCGCCCAGGGCCAGGCCATCGCCCGCGGGGTCAGCCTGGCCAAGGATCTCGGCAATCTGCCGGGCAATATCTGTACGCCGACCTTCCTCGCCGAGCAGGCGCGGAAAATGGCACGTGGCAACGACAAACTCAAGACCACCGTGCTCAGCGAAGCGCAGATGGAAAAGCTGGGCATGGGCTCGCTGCTTTCGGTGTCGCGCGGCAGTCGCCAGCCGGCCAAGCTGATCATCATGGAATACAACGGCGCCGCCAAGACCAGCAAGCCCTACGCGCTGGTCGGCAAGGGCATCACCTTCGATGCCGGCGGCATTTCGCTGAAGCCGGCGCCGGCCATGGACGAGATGAAATGGGACATGGGTGGCGCCGCCAGCGTGTTCGGCACGATGGCCGCGGTGATCGAAATGGGTCTCAAGATCAATGTCGTGGGTGTGGTCGCCAGCGCCGAGAACCTGCCGGACGGCAACGCCAGCAAGCCCGGCGACATCGTTACCAGCATGTCCGGCCAGACCATCGAAGTCCTCAACACCGACGCGGAAGGCCGCCTGGTGCTGTGTGACGCACTCACCTACACCCAGCGCTACAAGCCGCGCACCGTCATCGACATCGCCACGCTCACCGGCGCGTGCGTGATCGCGCTGGGCTCGCATGCCAGCGGATTGCTGACTTCCGACGAGGAACTCGCCGACGAACTGCTGATGGCGGGCAACACTGCCGCGGACCGGGCCTGGCGCCTGCCCCTCTGGGAAGACTACCAGGACCAGCTCAAGAGCAACTTTGCGGACTTCGCCAACGTGGGCGGTCGCGAAGCCGGAACCATCACGGCGGCCTGCTTCCTCTCCCGGTTCACGGACAAGTTCCGCTGGGCGCATCTCGACATTGCGGGTACCGCCTGGAATACGGGCAACGAGAAGGGCGGCACCGGCCGACCAGTCGGTCTGCTTGCCCAGTACCTGATTGACCGGACCAGCCGCTGAGCGAAT
>JASFQN010000086.1:0-10104 GCA_050115425.1 Gammaproteobacteria bacterium | reverse complement strand
GGATGCCGCACGACTCGACAAAACGCCGCGGCGGGATGGCGCCGAGTCGGGCAACAATCCGGTCGCAGGCGATCTCGGCTTTTCCCTCGGCGGTTTTCAAAACAACCCGCGCCGGCTTTTCCGAACTCTCGGGCATGGCCAGAACGCGTTCGACCACGGATTCATAAAAGCATTCCACGGGGATGGCCGAACTGTCGATCGCCGCAAGAATGGCCTGGTTGTTGGCGTCCTTGGCGCGACTGAACTCGGCCTTGCGATTGACGATGAAGACCTTGTTCTGGGCCGCCAGCGCCAATGCATTCTCGATGGCCGCGTCGCCCGCGCCAACCACGACAATGACTTCGTCGCTGAATTCCTCCGGATCGTCGAGCTGGTATTGCACGACGGGAAGATCCTCGCCGGGGCAACCGAGCTTGCGCAGATTGCCCTGCAATCCGATGCCGAAAACGACATTTTCGGCGGTCAGCGTCTCTCCGTTTCCCAGCGACAGCGAAAAATTGCCGCGTTCTCCGGCAATGGCGGTCACTTCCGTTTGGAAACGTGTATTGATCCCCAGGGCGTCGGCACGCTTCTGCCATGTATCGAGCACGGCTTCGCGCGTCCCGGGCTCGAAGGCCAGGGGGGCACGAAGCGGCAGGGCCATGGGCTCGGCCATGACGTGCTTGCCTTTCTGATAGAGGAAAATGGTATTCGCGTAATGCGGCGCGCTCTCGAGGAGCACATGGCTGACCCCAAGCTCCGCTGCATGGCACGCAGCGCTCAGACCCGCCGGTCCGGACCCCACTACCGCGACCGTGAAATCGGCCACCCCGTTCTCCCTTTCGGTTGACCCCGACAAGCGTTTGTGCTGAGAATCAGCGCAAAAGCCCCCATGCACCCGCCGGGGAATACAACCAATGAGCCTAGCCCAATGACGTCGCGCCGCAAGTCAGCCGTCCCGGCTTTCGCCGGATGGCTGGTACTGGGAATCCTGCTGTGGCAGCCGGCGCGGGCATCAGGCCACCTTTTACCACAGGCGGATGGCCAGCGTCATCTTGGCGTGGCGAGTTGTGCGGGAAGTCTCTGCCACGGGGCCGCGGAGCCGCAGTCCGGGTCCGACATACTGCAGAACGAATACCTCACCTGGCATCGCGACGACCGTCATGCGGAAGCCTGGAGTGTCCTGCTTGGCAAACGGTCAAGGGCGATTGGCAGGAAGCTCGGGATCGCCCATCCCGAGCAGTCCGATCGCTGCCTTGGCTGCCACAGCGACGCGGTGCCGGCAAACCTGCGGGGCAAGCGTTTCCAGGTCAGTGACGGCATAGGCTGTGAGGCCTGCCATGGGGGCGCCGAACACTGGATCGATTCGCACACGGACCCCAAGAGCGATTACGCCAGCGATGTCGCGCGCGGGATGTACCCCACGGCGGATCCGACGATGCGCGCCCGCCTGTGCGTGAGTTGCCATTACAGCCAGCCGGCCTCTCCGATGAGTCACGAAATCATGGCGGCGGGGCACCCTCCGCTCCTGTTCGAACTCGACACATTCACCACGCTTCAGCCAGCGCATTTCCGGGTTGACGCCGATTACCGCAGGCGCAAACCCGCGGCGAGCCACCTGACAACCTGGTTGACCGGGCAGGCGGTCCTCGCGGCCTCCATGATGGACCATTGGCCGGGGGCGCCCCGTGCGGGCAAGGGCGAAAGCGGTTTTCCCGAGTTCTATCCCTACAATTGCTATGCCTGCCACCACAACATGTTCGCCTCCGGCTGGGCCGGGCTGGAGCAACGCATCACACCGGTGAGTGGACGCATACCATTGGCGGATGCACCGCTGCGCATGATTGCCGATGCGGGGGATGTGTTGGCATCGCGATCGGCCGCGGATCTTCGCCAGGCGCTGGTCGTGCTCCATGCCAGGGGCCGCCCCGGCGATGACCTGCCGAGTCGGATGCTCTCCGACGTGGCGCAAATTCTCGGCAACGCGCAAGACAGAAGTGACGGCACCGCCAATCGCCGGATCGTTCTGGCCTTGATCGACCGAATGCAGGGCGGCGATTTCGCTGATCCCCTCAGCGATCAGCAGGCCCTGATGGCCCTCGAAGCGCTCCTGCCCGGCATTCCATCCACGCCGGCGCAATCCGCAAACCGGCGTCACCTGCTGGACACCCTGTACGCCCAGTTCAGCCGTCCGGATTCATTCAGCGCGTGGCGCTTCCGCCACGCATTGCAGGCACTCCGCGCCACGTTCTGACCCATGCCGGCCTCCGGGTCTTGCGGCTCGGCTGAGCCCTTGATTACAATTGAATACCTGTTCAATTGTTTGTCATTCAAGATGCCTGCAAAGCTCGCCCCCGAAAGCGCCGCCACTGTGGACAAGCTTGCCGAGGTCTTTCATCTGCTCGGCGAGCCCAACCGCTTGCGCATTGTGCTGAGCTGCCTGGATGCGCCGGTCAGCGTGCAGTCGCTCGCCGAAGGTCTGCAACTGTCGCCGTCACTGGCAAGCCACCATCTCCGTCTGCTCAAGGCCGCCCGGCTCATGCGCTCCGAGCGGCGGGGCAAACAGGTCTTTTACCAGGCGGCGGATGATCACGTGCGCAACATGCTTGCCGACATGGTCGAGCACACGCGGGAAGAGGAAGGCTGAAGGCATGGCGAACCATTCCCACGGTCATTCGCACGAGCATGGCGCCCATTCCAGCAGCCGCGTGTTCATGTCCGCGTTGGTCTTCACCGCCGCCTTCGCCGTCGTTGAGGCGGTTGCCGGCTGGTTGAGCGGTTCGCTCGCACTGCTCGGCGACGCCGGCCACATGGTGACTGACAGCTCGGCATTGGCCATGGGTGCGCTGGCCGCCTGGATCAGCCGCCAGCCACCCAGCCGGAGGCACAGTTTCGGGCTCCAACGGGCGGAAATTGTCGGTGCCCTGGTCAACGCGCTCTTCATGTTGGCTGTCGTCATCGGCATCGCCGTGGAGGCCGTCCGGCGGCTGCTGCAGCCCGAGCCGGTTGCCGGGGGCTGGGTGATGGTTGTTGCACTGATCGGCCTGGCCGTGAACCTCATTGTGCTCAAACTGCTGCACGGCGGCGAGCAGACCCTCAACACGCGCGGGGCGATTCTTCATGTACTGGGCGACCTGCTCGGTTCCGTCGCCGCGCTGGCCGCCGGCGCGGTGGTCTATTTCACCGGTTGGCTGCCCATCGACCCCATCCTTTCGCTCGTTATCAGTCTGTTGATTCTTGTGTCCACCGCCCGGCTGGTACTGGATGTGACGCATGTACTGATGGAAGGCGTGCCGCGCCATCTGGATCTCGCCGAAATCGGCCGCACCATTGCCGCTGTCCCCGGCGTGGTCGAGGTTCATGACCTGCATGTCTGGAGCCTGTCCAGCCGCCAGGAGGCACTGACGGCTCACGTCCGGGTTGAATCGCTGGAGGCCTGGCAGGATGTGCTGAGAGCAATCGAGGTCCGCATGGCGGAAGAGTTCGGCATCCGCCATCTCACGCTGCAGCCGGAACCCGTTTATGACATCCACACCGTGCCCGCGAGCGTGCTGGCCGACCAGCTTGCCGGCAGTCAGTCCGGCAAGCCCTGACCCGCAACACAGTCCGTCGGCCGACAGGCTGGCGGACAGATGGTCCAGATTGTCCATGCGGTTCCGCTTGATCCGTGTCAATGCAGGAACCGGTGCGGCGCAGGGACAATGAGCCATCCAATTCGGTAATGCTTCACAGGATGTCGGCATGTCCACTGATACGAAACTGCGCTGCCCGGGTCGCGATCTGGGCTGCATGCTCACCGCGAGCCTCGCTGGCCTGGCCGCAGCGGGAATCTGGCTGTTGCTCTACACCGAAGCGGTTCATGCAAGTGCGGCCGATGCCTTCAGGCATCTGGCACTTCTCGCGCTCGGCCCGGTGACCGGGGCGAGCGGGGAATTGTGGCTGGGTGTCGCCGGCTATGCGGGTTACCTGGTTGCCTGTGTCTTCGTGTTCGGCCTGATCGCCTGGAAGCCGCTGCTCCGCCTGGCGGGACGTGGTGGCGTCGCCTTCGCCGGCGTGGGAATGTCGATGCTGGGTTATTCGGTCGTGCTTTACTGGCACGGCGATGCCTTCGGGGACCTGGCACCGCAGGCCATCGTCATGGCACAAGTGCTGTTCGGCATGGCCACGGGTCTCGTGCTGGCCGATCCGGTGGCGACACGCCATGTGCCCCTGTCGGCACACAAGGCGGCGAATGACCTCTTGCGGGGCAATTGACGGGCCGTTCCATCGGCCGGGAGCCACACCATGGGTTTTCAAGGTATCAGTCTGTGGCAGCTGCTGATCATTCTTGCGATCGCTGTGCTGGTGTTCGGTACCAGGCGTCTGCGCAACCTCGGCAGTGACCTGGGTGAAGCAGTCCGTTCCTTCCGGGAAACCACCTCCGAACTCGAGAAGACACGCGACGACCTCAAGAACCCCGACCGGGACAACGACACTCGCTGAGACACCGTCTTCCCGTTCGGCGCCGGCGGGAAAGCGAGATCACTCAGGTTTCGACCAAGGGGCAGGGCGCCATGTCTGAATCACCCGGAAAGGCCACGCTACCGCGCGGTCTCGGCAGCGAACATGCCGCGGCACGGCTGCGCCGTCTTGGCCCCAATGAACTTCCCGAAAAAGCTGCGTTGGGTTTCTGGGCGCTCACCTGGAGCGTGATTCGCGATCCGATGTTTCTGCTGCTGCTGACCTGCAGCGGCCTGTACATGCTGCTGGGGAGCCTTGCCGATTCGCTGGCGCTTCTCGTGGCCGTGGCGCTGGTCATTGCCATCACCATCTACCAGGAACGCAAGACCGAGCGCGCGCTGGAGGCACTCAGGGATCTGACCAGTCCGCGGGCCATGGTGATCCGGGACGGCGTCCGCAAACGGGTTCCCGCAAGGGAACTGGTGGTTGGCGACCTGGTCGCTGTCAGCGAAGGCGATCGGGTGCCGGCGGACGGCGTGGTGCTGTCGTCCACCGACCTGTCGGTCGACGAGGCCATCCTTACGGGAGAGTCACTGCCGGTCCAGAAGGCGGGACAGCAGCCGTGTGAAGCGGGTGGCCCGGAGCGCGGACGTGTCTATTTCGGAACGCTGGTCGTGCGCGGGCAGGCCTTGATGCGGGTCACAGCCACCGGGCTGCATACCCGGGTGGGCCGGATCGGCGCGTCGTTGGAGGAAGTCGAACGTCCTGTCACCCGGCTGCAGTCGGAGACACGCCGGATTGTAATGATTCTGGCCGCTGTCGGGCTGGGCCTGAGTGGTTTTGTCGCCATTACCTACAGCTTCTGGGGGCATGGCTGGCTTGACGGGCTGCTCGCTGGGCTGACGCTGGCAATGGCCATTTTGCCCGAGGAATTTCCGGTGGTTCTCGCCGTGTTTCTGGCCCTGGGGGCATGGCGTCTGGTACGCCAACAGGTGCTGACCCGCCGCGTCGCCGCCATCGAAACCCTGGGGGCCGCCACCGTGTTGTGCGTCGACAAGACCGGGACGCTGACACAGAACAGCATGGCGCTTGTTGCAATTCACGACGGTGAGCATCTTCTGGGCGAGGCGCACACCTGGGAAAAGGGACCGGGCCGGATCACGCTCGAGACCGCCGTGCTGGCCAGCGCGCCAGCGCCCTCGGATCCCATGGAAGTCGCGCTGGAGTCCGCCGCCACGCGAACCGGGTCCGGCTTGCCGGCGTCCGGACTGGTACAGGAATTCCCCCTCACACCCGAACGTCTTGCAGTGGTGCGACTCTGGCGCCTCGATGGACGGCTGGTTGCCGCATGCAAGGGCGCGCCCGAGTCCGTGCTGGCGCTGATTGGCAGCGATGCCGCCGCGACCGAGGCGATCATGCAGTCCGTTGCCGAGTTGGCCGACCGCGGCTGGCGCGTACTTGCGGTGGCCCGGGCCGAGCAGGTCGATGGTGAGCCTCCAGCCGACCCGACCGCGTTCGACTGGCGTTACTGTGGCCTGGTGGCGCTGCGGGATCCCGTTCGCGAAGGTGTGCCGGAAGCGGTACGGGAATGCGCACGCGCCGGCATCCGCGTGGTGATGATTACCGGGGACTACCCCGGCACGGCCCGGGCGATTGCCGCCGAAATCGGGCTGGCCGACCCGGACGACGTCATCACCGGACAGGATCTCGCCGACCTCGACGATCATGAGTTGCGGCGTCGCATCAGGGGTGTGGATGTATTCGCGCGCGTGGCGCCCGAACAGAAATTGCGGCTGGTCCAGGCGCTGCAGGCCAACGACGAGGTCGTCGCAATGACCGGCGACGGGGTCAACGATGCGCCCGCACTGCAGGCGGCGGACATCGGCATCGCCATGGGCGGACGGGGCACTGACGTTGCGCGCGAGGCGGCGGACCTGGTGCTGGCCGACGACAACTTCGTGTCCATCGTCCGCGGCATGCGTGCCGGGCGCCGTATTTTCGACAATCTGCGCAAGGTCGTGCGCTATATCATCTCGGTGCACGTGCCGATCGTGGGATTGTCCGTAGTTCCGGTCGTGCTGGGGCTGCCGCTGATGCTCATGCCCATCCACGTGATGATGCTGGAACTGATCATCGACCCGGCCTGTTCGATTGCCTTTGAAGCGGAACCCGCCGAGGCCGACATCATGAAACGGCCACCCCGCCACGTCGATGCGCGACTCTTCGATCCGGCCACGATCAAGGCCAGTCTTTTCCAGGGACTGCTCGTTCTGGTGGCCACCCTGGCGCTTCTGGTGCACGGCTTTCACAATGATCTGGCAACCGGCCAGGTGCGCGCCATGGTGTTCGCCGTTCTGATCATCGGAAACCTGGCGCTGATTCACACCAACCGGATCGGACGCAGCCAGTCCGTGACCCAAACCAACGGGCCCAACCGGGCGTTTCTTGCGGTGGTGGCTGCGGGTTCGCTGGCTCTCGTGCTTGCCCTGACCGTTCCGGTCATCCGCCGCTTTTTCCACTTTTCGGCAATGACCCTGACCACCGGCCTGCTGGTTGCTGGCTTCGGCGGCGCACTCTTCGTTATTCTGGAGTTGATCAGGCGCCGGCGTATCGGTCAGGGCAGAGCAGTCAGGGCATGACGACCGTCAGTCGCAAGGCGCGAAAGGCAACCCGGGAAGGTGCCATGACGGAATCCGCTCCGCTCGATCCGCTGATTCGCGGTCTGCTTCGCCCGCAGGCCTATCCCCATTCCGTATCTGCCATCCGTGTAGTGGAAACCCATATTTCCTGGGTGCTGCTCACCGGCGAGTTCGCCTACAAGATCAAAAAACCGCTTGACCTCGGCTTTCTGGATTTTTCCACGCTGGAAAAACGCCATCAGGCATGCAGCGAAGAGATTCGCCTCAACAGCCGGTTTGCGCCGGACATCTATCTGCAGGCCGTGCCCATCGCCGGGCCGCGCTCGGCACCGATGATAGAGGGCTCGGGCCCGACTCTGGAATACGCAGTGCGGATGCGCCAGTTCCCGGAACACGCCGAACTCGATAGCCTGCTGGCTTCCGGCGAGCTGCGCCCTGCGGACATGGACAGTGCCGCGAGCGCCATTGCGGCCGTTCATGAAGCCGCGCCACACGCCAGCCGCGATGCCGGCTTCGGAACCGCCGCCGCGGTGCAGCGGCCAGTGCGCGAGAACTTCGCCCAGATCGAACGCCAGCTTCGGCATCGTTATCCGGCCGAACTCGAACGTGTCAGGCGCTGGAGCGAGCAGCGGGCCGCCGAGTTGCATCCCCTGTTCGATGAGCGACTCGCCAACGGCTTCATCCGCGAATGCCACGGCGATTTGCACCTTTCGAACATGATCCGCCTGGACCACCGCATCCTTGCCTTTGACTGCATCGAATTCAATCCCGCTTTGCGCTGGGTGGACGTGATCAGCGACATTGCGTTTCTGGTCATGGATCTTCTCCATCGTCGACGCGAAGATCTCGCCTACCGCTTCACGGATCGTTATCTCGCGCGTTCGGGGGACTATCAGGGCGTGCGCCTGCTGCGCTTCTATCTCGTGTACCGATCGATGGTCCGAGCGAAGATTGCTGCGATTCGGGCCTCGCAGAAGGACGGCATCGAACCCGGCGACGACGTCCGGTTTCTAGAACATTTGCGCCTGGCCGACCGGCTCGCGGAGGCCGACCAGGCCGGCCTGGTCCTGATGCATGGCCTTTCCGGGTCGGGCAAGACCCATCTCAGCGAGTCACTGGTCGAGTCGCTGCCGGCGATACGGATTCGCTCCGACGTTGAACGCAAACGCCTCGCCGGTCTGCCGGCCGCCGCACGCACCGGATCGACGCCTGGCAGCGGCCTCTATGATGCTCCCGCCACCCGGGCAACCTATGACCGACTTCTGGAAGCGGCCGCGGATATCGTGGCCGGTGGCATGACGGCCGTGGTGGATGCGACCTTTCTCAAGCGCGCTCAACGCGAGCAATTCCGCACATGGGCGGGCAGCAGGCGCGTACCATTCGCGATCGTTTCCTGTGAGGCGTCGCCGGCCGAACTGGAGCGTCGGTTGCAGCGGCGCGCGGCCCGTGGGACGGACGCCTCGGAAGCCGATCTCGCCGTGCTCGAACACCAGAGTGCCGAACTGGAGGCGCTCACGCCCGACGAAGAAACGGTCACACTCAGGGCTGATACCTCGGAAGGTGCGTCCCGAGAACATATTCTCGCCCGGCTGCACGAAAGACTGCACGGGGCGGGTCCGTGAAGCCGCGCCCGGCGGCTGGATGATTCAGGTCAACAGGCACACCCGTTGCGCGTGGATAATTCGGGTCATCGAGACCCGCCACCGCACGCTCGCGGGGGGTGTTCATGACCAAGCCCGTCCCCGATCCCGCCGTTGCCGATACGCTCGGCCTCGATGCCCGGCCGCGCCGACTGAAACGCGCCTGGTGGCTCGCGATACCGCTTGCCGCCGCCCTGGCAGCGTGGGGGCTCTGGGCGGGGCTTGCGCCGACGCCGGTGGCCTACCGGACACTGCCGGTGCGGCACGGCGCCCTGGTTGCCACGGTAACCGCCACCGGGACATTGCAGCCCCTGAACTCGGTTGATGTCGGCGCTGAAATCTCGGGCCGTATTGATTCCATTCGCGCTGACTTCAATGACGTCGTGAAGAAAGGCGACGTGCTGGCCGTGCTCAACACGGACCAATTGCAGGCAAGAGTGCGTCAGTCGACAGCGGCGCTCGCGTCGGCGCGGGCTGCTGTATTGCAGGCGCGCGCCACCCTCGAGGAAACCCGGCTGAATTACGCACGGACACGCACCCTGTCACAAGGGAGT
Source organism: Gammaproteobacteria bacterium (assembly GCA_050115425.1). Lineage (GTDB taxonomy): Bacteria > Pseudomonadota > Gammaproteobacteria > Natronospirales > JASFQN01 > JASFQN01. Next base: position 852 of record JASFQN010000086.1, on the reverse strand, counting down.
CATGTTTCGCAGCAGGAGCTCGACAGTGCGCGTGTCGCCGAGGAAAGTGCGCGCGCCGGGCTCGCCGTCGCCGAAGCGCAGGTCAAATCCGCACAAGCAACGCTCGCGGCCGACCGCAGCAATCTCGACAAGGCGGTGATCCGGGCACCCATCGACGGGATCGTGATCAGTCGCAGCGTGGAGGCAGGCCAGACCGTGGCGGCCAGCTTCCAGACACCGGTGCTGTTCACGCTGGCGCAGGATCTCAGGCGCATGGAACTGCATGTGGATGTGGACGAGGCCGATGTGGCGCGTGTCGCCGAAGGGCAACAAGCCACCTTTACCGTGGATGCCTGGCCGGACCGGCATTTCCCCGCCGTCGTAACCTCGCTGCATAACGCCGCCCGCACGGTGCAGGGTGTTGTCGCCTACGAGGCGGTACTTGCCGTGGACAACAGCGACGGACTCCTGCGTCCCGGCATGACCGCCACGGCGGAAATCACCACCGAGCAGCGCGACGACGCCAATCTGATTCCCAACGCCGCCCTGCGTTTCACTCCGCCAGGCGAGGTCGAGACACTGCGGGGCAACCGTCTCGAACCCGGCACCGGGCGTGTCTGGATCCTGCGCGACGACAAACCGGTAGCGATCGTGGTCAGGACCGGACTCAGCGACGGGCGCGAGACGGAAATGCTCGGGGAGGGTCCCGCCACCGGTACACCGCTCCTGGTGGACGTGGTGCACCGTGAGCCGACGGCCGGGAGGTAGGGCGGATGGCGTTGATAGACTTCCGCTCCATCAAGCGAGCCTATGGCAGCGGTTCCGCGGTTACCTGGGCACTGGCAGGTATCGATCTGACGATCGAACGTGGTG
>JASFQN010000085.1:0-10124 GCA_050115425.1 Gammaproteobacteria bacterium | reverse complement strand
GGACTGACCGACGCGGACGCCGCGTGAAGATTTTCCGGGTGGTACGACAGCGACAGCAGAACCACGACAGTGGCGGCCGGTACGAAGAGTTTCCACCAGGTGGCCGCGTTGTTGATCATCAGCACCCAGCGAATGGTAAGAAAGTTCAGCACCACGACCACGCCAAGGAGAATCAATGACGCAATGAAGCCCTTGATCGTCAGGAGCCCGGTGTGCGGATGCACGTAGCCCGGCAGGTAGTTGTTGGCGTAGGACAGTATCGCCATCACCTCGACCGGAGGCGTGGTGACATAGGCCAGAAACAGCGCCCAGCTCCAGATGCGGCCGACCATCGCACCATGGCTGACGTGACTGATGTGAATGAGAGCGCCGCTTTTGGGAAAAAGCGTGACCAGCTCCGAATATACAAGTGCCAGAAGCAGAACGGCGCTGCCCCCGACCACCCAGGACCATACCGCCATGCTGCCGGCCTGCTGGGCTGCATGCAGCGGACCAAACAGCCAGCCGGAACCGATGATTCCGCCGACGCCTGAAAAGAGCAGTCCGATGATTCTGGCGTCACGTCGCAGGGCGGTCTGGCTCATGAGCGTCTCCTCAGCGCGGGGCGTCCGGAAGTGGCGGCCTTTCACCATGCGTGCTGTACAGGATGCTGTCAAACAGCGTTGTCTTGGAAAGCGCGCGCGAACGTGCCCTGCACCGGACGGGACCGGCAAGTGGACAAATGGAACAGCGGATTCCTAGCGAAAGGGAGGTCCGGAAATCCACGACACCAGCGAATGCCGCGTGCCACGAGTCACCGGGCGTACCCGATGGGCAAGGAACGAGGGAAAGGCAACCAGTGAGCCGATGGCACGCGGCGCGAGTTCGTCGGTGGACATGAATTCGAGTTCGCCACCGTCATACTCCGATGCATCCGAAAGCTGCACGCTGAGACTCAGTTTTCGGGTGGAGAAGGGGCCGGTGCCGATATCCACGTGCCAGTCGTAGTGACCGCCCGAAGAATAGCTGGCGACCTGGTAGCCTTCGAAGAAGCCGTGCAGGTCGAAACGGTAATTCTCGTTGAGGCGCAGTAGGGCCTCTTCCAGCCGGTTGAATACCCAGCCGTTGTGGGTGTCGGGGTACACGAACCGCACACGCGAGTCACGTCCACTGTCGGTCTTGCCGGCATCGCCGGTACGCCCGATCTGCTCTTCGTAACTGCGGCTCAATTCCATAATCCGCCGGCATTCCTCCGCGCTGAGAAATCCGTCCACAAAGGCAACCAGCCCCACGGTGTCATTGGGATGACGTTCGGTCAGCGTGGGCAGAAGGCGTACGCGTGTTGTCATGCTTGGTTCCCTCGAAGCGGCTGCTCGCCAGGCATTTCCGCCGCCGTGCCGATTTTGCTAGGGTAGCGGCTTGGTCCGCGGACCGCGCAGCCGGCAGATTAGGAGGTCGCGCGGTTCATGTAAAGTGCCTGCTCCGGACAAGAAACATGACCGACCGCTACCATGCCGCGGCATGCCAGACGGATTTTCCCGCGCCTGCGCACCGCCGCGAGATCGCCGAGCGCACGCGACGGATGTGCGCCATGGTCGACGAGGCCGTGATCGGCTACGAACCTTTCTTCGATGTTCGGCTTGTGGTGTTTCCGGAGTTTGCTCACGCCGTGCCCATTCACAGCACCGTGGACCGGCTGATCAGCGACCTCGCGGTGGAATTGCCCAACGAGCATACCGAGGCCTATGCGCAGACAGCCAGAAAGCATGGCTGCTTCATCCAGACCGGCAGCTTTCTTGAGATCGACCCGAAATATCCGGGCCATCTCTTCAACACCACGTGTCTGATCGGGCCGGCAGGGTTGCTTGCCCGCTATCGCAAGATCAACCCCTGGCTGCCCTGGGAGGTGCACAGTTCGCCGCATGACATCCCGGACTACGAGGAAGCGTTGTTTCCGGTGGTGGAAACCGAAATCGGCCGACTCGGCGTGGCCATCTGTTACGACTGGCTGTTTCCAGAGACCATCCGCCAGATCGCCTTCAACGGTGCCGAAGTGATCATTCGGGTGTCGGCCTACATGGACCCGTGGGGCACGGCTGCGCCAATGGACTGGTGGACCCTGATCAATCGCACCCGGGCCATTGAGAACACCGTTTGCGTGGTAGCGGCCAACCAGGGGGCCAGTCTGTCGCATTACCCGCCCTTCAGTTGGCCGGGCGGCAGCATGGTGGTGGACTACGACGGGCGTGTGCTTGCCCAGGCGGAACCGGGCGGCGGCGAACGCATTGTCGTGGGACCGGTGGATCTCGCCGGATTGCGGGCCGCGCGTGAGCGGCGCCGGGGCCATGACATGCGCGCACACCTGCGCAGCGAAGCGCACGATTACCTGCAGCGGAGCTTTCTTGAACCCGCCGGCGACGCTCCCGTGACCATGCGATCCCTGAATGAACGCACCGCCGCGGCCAAGCGCCGCCTTGCGGACCATGGAGACTCGCAATGAAGCGTGTGTTGAGCCTGCTGGCACTGGCAGCGTTTTGCAGTGCCTGCAGCCGGGGGCCCGATCTCTCAGCGGCCGATATTGCCCGCAACAACCAGGGCGTCGCCCTGATGGGGCAATACAAGTACGCCGAAGCTCACGACGTTTTCGCCGCATTGGCAACGTCTCACCCGGATTGGACGGCAGCAAGGCTCAATCTCGCGATCGCTACATTGAACCGCCAGAACGAAGGCGATATCGATGCGGCGCTGGGCATCGTCCGTGAGGTACTGGCCCGGCATGCCGACAATCTGCGCGCGCACTATCTGCTTGGTCTGCTCCTGCTCTATCAGGGTGAGGTGAAAGCGGCGCGCCCGCATTTTCTCAAGGTGGCGCAGGGCGATCCCTCGGATGCCTACGCGGCCTACTATCTCGGCCAGATCGAAGCGCAACTCGGCGAGGCGGAGGAGGCCGTGAAATGGTACCGCCACAGCATTGCCGACGATGCCTACCTGCGCAGTGCCTATTACGGCGCGGCACTCATGCTTCGCCGTCAGCACAAGGTGGACGAGGCGCGCCGGATGCTCGCCGACTATCAGCGATTCGCCGACAACCCACGCTCACATCTGGCGGAGTTCAAGTACACGCGCATGGGTCCGCGCGCCGAGGCCGTGACCGTGGATCTGGCCCGGCCCGAGGCTGTCCATCGGCCCGGTGGAGCCTTGTTCCGCGAAGCGACGACGCTCGCCCAGTTCGCCCATCTCGGCGCACATGTCACCCTGACCACGGCAGATGTCAACGGCGATGGACGCCAGGATCTGCTGGTCACGGGCGCATCGCTGGACGGCAGCCTCCCCAACACCCTGCTGGAGGGCGGCCCGGATGGCGGATTCCGGCCGATCGCCGGCGTCCCCTGGCTGAAGACGCCCGGCATTCGTGCCGTCGCCTGGGGGGATGTGGACAACGACGGCCGGGTGGACGTCTACCTCTGTGGTGCCGCGCAAAGTGCGCTCTGGCTCCATGGCGCGGACGGTTGGCGCGATGCCACGGCACGGGCCGGTGTGGCCAACGCCGGCCATGCCTGCGCGGACGCCGCATTTGCGGATGCTGACCATGACGGGGATCTGGACATCCTGGTCAGCGGCGCGGACGGTCCGGATCAACTGTTCAGCAACAACTCGGATGGAACCTTTCGCCAGCTGGCCGCGGACAGCGGCATCTCCGGGCCGGGCACCGGCGGCCGCCAGGTCCTGGTGAGCGACCTGGACGGTGACCGCGATGCGGATCTCGTGTTCCTGCATGACGGCAAGAACACCGTTTACGCAAACGACCGCCTCTGGCGCTACCATCCGGCCCCCGGTTTCGGTGCCTTTGCCGGAGCGACCGTGACGCAGGCGGTAGCCGGCGATCTCGACGCCGACGGTCGGGCGGAACTCTACACGCTGGACGGCAAGGGTGGATTGTTCGTCTGGCGTGCTGACGAGCGCGGCCAGTGGCGGCCGAGCAACATATATCAGGGCCGTTTCGCCAACGGTCGGGATGCTTCACTGGCACTGGCCGACGTGGATGGCGACGGCCGGGCCGATCTGGTTCTGCGCAACAGTGCCGGGGTCGTCGTGTTGCGGATTGACGATGATGGCCGCGCGAGCGAAGGTTTTGTGAGCCGCGGCGGGGTGGCTGCCGCACTGCTGCTCAATCGTAATCCGGCGCACGGGCCGGCGCTGGTCGGCGTCATGGCCGGCGGGGGTGCCCCGCAGCTGGCGCTCTGGCCCCCGGGACCCGGGCGTTTCGAGTTCACGCGCGTCCGCTTGAGCGGCAAGTCGTCCCGGGCCGATTCCATCCGCTCCAATGCCTCGGGCATCGGCGTACACGTCGCGGCACGCAACGATTCCCATTGGACACTTACCGATACATGGGACCACAACTCGGCGGCCGGCCAGAGTCTCCAGCCGCTGGCGCTCGGCCTGGGCGGGCATGGCGCATTCGATTTCGTTGCACTGGACTGGCCGGATGGTGTGCTGCAGACCGAGACGGGACTGAGCCCGGGCAGCGATAACCGCATCAGTGAAATTCAGCGCCAACTCTCGAGCTGCCCGATCCTCTTTGCCTGGGACGGTGACGGCTACCGGTTTGTGACCGATATGCTGGGCGTCGGCGGCCTGGGCTTCTTTGTCGCGCCGGGTCAATACGCGCCACCGCGTCCACACGAGGCTGTCCTGCTGCCCCGCGGCCTGCCGCAATCGCGGGATGGGGCCTACCGCCTCAAGGTGTTGGAGCCGATGGAGGAGGTCACCTATCTGGACGCGGCGCGGCTGCGCGCCGTGGACCTGCCGCCGGGCTGGTCGACGGTTCCGGATGAGCGCATGAGCGTGAACGGGCCGCCACCCACCGGACGACCGATTTTCTTCCGCCGGAGCCTGGACCCCGCACGGGCCGTCAACGATCGGGGCCAGGATGTCACCGCCGCCGTGCTGAGTGCGGATGGCGTTGCCGCGCCCCCCGGGCCCGTGGATCCGCGTTTTATCGGCCATCTCGCCAGACCACATCGGTTGACACTGACCTTCGACCAGCCGATCAATCCGGACGGTGTCCGGCCGGTGCTGGTCGCCGACGGCTGGCTGGAATACCCCTACTCACAGACGGTATTTGCGGCCTGGCAGGCAGGCATCACCTATGACGCGCCTAGTCTCGAAGCCCGTGGACGGGACGGAAACTGGCATATGGTGTATCGTCGGTTCGGTTACCCGGCGGGCATGCCGCGCACAATGGCGCTGCCGTTGAAGGGGCTGCCGGCCGGGACCACGGCTCTGCGCCTGACCACCAATATGCAGGTGTATTGGGATCGGCTGAGGGTGGTGGACGAGGAGGTCCCGCCGGCGGGCCTGCGCCAGCAGGTGTTGTCGCCGGCCGCAGCGGAATTGGCGAAAACCGGATTTCCCCGCCGCCATACGGGGCCGCAGCGCCGGCCCTGGTACGACTACGGCGTGCGCAGTCCCTTCTGGGATACCCGCTACATGGCCGGTTACTACACACGGCCGGGGCCGGTGACGCCGCTGGTTGGCGCAACAGATGGCGCCTTTGCCATCCTGGGACCGGGCGAAGAGGTCGAATTGCGTTTTCCGACACTCGGCCCGGTGCCGGCCGGCTGGACAAGGCGTTTCATACTGGAAGCCGCCGGCTACGCCAAGGACATGGATTTCTACACCCGGGACGGTGAAACGGTAATGCCGTTGCCCGGCGGCCAGCCCGCTTCGTCGGCAGCCGCCCGTCGGGCACGCAGACTGATGGCCGGGTTCAATACGCGCTATCAGTCAGGTTACTAGACAGGCTTGTCGGCTTGCTCGTCGAGTGGCAGTCAAACGATAAATGGGGAGTTCAACCGTGACTGGGGAGAAACCACGCCGCAAGGTGTATGTGCCCGCTGTCGGGCCCAAGCTGCGCATTCTGCTCGTCGCAGTGCTGGTGCTGTTTGCGCTGATGTCGATCAACGCCATCTATCTGGCGAGCATCACGTTTCTGGAATGGCTGACCGGCCATACCTACCAGGACTATTTCTACCAGTACATGTTCCTCTTCCATCTGACGGTGGGGTTGCTGCTGGTGGTTCCCGTGATCGTGTATGGCGCGATTCACTTCAAGAATGCCTGGACACGACCCAACCGGCGTGCCGTGCATGCCGGCATCGCACTGCTTTCCTGCGCCATCCTGCTGATCGTGAGTGGCCTGATGCTGGTGCGCTTCGGTTTCTTCGAAATCAAGAATCCCAACGTGCGCCAGATTGCCTACTGGATGCATGTGCTGATTCCGCTGCTTTGCATCTGGTTGTTCGTGCTGCACCGGCTGGCCGGCAAACGCATCCGCTGGCGCGTGGGACTGGCCATCGGCGGCGTGGCGGCCTGCTTCGCCCTGGTGATGGTCGTGCTGCAGGCACAGGATCCCCGCCAGTGGGGACGGGAAGGACCCAAGGCCGGCCTGCAGTATTTCTTCCCCTCGCTGGCCCGTACGGCCACCGGCAAGTTCATTCCGGCCAAGGCCCTGATGATGGACAGCTACTGCGAGAACTGCCACAAGGACACCTACAAGGAATGGTTCCATTCCATGCACCATTTCTCGTCCTTCAACAACCCGGCCTATCTCTTTTCGGTTCGGAATACACGCAAGATGGCGCTGGAACGTGATGGCAACGTCAAGGCCTCGCGCTGGTGTGCCGGCTGCCATGATCCGGTACCTTTCTTCAGTGGCGCATTCGACAAGCCGGACTTCGACGATGTGCATGACCCGACCTCGCAGGCGGGCATCACGTGCGTGACCTGCCATGCCATCACGCATATCAACAGTGTCAAGGGCAACTCCGATTACACGATTGAAGAACCATTGCAGTATCCGTTCGCTTACAGTCACAACCCCTTCCTCCAGTGGGTCAACCACCAGTTGGTCAAGGCCAAGCCAGAGATGCACAAGAAGACCTTTCTGAAGTCGTTCCATGGCTCGGCGGAGTTCTGTTCCACCTGCCACAAGGTGCATCTGCCGGTGGCGCTGAACCATTACAAGTGGTTGCGGGGCCAGGATCACTATGATGCCTGGCTTCTGAGTGGCGTATCGGGGCACGGCGTGGCCAGCTTCTACTATCCCAAGAAGGCCAAGACCAATTGCCAGAGCTGCCACATGCCGTTGATGGCATCCAATGATTTCGGGGCCCGCTTCTTTGACGACAGCGGCAAGCTCAAGGTGCATGACCACCAGTTCATGAGTGCCAACACTGCAATTCCGGCACTCAAGAAAATGCCGGCCTGGGTCAATGACAAGCAGCGTGATTTCCTAGATGGCGTCATGCGCGTGGATATATTCGGGATCCGCGATGGCGGCCAGATTGACGGGCAACTGCATGCGCCGTTGCGCCCCGAACTGCCGGTGCTTTCTCCGGGGCAGCAATACCTTCTGGAGACCGTGATCCGGACCATGACCATGGGCCACGTGTTCACGCAGGGGACGGCGGATTCCAATGAGATCTGGATGGATGTCACGGTGCGCGACGGCGATCGCGTCATCGGTCGCAGTGGAGCCATGCGTGACGGCGACGGCCGAGTGGATCCCTGGTCGCATTTCGTCAATGCCTGGGTCCTGGATCGCGACGGCCACAAGATTGACCGACGCAATCCGGAAGATATCTTTACCATGCTTTACAATCACCAGATTCCGCCCGGTGCCGCGGATGTCATCCACTACCGGCTGAGAGTCCCCAGGGATGTGCATGGGCCGATTACCGTGAATGTGAAGCTTCAGTACCGGAAGTTCGACACGACCTACATGAAGGACTTCCAGGGCAAGGCCTTCAAGACCAACGATCTGCCCGTTACCACCCTGGCTGAAGACAGCATTACCTTGCCGGTGGCGGGCGTTGCGGAAGAAGTCCCGCCGCAGAAGAGCGACATCATTCCCTGGCAGCGCTGGAATGACTACGGCATCGGCCTGATGCGCAAGCCCCAGAACCGCCAGCTCCGTCAGGCTGAAGAAGCCTTCCGTCAGGTCGGCGAACTGGGTCGAGCCGATGGCCCGCTCAATCTTGCCCGCGCCTTCCTGCGTGAGGGTCGGTTGGACGAGGCTGCCGAAGAACTGCAGAAGGCAGCGCACCACAACCCGCCGCCGGTCTACCCCTGGTCAGTGGCCTGGTTCAGCGGGCTGGTCAACAAGCAGCTCGGCAATTTCGACGCCGCCATCGAAGACTTCAAGGCACTGGCAAACACCCAGTTCCAGGATGCGCGTGACCGGAATTTCGACTTCAGCCGGGACTACCGTCTGCTGGACCAGCTGGGCGAAACCCGTTATGAACAGGCCCGGCAATTGCGTGGTCCCTCGCGACGGAAGCAGCGGATGGCGCGCCTCAAGCAGGCCGCCCACTGGTTCGAGGCGGCGCTCGTGCAGGATCCCGAGAACGTCGCGGCACATTTCAATCTGTCCCAGATCTACGCGGATCTCGGCGACGCGAAGAAAGCCGCGCTCCATCAGCGACTGCATGCGCGATACAAGCCGGATGACAATGCCGGAGACCGGGCGGTGAATCTCCAGCGCCAGCGAAATGCGGCGGCCGATCACGCCGCCGAGCCGGTCGTCATCTACGATTTGCAGCGACCCGGAACATACGGGTTGCCCAGCAGCCGCCTGGCGGCCAACTGAACCGACGACGGATCCGAATGCCATGACAAACGAACCGAATCAGAACAACGAGCCACCGGTAGACGACGAGGATCTCGTCCCTGAAGACGACGCCATCATCGGCAAGGCCTTCAAGTGGTCGCTGGTGGTGTTTGCCGCACTGGCCCTGGTGGCTGTCGTCATCATCTGGGCGGTGAGCCCGACCGAGCAGGCTGCCGAGAAGGTGAACGATGCCAAGCTGGCTCCGCCCAAAGTGGAAGAGCCGGGCGCCAGCGCCACGCCGCCTGCGGTGACATTCACCGACATCACTGACCGGAGCGGCATCAAATTCGTCCACCAGAATGGAGCTTACGGTGAGCGATTGCTTCCCGAAACCATGGGCGGGGGCGTGGCGTTCATCGACTACGATCGTGATGGCCGGCCGGATCTCTTGTTTGTGAATTCCGATTACTGGCCCGGGCATGCTCCAAAGGGAGCCAAACATCCCACCATGGCGCTGTACCATAATGATGGAGGTGGCCATTTCACGGATGTGACGCATGCCACGGGCATGAATGTCCACTTCTACGGGATGGGTGCGGCCGTGGGCGATTACGACGGCGACGGCTGGCCGGACATCTTCATTACCGCAGTGGGCCGCAACCATCTGTTCCACAACGACCATGGCGGTTTCCATGAAGTCACGGTGAAAGCCGGCGTTGCCGGCGGATCGAATCGATGGAGCACCAGCGCCGGCTTCTTCGATTACGACGGCGACGGCGATCTCGACCTCTTTGTCGCCAACTACGTCCAGTGGTCGCGGGATATCGATCTCAAGGTGGATTATCAATTGACCGGAATCGGTCGCGCCTACGGTCCGCCCACCCAATTCGCCGGCACCGATTCCTATCTGTATCGGAACAATGGTGATGGCACGTTTACCGACGTGTCCGCGCAAGCCGGCATTCAGGTGCATAACCCGGCCACTGGCGAACCCATGGGCAAAGGATTGGCCATCGCTCCGGTCGACGTGGATGGCGACGGACGCATGGACGTCATGGTCGCCAATGACACGGTGCAGAACTTCCTGTTCCACAACCAGGGCGATGGGCGTTTCCGGGAGATGGGCGCGCAGTGGGGGCTGGCCTTCGATCGCAATGGACAATCGACAGGTGCCATGGGCATCGACGCAGCGCATATTCACAACGACGGCAGTCTGGGCATCGCGATCGGCAACTTCGCCAACGAAATGACTTCGCTCTATGTAAGCCAGGGCAAGCCCGACCAGTTTGCCGACGAATCCATCATTGATGGCGTGGGCCCGGCGAGTCGCCTGAAACTGTCGTTCGGACTCTTTTTCTTCGACTACGATCTGGACGGGCGGCCTGACCTGTTCCAGGCCAATGGTCACGTGGAGAACGAAATCCATCGCGTGCAGACCAGCCAGTATTTTCTCCAGCCGCCACAGCTTTTCTGGAATTGTGGCGATGCTTGCCGCGCGACCTACCGTGTGGTGCGGGATGACGAGTCCGGCGCG
>JASFQN010000084.1:0-10190 GCA_050115425.1 Gammaproteobacteria bacterium | reverse complement strand
GCGAAGCCCGTTAGCCGCCTGGTCAAAATAGCCTCGTGCATCATAAGCGCTCGTGCCCGAGAGCCTTGGGACGAGCTCGAATGCCAGAATTCCCATCAGCAGGATGACCACGACAAGTTCCAGCAAGGTGAAGCCGGTTGAGGGCGTCTTCATCTGGTTCGCACTATGCAGAGAATGCAGAGAGCAAAAGGCCCTGCTTGGCAGGGCCCTTTGTCGTTACCCTTTTCAAGAGGGTAGCTTATTGCGTCACCAGAATGGTCGGGTTCGCGGTGCTGCTCGTGGACGTCTGGGTGATAACGCAGTTGGTGTCCGCATCACCTGCAACGGCGCCCGCACCGATGGTGCCGCTGACGGTATACTGCGTTGCATCCAGGTTGGACTGCAGAATTCCCCCACTGGCGATGATAGTCGAGCAGCTGTCACCCGCCTTGATGGCGAATGCGCTGGCGTTGCCCGCGACGGCCGCCGCATAGTTGATCGCACTCGCGGATTCCACCGCGCCCTTGACCGAACTGAGAGCCGCTGTATTCGCCTCCGCACTCAGGTTGATGAACTTGGGTACCGCGACCGCGGCAAGAATTCCCAGAATCACCAGCACAACCACCAGTTCAATGAGCGTAAAACCTTTTTGAAATTTCATCGTTGAACTCCTGACGGACCGCAGTCCGCTGACATTTTCTGTTTTTGAACCGCCTCCTGTCGCCGCAGCAGACAAAAAGCCGTTACTTCAAGCATAGCCAGATATGCAGCCGTGTTACAAGCCCGGTGTCACCCCTCGATTCAATTGGGAGTCAAGTAACAAATCCCAGCCAAAGCGATCCGAAACTGATCAACACGAACAGACTGCCGGCGATAAGGAGGCTGGCCACCAGGCGCGGCCGCTTGCGCGCGATCATGTCCGCGGCGGTCGTTTCTCGTTCCAGGCCCTTGAGCCACCTTCTTGACGATACCCAGTGGTTGGCCGTTGATTCGACTCGTTTCAACAGGCTGGGCCGGAAAAACACAATCAGGCCGACAGCGAGTGCCAGAAAATTGCCCACGGTAAGAAATATTTCCGCGCTGTCGAACAGCCAGCGGTCAACACCAAACGGGTTGGGTGCGAGGGCATCGATCGCTTTGGCATCCATCAGAGACCAGGTGAGAATGTAGATGGTTGCCCCCAGCACAATGCCTGTCCCCCAGATTCTGTGGTGCCGATAGAACGCTCGTTCCTTTGGGCGGGGAATCTCCAGTGGTTTCATGGCGCGCCGGAGAGAGAAACGTCGGTTCATCATTGCTTGCAGCCGTTCCGTCTTCGCGGGGGCCACCAACAGACCGACGCCCAGTACCAGTCCCAACAGTGCGCCAAAAGCAATTAGTCCGGAGGCGATGGCGAGCACCAGGGTGACTCCGGCGTGAATGAGTTCGATCATGTCCGGTCTCCAGACGCGTGCGACGGGCTTCCTGCGCCGTCCGAAGTGTCCCCTTTGGCAGCCGCGTTCACCGACTCCTCTTCATCCTCGGGTGCGGACCAGGAATAGGGATCGAGGACACGCAGCTGCAACGTATTGGCCGCTGCATCACTCGTTCCGGCCTCCACAAGAATTTCCAGGCGGATCACGGGCGGTCTGCCATGGCCACCGTGGAAATACTGTGGGTATCGCACTCCATAGTAGAGAATTCCGCTGCTTCGGGCGAAGAACCAACGGCCCGGCCCGATTCCGTCCTGCGGAAATTCCGTGCCAGTCTCGTGCGGCGGGGAAACCTCAAGCAAGTCCATCGGATCCGAACCGGCCAGCCCCATTACGCCCGACATGCCAGGGGTTTTCAGTACCGCAGCTGTAGCCGCAGTCCCCAACGCAGACCGCATGGCCCCGAGCGTCCTCTCGAAGCTTGCCTGCTCGGCTGCACCCCGCAGCGGTAGCAATCGGTCTGCGGCCACGGCAACGAGCACGAGTACCAGACAGACGACCACGACGATTTCCAGCAGGCTGTAGGTGGCGAACCCCGTCTCCCGTCTCAATGAAGCACCACTTGATAGAGATCCCACATGGGCAGGAATACACCCAACGCAAGGACCAGTACAAGCGCCCCCATGACAATGATCAGAATGGGCTCGAGCCGACTGTTCAGTGTCCGCAGATCGTATTCGACTTCCCCTTCGTAGAAATCGGCGACCTCTTCCAGCATGTCATCCACGCGGCCGGTTTCTTCGCCCACCGCTACCATCTGCAGAACCAGCGGTGTGAACAGACCCGCCGCCGCCGACGCGCGATGGATCGATTCTCCCCGCTCGATGGCATTGCGCATGCTGATGACCCGTTCGCCGAGATAGTCATTGTCCAGCGCGCGCGAAATCAGGCTCAACGACTGTGTCAGCGGCACGCCGGAGCGCTGGGTCATGGAAAACGTGCGTGCGTAGCGCGCAAGTGTCGAGCGGTTGATGATGTCGCCGACCACGGGAAGGCGCAGCTTCCATCGCCCCCAGCGATAGCGGCCGGCTTCGGTGCGGATGTAGAGGATCCAGCCCAAGGCGCTCCCCAGGATGAGTGCAATGATCAGCGGCCACCAGGCAACCACGAAATCCGAGACCGCAAGGATGATACGGGTCGGCAACGGCAGCTGGGCGTGGAACTGATCGAAGATGCCCTTGAAAGCGGGGATCACGAAGCCCGTCGCGACCGCGATGGCACCGGCAACCATCACCAGGACAAATAGCGGATAGCGGAAGGCCTGGCGCACCTGGTTGCGCGTGGCGCGTTCCCTCTCCAGGTGGTGATAGAGGCGCAGGAATGCCTCGTCCAGCCGACCGGATTCTTCACCGACACGTACCACGCTGACATAAAGGGAATTGAAAATTCGCGGATGCCGGGCCAGCGCGGCGGCCAGGTCGCGGCCCGACTCCAGCACGTCCAGGACGTCGTGCAGGGCGTCCTTCATCTGCCCTTCGCGGGACGAAGAGGCCAGCGAACTCAGGCCGCGGACCAGCGGCACGCCGGCCTTGATCAGCGCGTACATCTGCCGGCTGAACAGACTGAGATCCTCCAGCCCGGGGCGCCCGCCTCCAAGCCGGCGGACAAGCGTGCCCCAGGCGTCCGTCTTCTCGCGCGCGGCACTGATGTCGATCGGGGTAACGCCGATGTTGATCAACTGGTTGGCGACCGCATCGGCGGTATCCGCTTCCAGCTGCCCGGTGATCAGTTCACCACGCCCGGTGCGGCCCCTGTAGTCGAACATCGCCATGTTCAGACCACCAGCCCTTCGGTCTTGCCGGTTTCGACCGAGACAAGCTCATCGAGACCGCCGGCCAGCCGAATGACCTCTTCGAGCGACGTCGTTCCCTGTGCCGCGTAGTCCAGTGCGCACATGAGCAGGGGACGAAAGCCCTTGCGAGCGCGCGCCGCCCTGGCGAATTCCGCACTGTCGTCTCTCCTGAGCGCGTCGGTCAGCGTTTCATCCATTTCCAGCAATTCATACACGCCAATGCGGCCGCGATAGCCGGTGTGGCCACAATACGGGCAGCCCGCTCCTTTCCGGAAGTGGATTGTGTCGGCCTTGTCCGCGCCGATGCGGCCTCTCAGCCAGGCCATCTGCCGGGCGTCGGGGCTGTCATCCGTGGAGCAGCTGTCACAGACCCGGCGCACGAGCCGTTGAGCAACGACGCCGTCCAGGGCCGCCGCCGCCATGTAGCCCGCGGCCCCCATATCGAGCAGTCGACTGACCGTGGATACCGCATCGTTGGTATGCAGAGTGGAAAGGACCAGGTGGCCGGTCATGGCAGCCCGCAGACCGATCTCCACGGTTTCCTGATCGCGCATCTCGCCCACCATGATGATGTCCGGGTCCTGTCGAAGTGCCGTTCTGAGCACGCGCGAAAAATCCAGGCCGATACGGCTGTTGATCTGTACCTGGTTGATGCGCGGCAGACGGTATTCCACCGGATCTTCCACGGTGATGATCTTGGTGCCCGCGCTGTTGATGTGGTTGAGCGCGGCATAGAGCGTGGTGGTCTTGCCGCTGCCCGTGGGCCCGGTGACCAGCACCATGCCCTGGGGTTTTTCGATCAGGCGCGTAAACCGGGGCAGCATGCCAGCGGGAATGCCCAGCTCGCTCAGCGTCATCAACGAGGCCGACTGATCGAGCAGGCGCATGACCACCGACTCGCCATACTGCACAGGCATGGTCGAGAGACGCACATCGATGGTCTTGCCCTTGACCGTGATGCTGAAGCGACCATCCTGGGGCAGCCGTTTTTCCGAAATGTCCAGCGAGGACATGAGCTTAAGACGTGTCACCAGCGCCGACGCCACGCGCTTGCCTTCAATGATCTGCTCGTGCAGCACGCCATCGATACGCTGGCGGATGCGCAACACGGTTTCATCCGGCTCGATGTGGATGTCGGACGCGTTGACCTGTACGGCATCCTCGAACATCGACTGCAGCAGCTTGATGACCGGGGCATCGACCTGGGCCTCGTCGGCGACCAGTTGCGCCAGATCGAAGTCGCCCTGTGAGAGTTCTTCGCCGAGTTCTTCGGCGAGGGTGGAAATTTCTTCAGTCCGTCGGTAGACGAGATCGATCGCGCGCAGCAGATCCGCTTCCCGCACCAGTGCCAGCTTGACCGGCCGTTTCAGAATTCTGGAGAGTTCGTCGTAGGCGAAGATGTCCGTGGGATCAGCCATCCCGACGGTAATATCGTGATTCCTGGCATTGAGCACCAGGGCCCGGTATCGGCGCGCATGTGTTTCCGGCAACAGCCGGGCCTGCTCAGGGTCGAAGTTGTAGTGTTTGAGATCGATGAATGGAATATCGAGCTGCTTGGACAGGATGGTCAGCATCGCGTCCTCGCCGATATAACCCAGGTCGATCAGCACGCGTCCCAGCTTGCGGCCGCTGCGTTTCTGTTCTTCGAGCGCGGCCTTGAGCTGCGATTCGCTGATCGCCTTGTGCTGGACCAGCAGGTCCCCGATCCGGATTTTCTGTTTCCGACTCATCTGCTCAGCATCCTCATCATCGATCCCCGCCTTCCGGAGCCAGCGCCTTGATTCTGCCTGTCACGTAGCGTTCCACCGACGGGCTCAGGTTACCCTCGTCACGGGCCCGCCGATAGGCCTGATAGGCTTCATCCGCCTTGCCGAGTTGCTCAAGCGATATGCCAAGGCCCGCCCACCAGACACCGGCAGTCGGGCGGACTGCCAACACCTTGCGGTATTCAGCGGCCGCCTCCGCGTTGCGTCCGGCGCGCTGAAGCAGGGCCGCCAGAAAAGCGTGGTATTCGGGATCGCCCTCGGCAGTCGGTTCCTTGCCCTGGAGCGTGGTAATGGCCTCATCAAGCTGGCCGCGGTTGAGCAATATGCGGGCATACAGCTTGCGCAGCCGGACCCCGTCAGTATCCGACTTCATGCCTTCGCGCAGCAGCCGGTCCACCTCCGCCGTGCGGCCGAGTTGCTCCAGGGCTGCCGCCAGCGCCTCCCGGTATTCCACCCGCGCGGGTTGCTCGTCAAGCGCCTTGCGAAAATCGCTCGCGGCGGTCGCGTAATCACCGTGCCGGAGAGCGGTGGCGCCCGCCGCATAAGCGCGCCGCGCGAGCTCCGCCGGGCCGGGCTTGCGCGGCTGGATGGACATCTCCCCCGCAGCGGATGTTGCCGCCGCATGCGTGGAACCCGCTTTCGACGGCTCAGCCGCCACCGGTTTGCGCGTGGCTGCTGGGGCTTTCGCGACCGGCGGCGTCGGCTCGGCAGACTTCTCCGGCACTTCGGCGAACCACAACGTCAGTTCCTGGAGCGCGCTTGTCGGGCCGCCGGCCGGCACGCTGCCACTGAAGCGGTAGCCTTTCGCGAGAGTGAGGTTGATGACCGGGCGCCCGGCCGTCCGGGCGCCTGCCAGGGCGCTTGCCACCGCCCCCAGGTCCGCCGCACGGGCGCGCACTTTCTCGGCGTCCACGCCGGCAGGCAGAACCACCCGGATGTCTCCGTCCGCTTGCTCGACGTCCACCGGGCCGGCGGGATCCAGATTCAGGCGGAGTCCCGAGCGGCCCGCTTCGCCAGTGACGGTCGCAACGGTCACCACCGGGGCCGGGGGCCGGGATTCATCGGCTCTCGGCTTTGCCGCGGCCTCCGGCTGCGGCACCACAGGTGAGGCTGACATCGTCGCATTCGCGTCATGGGCGACGCTCACGGTCGCCGCGGGAGTGGCGGTCGCTGTCGAATGCGCCACCGTAGCCCGGGGTGTCGGACGCAGCACCCAGAAGGCGGTGAGCGCAACGGCCACGACAAAGGCACCGCCAGCGGCTGGGCGGAGCCAGGCGTTGTGGCCACGTCTTGTCGGGCCATGGACCGCATGCACCGGCTCGACCTCGCCCGCATCGCGCCGTTTGCGTTCCTCCAGGTCCCGCAACATCTGATTGATCAGGCTCATCGCCATTCTCCCAGCCACCAGGCCAGCCCGAGGACCACGACGACAGCCGCCGCCAGTCCGTACCAGAGTCCACGGGGCATCGGTCTTGCGCGCGCGACCCCTTCCGTATCGCGAATTGCCATGTTCGCATGCCGGGGGGTGATCTGCTCATCGCCCCGCCCGAAGGCGGCCAGCATGGCCTTGTGACAAAGTATGTTGATCAGCCGCGGGATTCCGTGGCTGGTTCGGTAGATCAGATCCACCGCGCGTTCGTGGAACAACGGCCCGCCACGGTAGCCCGCCACGCGCAGGCGGTGGCGAACGTATTCGCCGACGTGCTCCCGCGTCATCGGATCCAGGGTATAGCTGAAACTGATCCGTTGACGGAGTTGCCGGATGGCCGGTCGATCGAGGCGCTCGTCCAGTTCGGGTTGACCGAAAAGCACCACCTGCAGAAGCTTGGATTTCTCCGTCTCCAGGTTGGTCAGCAGACGCACTGCTTCGAGCGCCGCCTGGGGCAGTTGCTGGGCCTCGTCGAGCAGCAACACCGTGCGCTTGCCTTCGGCGCGAAGCTCGATGAGCTTGCGCGTGATCTCGCGCAGAACCTGTTCCTGGGTCTGGCGGCCACGCAGCGGGATGCCCAGCTCTTCCGCCAGTGCCAGACGTACCGCGACCGGCGAAAGATGGGGGTTGGGAATATAGGCGGTGACCCAGTCGTCACCCAGGGAATTGAGCAGCTTGCGGCAAAGAAGCGTCTTGCCCAGACCGACCTCGCCGGTGACCTTGATGAAGCCCTCACCCGACTCCAGGGCTACCAGCAGTACGTTGAGCGCCTCCTGGTGGCTCGGGTTCTCGAAATAGAACTCGGTGTCCGGCGTCAGCGAGAACGGCGGCTCGGTCAGGCCATAGAATTCGAGGTACATGCCGCGCCCCTGCCGAATACGGCCTCAGTGGGCAGAATCGCCTTTTCCCAGACCTTCCATGTTCCGGAAGTCGTCCAGATGGTCGTGCGCGAGGTTGGACCAGTCGCTGGGGCTGTTGACCACAACCGGCTTCAACAGGATAACGAGTTCCGTCTTGACCTGGCGCTGGCGCTTCTGGGTGAACAACTGTCCGAGCAGCGGAATGTCGCTGAGGAAAGGTGTCTGCGCCACTTCGTCCTTGGTGGAAGTCTTCATCAGGCCGCCGATCACCACGATCTGGCCACTCCTGGCCCGGACCACGCTGTCGGATTCCCGCACTTCGCTGAACGCCAGCGGCAGGCTCTGGGTCTGGCCGCCGACCGTCACTTCCTTGCGCTGATCGCGCACGTCGCTCACGGTCGGATGAATGTGCAGGATCACCTGGCCATCGTCATCGATCTGCGGTGTCACATCCAGCGCGATGCCGCTGAAGAATGGCGTCAGGATGATGTTCTGATTGGTTGAAGTGGCCGTACCCGTCACGGTGTTGCTGGTCACCCCGGTAACGAAGAACTCGTCCGAACCTACCTTGATCACGGCCTTCTGGTTGTTGACCGTGGCCACGCGCGGGCTGGACAGCACGTGCGTATCGCCCTGGGTATCGAGCAGCTCGATGAAGGCATTGAAATCGTTGAGATTGAGCGCCAGTGCAAATGTGCCGCCAAAGGCCGAGCTCGGCAGACTGTCGAGCGGGGAAGTCCCCGGTTGAAGATTCAGCGACGTGCCGGAAAGGTCGGATGCACCGTTGTCGAACAATCCCTGACCGCCTACATTGCCGCCGAGCACCGTCTTGCCGCTACCCGGGCGGCCCAGCGCGCTCCAGTTGATACCCGACTGAAAGCCATTGTTGAGCGTCACTTCCACGATCTTGGCTTCGAGCACGACTTCGCGCGTGGCCGCGCCCTGCACGCGATCCAGATAGTTGCGTACGTCGCGCAATTCATCCGGCATGGCCCGTACAACCACGACACCCGAGTCGGCATTGACCACGACCTTGCGTCCGTCCTTGTTGCCGACAATGGCATCCAGGGTTGTCTTGAGATCGTCCCAGAACTCGGATTTCATCTCGGTGTCGATTTCCGTGCCGGCCTGGTAATCCTCCCGGTTGTTGCCACCACCGGCTGCGCCTCCACCGCCGTACGCGCCGCCGTAGAGTCCGCCGCCGTAAGGGTTCTGGGCCGCGGGATTCTCGGTGCTCTGCCCCGATGTCACACGCGTCTTCGACTTGCCCTTGCGGGTGAAGTTGAGGTAGTTGACCTGGAAAATGCGGGTCTGGATCTTCGCCGGCAGGACAAGGTAGCCGGAAGCGGTCTTCTGGAAATCGTAGCCGTAGACATCGCGGACCGTGTCCATGACTTCCGGCACAGTGACATTCTTCAGCGTGAGCGAGATTCGGCCGGTCACCTGCGGGTGTACGACCATGTTGTAGGGCGTGTTCTTGACCAGGCCCATGAAGAAGCTGCGCGCATCGACATTTCTCACGTTGATGTCGAACCGTTCCTCGCGGCCGCCGGCGCTGCCGGCAGGGAGCGTCACGCCCACGTCTGGCAGCAGGGCGTTGCTCACATCCTCGGGCGGCTTGCCAGCCCGCGGCGCGGCGCTCTTTGCGCTCTCCTGAAGCGCCTGGTGTATCTGGTCTCTGGCGCTGTCCGGTTTCATGTTGCCGGTCGCACAGCCAGCCGTGGCTGTACAGACGGCAATCAAGGTCATTCGGATAAATCGCTTCATCTCGATCCGCCCTGGTCGTTCATCGTTGTGCGGGTCTTTTCATATCGCCCGTCAATAGTGTTGCCGTTATCATTTTTCCCCTGCTCCTCAGTTTCACGGCATAGGGCAGGATTTCCACCACCGACGCACCGTTTACCGTATCACCAACCTTGACGGTCTGTCCGTTTATCACGGCCAGGCGACGGTCCGGTGAAATCAGAGTGGAGGTCAGTGTCCAGCGCGGTGTCTGACGCTGGTGAGTGGTCGTTCGCCGGGACAGGTAATCCGGGCGCATGGGATCGGCAAGCGTTCCTTCCTCGGCACGAGCCTGAAGGAGCGTGGCCGCGGCTATAAGAAGGACCAGCAATGCGACTGCTTTACGCACCAATCCATCCCTCCCTGAGACTCAGAGTATGGACGATGATCGTGATGCGGTTGTTCGGATAATCAAGCGCCTTGATCTCGACTCGATCCCAGAAGAAACGCCACTTGAGTGCTTCCAGCGCTTTCAGATAATCGAGTGCCGCCAGATAGCTGCCCTCCAGGGTGAGTCTGAGGCCGTGCGTGTAGATCGGCTGCCGGGCGGACCCCGCCTTGTCCTTCGATGACTCGGCCTGCTCGAAGAGGGGCCTGGCCGCGATGCTTTCCACGCTGATCAGGCGCAATCCCTTCTGGTGGCTCAGGACGGCCCGAAGGGCGCTGGTCATTTCCTCGGGTCCGATGAGTCCGGCCGTGAGTTGGGACAACTGCCGGTCGAGGTCCCCTATCTCGCTCTGCAGCGTGGTCAACTCGCGACGGTTCTCGGCATCCGGGTCCTGATGCCGTTTCGCCAGCAGCATCTGGATCGCCTGGTTGGTGGCGTCGATCTCGCTCTGCGTGCTGGCGACCTGGCTTTGCAGGATTTCCTGTTTGCGCTCGAGCGGCTGCATCAGCAGCGCGTACCAGAGAAAGGCAACCACGGCCACCAGCGCCACGAATATCAGCGTGCGCTCGCGCAGCGTCAGTCCGTCAATGCGTTCCTGCAGTCTAGCCAGGCGAGCGTTCATGCCGGGCCTCCTCGGGCAGTGCCGTGGACAGGGTGAACTCGATCACATCGCGGCGCCGCTCCTTCTCCGGGCGGGACATCCGGAAACTGCGGAACTCCGT
>JASFQN010000083.1:0-10213 GCA_050115425.1 Gammaproteobacteria bacterium | reverse complement strand
CGTGAAGTGGGAGAACATCTCCGACAACGCCCTGCCCGGCTCCAGCGACAGCATCGGCGCCATTGCCGTTGCGCCGTCGAACCCCGACGTGATTTATGCCGGCACCGGCGAGAGCGACATCCGCGGAGACATGATCACCGGCGACGGCGTCTTCAAGTCCACCGACGCCGGCAAGACGTGGCAGTACGCAGGTCTTCGCGACACGCGCACCACCACCGGCATCGTGGTCGACCCGACCGACCCGGACGTCGTCTACGTGTCCTCCATGGGTCACGTATTCCAGCCCGGTACCCACCGGGGCGTGTTCAAGTCCACCGACGGCGGCAAGACCTGGCACCGGATCCTTTACGTGAACAGCAAGACCGGCGCCATCGACCTCGTGATGGACCCCAACGACCCCGACACCCTGTATGCGGCCATGTGGCAGGCACAACGCACGCCATGGTCGCTGACCAGCGGCGGGCCCGGCAGCGGCCTCTACAAGAGCACGGACGGTGGTGCCCACTGGCATGACATCACCCGCCACGCCGGGCTGCCACGCGGAGTGCTCGGCCGGATCGGCATCACCGCGTCGAAGAGCCATCCGGGCACTCTCTACACCATCATGCAGGCGAAGGACGGTGGCGTGTTCCGCTCGGACGACGCCGGCAAGACCTGGCGCCGCGTGAACGACGACATGAAGCTGCGTCAGCGCGCCTTCTATTACATGAGCATCTTTGTCGATCCGAAAGACGCGGACACCGTCTACGTGCCGGAAGTGGACGCGCTCTACGTCTCGCGCGACGCCGGCAAGACGTTCACCAGGCTCAAGACACCGCACGGCGACAACCACATCCTCTGGATCAATCCGGACAACACCGACGTCATGCTGGAAGGCAATGACGGAGGCGCCACCGTGACCACCGACGGCGGCAAGACCTGGAGCCCGGAACACAACCAGCCCACGGGCCAGTTCTATCACATCAATCTGGACGACCAGTTCCCGTTCCACGTCTACGGAGCCCAGCAGGATGAAGGCTCGTTCGAGGGACCGAGCGCCACCCGCGAGCAGAAGATTCCGCTCAGCGCCTGGCACCGTGTGGCCTACGGCGAGAGCACCTTCACCGTGCCCGAGCCCGGCAACCCGGATGTCACCTACGGCAGCGGCTACTACAGCATCTTCCTCAAATACAACAGCAAGACCGAGGAATACCGGAGCGTGAGCCCCTGGCCGCACTACCAGGAAGGCGCCTCCGCCGGGGAACTGAAATACCGCCTGGTGTGGACGCATCCCATCCTGTTTTCCTCGGCGCGGCAGAACGAACTGCTGCTCGGCGCGCAGTACGTGCTCAAAAGCACAGACCACGGCAACAACTGGACGCGCATCAGTCCCGATCTCACCCGCAATGACCCGGCCACGGAAGCGCCCTCCGGCGGGCCGATCGATCTCGATCAGTCCGGCGCCGAACTCTACCCGGCACTCTCGGCACTGGCCGCCTCGCCGCAGGACGGCGACGTGATCTGGGCCGGCTCGGACGACGGACTGGTGCACATCACCACTGACGGCGGCAAGCACTGGAAGAAGATCACGCCGAAGGGCCTGCCCAAGTGGACGCGCGTCAGCTGCATCGAGCCCTCGCACACGGACAAGGGCACCGCCTACCTCAGCGCGCGCCGCTACATGTGGGACGACTACAAGCCGTATGTCTACAAGACCACCGACTACGGCCGGCACTGGAAATTGATCACCGACGGCCTGCCGGACGACCAGTACACCTTCGCCATCCGCCAGGATCCGGACGACGCGGACCTGCTCTTCCTGACTACCAGGAACACGGTGTACATGAGCCTGAACGGCGGCGCGCACTGGCAGCCCCTCGGCCTCAACCTGCCGCACGTGCAGGTGCGGGACCTCAGGATCAACACCCGCCAGGGCAGCGTCGCCATCGCCACCCACGGCCGGGCGTTCTGGATACTCGACAACCTGCACCTGCTGGAACAGCTCACCCGGCCGCACAGCGTGGCGAGTGACTCGCCCGCCCTGTTCGCGCCGGATGCGGCCTGGCTCAGCCACGCCTACGGCAAGCCGGATCACCCGCGCAAGCACGCCGACGTCGGCGAAAATCCGGCGTTCGGTGCGGCGGTATTCTTCCACATCCCGGCGAATTACCACGGCGATACGCCGGCAAAGCTGACGTTCACGGATACCGACGGCCATGTCATCCGCAGCTTCGACCTGCACAAGGCGAAGAAGCAGGAAAAGCCGAAGGAGCCACAACCGGAGAAGAAGCCCAGCGAGCGGCGCAAGGAAGCCCTGGAAAAACTCACCGGCATCGAACCCGGCATGAACGCGTTCCAGTGGGACCTGCGCTATACGCCGGCCACGGAGGTCGACGGTTTCGAAGCCCCGATCGCCGCCGGCGGCCTGCCGGATGAAGTGGACGGGCCCGTCGTCGTCCCCGGCACGTACCGTGTGACGCTGAACTACGGCGGCCATGCCCAGAGCCAGACCTTCCAGGTGAAACTCGATCCGCGCCTGGACGCCAGCCAGGCCGACCTGATTGCGAGGCTCAAACTCCAGCTCGCGATCCATGAACGGCTGGACACCCTCGACAAGACCCTGAACCGCGCCATCGCGGCACGCGACAAGCTGCAGGCCGGGGTGAAAGCGCACCAGGTCAGCCAGGCGCGCGCGGCCAAGCTGCTTGCCCACCTGAACGACGCCATCAACGACCTGGTGCAGCTCAATATCCATTCCAGCGAAGGCAGCCTGCTGCACGAAACCAGGCTGCGCAGCCACCTGGCCTACCTGGCGGCGGACATCGGGCTCGCCTACACCGACCCGACCCCGGCGCAACAGGCGGTCTACAAGCAACTGGCCAAGCAGGCCAGAGAGGGCGAAGAGCGCCTGGAGGACGCCATCGACCAGGCCCGCAACCTCTGATCCAGGCGAAAGGGCGGAAACGCCAGGACCCGCCACCCCAGGGTGGCGGGTCCCTCATTTTCGCCAGGCTGTCGAAGCCCCGTCGCGCAACGCGGGGTGCAACGAACCGCCTCCCCCTTTTTCCCGCGTTGCTCTATGCTTCAACCCGATAGCCCCGCGACAGGAGATTGCACCATGGCCGGCTACGCCTGTATTTGGGAGTTCTATGTCGATCCGGGACACGAGGCCGATTTTCTGCGGCACTACGGTCCGGGCGGAAGCTGGGAACGGCTCTTCCGGCAGGCGCCGGGCTACATCGAAACCCTGCTGCTGCACGACCGCGAATCGCGACTGCGCTACATCACCATCGACCGCTGGCGGAGCCTGGAAGACTACAAGGCATTCCGCCGGGACTTCGCCGGAGAATATCTCCGCCTGGACGAACAATGCGCAGCGCTGACCACACGCGAAACGTCGCTTGGCGAATACGAGAGCTGACAGGCGCGCCTTGCGCATGCCGTGGCGGCGCCTGGAAACAATTCCATCGGCCATTGAGGAACACTCATGCATTATTCCCGACTGTGCGCGCTACTGATTGACTGCAACACCGCCGACGTCGATGAAGCCGCCGCATTCTGGGCCGCGGCGCTGGGGCGAGCAATTGATCATGAGCACCCGGGCACTCGCGGCGACTACCGGATGCTCGAAACGCCTCCGGACGAACCTGCCGTGCAGATCCAGAAAGTCGCACACGAGAGCCGTGTCCACATTGATATCGAAACCGACGACATCCCCGCGGAAGTGGCCCGGCTGGAGAAGCAGGGCGCCCGCGTTGTCGATCAGCTCGAGCGCTGGGTGGTCATGCAGGCACCCACGGGCCAGCGGTTTTGCGTGGTCCGGGTCCAGCGGCCGGGCTGGCCGAAGAATGCCAACCAGTGGGATTAGGCCGGCAAGGACGTCATCTGCTCGCCCGCGCTCCAGGCCTCATGCCCCGGGCTCGACAAACACCGTCTCGGCGCCGATCTCCTCGAAGCACAGATTGACCGTGCGCCCGATGGCACGCGTCCGGTGGACCGTCTTCGCGGGAACCGTGACGCTTTCCCAGGGACCGAGCTCGAGCGTCTGCCCGCCTTCCAGGTCGATGGCGAGACGGCCTTCAACGACGATGAACAGTTCATCCGACGCGGGATGCTGGTGCCAGCGGTACTCGCCCTCGAAAGAGGCGAGCCTCAGGCAACTGCCGTTCACCCGGTTGATCACCAGGTTCCGGTAAGTGTCCGTGATTTGCCCGCCCTCGGCCTTCAGATTCGTGACATGGAGCGCGGGGTATTTCACCGGCTCGTTCATATAATCGTCAGTGGAGAATTCCATGATGCGATCTCCGGTATCGGCCTTTGAATGCCGGGCTGGGGGGATGGAGCCGGTGCGGCAGCCATTCCGTTGCCATCGCAGGCCGGTTCATTATATCGCCGAAAACAGCGTGGTGACTTTTGTCATGCAGCCGCCGTTCTCGGTCTCTGGACACCGGGGCGTGATCGGGGTGTCCGACGGCGGACTCCCGCCGCCAGTTCAATACGACCGCAGTTCGGTGTCGTCCGAAAATGTCTCGCCCTCGACTTCCTTCACCAGCGCCTGTCCCGCGATCGTGTTCGTACCGTCGAAGGTCAGGGACGGGCTGCCGTGCAGTTGCCAGCCGTTGTTCAGCGATGCCGACACGCGGCGGCAAAATGCGTCGTCATCCGGGCCGGTAATCAGGCGGTAGAGTTTCATCTTTCGCTCCATTCAGGATTGCAGTGCCAGCATGCGTGATTTATCCGGGACCGTGGCTCACTTGGTGGTTCGTCCGTGCGGCAATTCGTTCGCGTAGACGATGAACCCCTTGTACTCGCCCACCTTGTCGTAAAGCGCCCGGCCTGCCGTGTTCGATGACTGGGTGTGCCAGTACACACGCGAACACCCCGTGAGTCGGGCATCATCATGGACGGCAAGGACCAGCCGGCGACCGATGCCTTTGCCGCGCACTGGCTCCCCTGTAAACAGGTCCTGCAGATAACAGACATTCTCCAGACGAGTCGTACTGCGGTGAAAGAGGTAATGCACCAGGCCAACCACTTTTCCTTCACACAGCGCGACCTGGGCGCGAACGGGTTCCTCCTGTGAAAAGAAACGTTCCCAGGTGCTGGCGGTGATTTCTTCCGGCAGGGCCGTGGTGCCAACACGGCCGTAAAACGCGTTGTAGCCGTCCCAGAGTGGTCTCCATCCATCGTAGTCGAACCGCTCGAGCGGACGGACGTGAATCAGGTCATCCATGGGGAGGCGCTCCCGCGAGCCGACGACAACCGCGACCCACCGTCCGCGGAGAGCGACGGGGCCGAGCGGGTCCGGAAGCCCGGTCAGACGGCGGCCGGTTCATCTTCATCGGTCTCGCCCATGACCACGTGTCCGGGCTGAGCCGCGACACGAGCAAGCCACCTCTGGATGTTCGGATAGGGCGCCAGCTCGAACCCCCCTTCCTCGGCCACGTGGGTGTAGGCGTACAGCGCGATGTCGGCGATGGTGTAATGCTCGTCCACAAAGAACGTTCGGCTTTGGAGGTGGCGCTCCATCAAGTCGAGCGCAGCATGGCCAGGCTGCATTTTCGCCTGGAGCCGGGCCTCCTGTTCGGCGGGGCGGCCAAGATAGCGAACAATGAAGCGGGCTACCGCGATGTAAGGTTCGTGACTGTATTGCTCGAAGAACAGCCAGCGAAGCACCTGAGCCCTTGCCAACCTGTCGGATGGCAGAAAGGCCGTGCCTTCCGCGAGATAGTGAAGAATGGCATTGGATTCCGGGAGGCACGTGCCCGTATCGGTTTCGAGTAAGGGAATTTTTCCACCGGGGTTCTTCTCAAGAAACTCCGGCGAACGGTTTTCCTTCCTGAGGATATTGACCGGAACCCATTCATAGGGCATCCCGAGAAGGTTCAGCAGGAGTTCAACCTTGTAGCAGTTCCCGGACAGCCGGTCCCCGTATACTTTGAGCATGCTTGTCGTCTCCTTGCATGGCAGGCAGGGATCAATGAGTCACGAAGTCACGCATTCGGGCGCGCACCCCGGAATGGCGGCACAGTGCGAGGCCACGCACGGGCCTGGAACGCCATGGTTCACAGACGCCGGTTCAGGTCTGTCAGTCAACGCGCTCATGTAGATCTCGTTACGCCACGTCGCTCAACCGTCTTGCATCGTCGTTTGAGAGTACAATGCGCTCCGATGCCATGTTTTCCCGCAGGTGCTCCGGATTCGAGGTTCCGGGGATGGGCACCACCACGGGAGAAAGGGATAGCAGCCACGCCAATGCGACTTGTGACGTTGATGCCCGGTAGGTAGTGGCCAGTGGCGTCAGATCCACTTTCTTTTCTATCAATGTACCCATGCCCAATGGGAAATAGGCGAAGAACGGGATTTTCCTGTCGGTGCAAAGCTGCACCACCTCCGTGGACTGACCGCCGCCAATGAACAGGGCGTTCTGGACGGCATCCACGGAGACAATGGCGCTCGCCGCTTCAATTTGTTTTGCCGTCGCGCTGCTCAACCCTATGTGCCTGACGATACCGTCCGACTGCAGTTCCGCCAGGCACTCCAGCGAGCGTTCCATGGGTACGCCGGAATCCCCGAGCGGGCCGCCTGGAAGGCGCAGAAACACGAGGTCGAGGGCCGACCGCCCCAGATTGCCCAGATCCCGCTCAACCGTGTCGCGGATCTCCTGCGGGGTGGCGGCCGGCGCCGGACGCCCGTCGGCATTGGCCTTCACACCGACCTTGGTTGAAATGATCAAGCGGTCGGGATAGGGCGCAAGCGCCTTCGCAATCAGGCGGTTGGCAAGTCCGCCACCATAGAAATCGGCCGTGTCGATCACGCTGGCGCCGAGCCCTACCGCCTCCTGCAGGAGGTCGCAGGCCAACGCCGTATCTTCGGCAGTGCCTCTCACACCCGGCAGACGCATGGCGCCATACCCGATCCGACCTACACGCCTGTCCCCCCCTTCTGGATGCGTCAAAAGAACCTCCCTTCGCCATTCATGATGCGGATACCCGGGTGGAACGCGGCAACGCCAGTCCCATTGCCGCCAGCCAGGGCCGATGCAATAGAGACCGAATTATCGAAGCCAGGTTCCATCCCCGGAACGGGGTTTGCGTGAGCGGCCGTCGAAAGCGGAGCCGCACGCAGGATCGCGAAGGCTAACACACCCACCCGTCCCGTGACGCTACCTGATTCTCACTCTGCTAGTCTGTTGGGGGAGTCAAAGGGAGGGATCCAATGCGATTGGCGGTCGGTCTTCTTACGACAATCGCGGTGCTTTTTGTAAGCGCCTGTGACACGCCGCCTCCTGAAACGCCCTTGAAGGGGGCGGGCCGACCCGCGGCCATCAAGAAGCGCGGCAAGCTGGTGATCGCCACGCGCAATGCTCCCACGGTCTGGTATATCGACCGCAACGGCGACCCCGCCGGGCCGGAGCACGACCTTGCCAAGGCTTTCGCCGCCTCGCTGGGCGTGAAGGCCGATTTTCGCCGCTTCGATTCCGTGGCCGGAATGCTGGATGCCGTGCGTGCCGGCCGTGTCGATCTGGCGGCCGGCGGGCGGACGCTCACGTCCGACCGGGAAGCACAGGCGGATTTCGGCCCCGCCTACGAGTCTGTCACCCAGCAGGTGGTATGCAACGCCGACAGCGGGAAGCCCCGCAATGTCGACGACCTGGTCGGCGTCCGGAACCTGACCCTGGTATCGGACAGCAGCTACACCCAGATGCTGGAATCTTTGCGTAAGCAGCACCCCGGCCTGCACTGGAACGTGGTCAACGACCTCGGGACGGAACAGTTGCTGCGCAAGGTGTGGAAGGGCGAGATCGATTGCACCATTGCAGATTCCAACATCGCCAGGGTGAACCGGCGCTACTATCCGGACCTGCTGGTGATGTTCAACCTCACCCAACCCCAAAAGCTCGCCTGGCCGATGCCCAGGGGATCGGACAAGCTCGCCGCCGTGGTGAAGCATTGGCTGGATGACTACCGGCGTACGGGAAAGCTCCACCGCGTAATGGAGCGATACTACGGCTTCATCGTTAAGTTCAATTACGTCGACAAGGCCAAGCTTCGCGAACGCCTGGACGGCCGGTACAACCGGTACGCCGAAATCTTCGCGCAGGCGGCCGAAAATACCCCATTCTCCCCGGCCCTGCTCGCCGCCCAGGCGTACCAGGAATCACGCTGGAACCCGAATGCCGTGAGTCCCACCGGCGTGCGCGGCATCATGATGCTCACGCGGTCCACGGCCCGCGCCATGGGCGTGAAGAACCGTCTGGACCCCCGACACAGCATCCGGGGCGGCGCCCGCTACCTGGCCCGGATGGAAGACCGCCTGGACGTTGCCATCCCACTGGCGGATCGGAACTATTTCGCCCTCGCCGCCTACAACGTCGGTTTCGCCCACCTGCGCGACGCCATGCACCTGACCGGAGAGCGGGGGAAAACCCGCGCCGCTGGGAAGATGTACGCCACATCCTGCCGCTACTGGCCCAAAAGCGGTACTACAAGCATCTGAAGTACGGATACGCACGCGGAACCGAGCCGGTCCGCTACGTACGGCGGATTCGTGACTATGCGGATGTTATTGCCCGGGTGGGAGACCGAGGCGGATCAACCCCGGCTCCCTCAAACTGACCAGAGGCGCCAGTTGAACCCCGGCCTCTGCGCTGAGCTGATCCTCCGTTGCCCCCTGCGAGTCCCGTTTACAGGTCTTTCTGCATCACCACCAGGTCGGCGAATCCGCCATCCGGCAGCCGGAAGGCACTCTTTATCAACCCCACATCGGAAAAACCGAGCCGTTGCCACAGGCGGCGCGCGACGGTGTTCGTTGACACGACCGCATTGAAAACCATGGTGCGGAATCCCCGGCCCCGCGCCCAGGTAATCGAGTCTTGTGCGAGTGCAGCGCCAACACCCTTGCCTCGCGCGGTCGCCGTGACCATGTAGCTGCCGGTCGCGACATGCGACCCCGGACCCATGTAATTCCTTCCCGCCTTTGCCGTCCCCAGCAGCATCCCCTGGTCGTCCAGGGCAACCGACACTCTCGAATCCGCCCCTTCCATCCAGATGGCATGGGCGAGTTCTTCATCAATATCGCGCGGATAGATGTAGGTTTCACCTTCGGCGGAAACCTGCTTGATGAGCAGCCAGATGGCGGGCCAGTCAGAAGCACTCGCATCTCTTATAAAGACTTTCTGCATGCTTTCTCCGGATTCAGTTGGGGCCTGAGTTCGACAAGGTCAAGCAACAAGAAGCCCAATAATGGGTTGGATGGCATTACTTCGTATGAATGCTGAAGCCGACGAGCTTCCACGCAAGCCCTTCGTAGATGTACTTCTGGTTGAATATGATACTTGGCTGCGTTTGGTAGGTGCCCGCCAACGCCAAGATGCCATTGTCATCAATCGTTGCATCCGAAATTGTCGGCTTGACGCTTTCGAGTACCGACCAGTTTGCACCAGAGTCAATAACTGACTTGAACGCCTTATTTAATTGCTCAGTAGTAATTTGCTTTTTCCAGAGGTTGGAAATACCGCTACGAAAGTGCTCCATATTTTCATGATTGACGGAGACAATGAAATCATGCATTGACTTTCTAACAAGCGATATTTGCTCATCCTTGCCGGGAATCGATGGTGAGGATTCCTCCGATTGCAGGCCTGCGGTCGGTTTCTGGATTGCATAAATCTTCCACGCGTCATTTTCTTTGATAAACATCATTTTTATCGGAACGACGCCACCCGTGCTGGTAGTGATGGAGCCATCCAGTTCCCCACGGCCACCACTTATCTTACGACTGGCCCAATTGGTTTCTGTGAAATTGGCGATTTCCTTATTGACAAGAAACCGGGAGAGATCCTCCTTGTCCGTACTGGCTCTGAAATCCTCCGAAAGATAGCTTCGCGCTTCTTCAATATTGTGATTCCTCGCCGCCTTGAAGAAGGCATCTGCAGTGTCCACCATTCCTGATGTAAAGTAGAAAACAGCTCCGATAGCGAGAACGAAAACCACTACAACGCCGAGTAAAATCTTTATCCACGTCTTCATCAATCAATTCCTTTACGATATTTCGGTAAATCCAGGGCCAAAGAACAAGCAGCCGCGCTGCGGCGCATCGAAACGCAACACAGGTGCGCCCGGAAGCAGGCATTTATTATGGCATTTTTCCGGGCCAGAACAATATTGTTCTGAACGGAACACTCTCGATCTCATTTCTTTTCGACCTTCGCGAGTATTTTTTTTGACCTGGA
>JASFQN010000082.1:0-10213 GCA_050115425.1 Gammaproteobacteria bacterium | reverse complement strand
GAAGCCGCATCGCGAGACCGCCTGGCAGCGATTCATGCCCGAGGGGCCTCTGGCCTTCCTGCCGCTCGCGGATGGCCGCTGTTCGATTGTCTGGTCCACCTCGGTGGAGCAGGCCGCCACGTTGAGCGAAATGAATGAAGAGGCGTTCTGCACGGCGCTCACCGAAGCCAGCGATGCCTGCCTGGGTCGTGTCACAGGCGTGGGAACACGTGCCGGCTTTGAACTGAAGGCGCAGTATGCGCCTTCCTACATCGCCAGACGTTTCGCCCTGGTGGGCGACGCCGCGCATGCTGTCCATCCGCTGGCCGGCCAGGGGGCCAATCTTGGCCTGATGGATGCCAGCGAATTGGCCACGCAAGTGCTCGAAGGGCGTGAACACGGCCGGGACCCTGGTGACCGCTCTCTTCTGCGTCGATATGAGCGTGCCCGCAAGCCGGAAAATCTGCTCATGCTGGGCGCCTTTGACGCCTTCAAGCGGGGATTCGGCAACTCGTACGCACCGCTGCGCTTCCTGCGCAATGCCGGGCTGGCCATCAGCAACCGGCTGGGTCCGGTCAAGCACGCCTTCATGCGCCGGGCGATGGGGCTGGGTGCCGAGTTGCCTCCGCGCAACCCGCAGATTTGACCTGACATGCGACCCGGCAACAAAAAACCCCGCCTGGCGCGGGGTTTTTCATGCATTGCCGGGCAATGCAATGATCCGTACTCAAGCCCTGGGCAACAATTCGTCTACCTTGGCGGCACAGATGAAATCATTTTCCGACAGTCCGCCGATGGCGTGCGTCGTGAAGTGGATGTGACAATGATTGTAGCCTACTTCCATGTCCGGGTGATGACCTTCGTTGTTGGCAATCCAGGCGACCGCGTTGACGAAGCCCATGGTGCGGTGGAAGCCCTTGAACTTGAAGTCCCGGTGAATTTCCTTGCCGTCCTCGGACACTGACCAGTCATCGTCGAGTTTGGTCAGATATTCGTTTGTCTGCTCCGCGTCGAATGGATCGACACCGCCTTCACATGGCACGCAATGCTTCAGGCTGAGATCGCTCATTTTTTCCCCTTGGGTGTTTCGAATGGTGGTTTGAGGGCCGGCGAAAGGCGTCTAGTAGATCGCCGCCTTGTGCGCCGGGAGGTCGTCGGTCGGGTAGGTGGGAGCATACATGCCCAGTCGCTTGGCTTCCTCCACCATGGCCATCAGGTCCTGCTGGGCGACCTTGAAAAGATCGTCCAGGCTGTCGATGACGAAGTATGTGGTCTGAAAAATGTCGATCCGGTAGGGCGTGCGCATCGCCTCTACGGGGTCGAACTGCTTGCGAACCGGGATGTCGCTTTCCACGGAATATTTGGTTTCGCCAATCGACGAGACTACGCCCGCGCCATAGGTGCGCAGCCCCTCCGGCGTGTTCATCAGTCCGAACTCCACCGTGAACCAGTAAAGCGCCGCGAGATACTTGCGGTCTTCCTTGCTGGCGGCCAGGCCGGCCTTGCCGTAGGCATGGGTGAAATCGGCAAAACGCTGGTCGGTGAGCAGCGGCGTATGTCCGAACACTTCATGAAAGATGTCGGGTTCGCGCAGGTATTCCATCTCCTCGCGGGTGCGGATGAAGGACGCCGCCGGGAATTTCTTGTCCGCGAGCAAGGCGAAAAACCGGTCGAAGTTGATCAGCGCCGGCACCGGCTCGACGGCCCACCCGGTATGATCCATCAGGACCTCTGACACCTCGCTGCACTGGGGTACGCGATCTTCCGGGAACTCCATCCGCTCCAGCGCATCCAGGTATTCCCGGCAGGCGCGCCCCGGCAGAATCTCCTTCTGCGCGGTGATCAATTCGTGCCAGATCTGGTCCTCCTCGGCCGTGTAGTGGATATGGCCGTTTTCGTCGGGGACCTTGGCTTCGTATTTGGTACCTTTACTCATGATCTATCACCTCGTGCGGTGATTTTAGCAATTCGGGCGGGCCGGGGCGACGTTGGCCGGCCTCGGGCAGTCATGCGCTTGTGCGCGGCTTGTAACGTGAATTGACGTAATCGTCTACGATCTTCTGGAAATCTTCCGCTATCTTGTCGCCTTTCAGCGTGACCGTTTTTTCCCCGTCCACATACACCGGCGCCACCGGGCGCTCTCCTGTGCCGGGAAGGCTGATGCCGATGTTGGCATGCCGGCTTTCGCCGGGACCGTTCACCACGCAGCCCATCACGGCCACCGTCATGGATTCCACACCCACGCGCTCGCGACGCCAGGCCGGCATGCGCTCGCGCAGATAGCCCTGGATGTCGCGTGCCAGTTCCTGGAAGAAGGTGCTGGTAGTGCGTCCGCAGCCCGGACAGGCGACAACCATCGGGGTGAAGGCCCGCAGGCCCATGGATTGCAGGATTTCCTGGGCCACCTGCACTTCACGTGTGCGGGCACCGCCAGGGTCCGGCGTCAGGGAAATGCGGATGGTGTCTCCGATGCCCCGTTGCAGAAGCACCGCCAGCGCGGCAGTCGAGGCCACCACGCCCTTGGTGCCCATACCGGCTTCGGTCAGGCCGAGGTGCAGCGGATAGTCGCAGCGTTGTGCCAGCGCGGTGTAGACGGCGATCAGATCCTGCACGCCACTCATCTTGCAGGAGAGGATGATGCGATCGTGAGGCAGCCCGAGTTCCTCGGCCCGTCCGGCACTGTCCAGTGCCGACCGGATCATTGCTTCGTGCATGATTCCGGCCGCGTCCAGTGGGTCGGGAGCCTGGGCGTTTTCATCCATCAGGCGGGTGAGCAGGTCCTGATCCAGGCTGCCCCAGTTGACGCCGATGCGCACGGGCCTGTCGTGTTGGCAGGCAATGTCGATCATCTGCGCAAACTGGGTGTCACGCTTGCTGCCACGACCGACATTGCCCGGATTGATGCGGTATTTGTCCAGCGCGGCGGCGCAGTCAGGGTACTGGTCGAGCAGCTTGTGCCCATTGAAGTGAAAGTCGCCGACCAGTGGCACATCGATTCCCGCTGCGGTCAGCTGGTCTTTGATACGTGGTACCGCGGCGGCCGCTTCGGTGTTGTTGACCGTAATGCGCACGATTTCCGACCCTGCCCGGGCCAGGTCGCTGACCTGGCGCACCGTGGAATCCACATCGGCGGTGTCGGTGTTGGTCATGGACTGGACGACGATTGGCGCGTCGCCGCCCACAGTGAGGCTGCCAACCCGCACGGGGACGGACCGACGGCGCTGGATGGGATGTACTGTGTCGCTCATGGTGACAGTCAGGCTGCGAACCAATTGCCCATGATAACCCAGAGCGAAGGCGCGGAGACAGATCACCCCCGGGCGGGCCCGGGGGTGATGACCGAGAGTCAGGATGGATTGGCCTGCCTTGCGGCCAGCTTGCGGGCGATCCAGGCATCCACCTGCTTTTCCAGGATGTCGAGCGGTATGGATCCATGGCTGAGCACCTGGTCGTGGAATTCACGGATGTCAAAGGCATCGCCGAGTTTCGCTCTGGCGCGATCGCGCAGCTCGCGGATCTTGAGTTCGCCGATCTTGTAGGCAAGCGCCTGACCGGGCCAGGCGATATAGCGGTCGACTTCGTTGACGATGTCCTGGTCGGTTTTTGCGGTATTCGCCTTGAAGTAGTCAATCGCCTGCTGGCGCGTCCAGCCCATGGAATGGATGCCGGTGTCCACCACCAGCCGGACCGCGCGCCACATGTCGTAGGTGAGCCGTCCGAACTGCGACTTGGGGTCCTTGTAGAGACCGAGTTGGCTGCCCAGGCTCTCCGCATACAGCGCCCAGCCCTCGGTAAAGGCGGTGAATTCGCCGAAGCGACGGAAATTCGGCAGTCCGTGGAGTTCCATGGCCAGCGCAATCTGAAGGTGATGGCCGGGGACCGCCTCATGGCAGGTCAGCGTCTCCATTTCGTACTTGGGGCGGGTTTCCGGCTTGTACAGATTCACGTAGTAATAGCCCGCGCGGCTGCCATCGGCGGCCGGCGGCGAATAGTAGGCTGTGGTGGTGTCCGGAGCCACGTTGGCCGGGATCGGGCGCACGCCATAGGGTGTGCGCGGAAGTTTGCCGAAGAGCTTCACCAACTCCGGGTCGATACGTTTGGCGATGGCCCGGTAGGCCTCCAGCAGAGCCTCGGGGTTTTTGTAGTAATTTCTTGGATCGTCCCTTAAATAGTTGAGAAAATCGCTGAAACTGCCGCGATATCCGATTTTCTTGATGATTTTCTCCATTTCCCCGTGAATCCGGTCGACCTCGTCGAGCCCAATCTGGTGGATCTGTTCGGGGGTCAGGTCCGTGGTGGTGAACTTGCGGGTCAGGTAGCGGTAGTAATCGCGACCATTCGGCAGGTCCGATGCGCCGATGGTCTGTCGGCTGGCCGGCAGGTAGGTGTTGTTGAAAAAGTCCTGGAAATCCCGGTAGGCCGGGATGACCACGCTGCTGATGGCTTCTTTGGCGCGGGCGGTCAGCTGGGCACGGGTTGTTGCGTCGATACTGTCTGGAAAATGCTTGAAGGGGCGGAAAAACGGACTCTTGTCGGGCGCATCCACCACCTGCGCCGCAATCTGGTGCGGAACCCGCTGCATGACCACTTTCGGTTGGACCATGCCCTGGCGGATGCCTTCCCGCATGAGAGCGACGGTCTGTTTTTCGTAGGTGGCAAAGGTCTGCAGGCGTTGAATCCAGTGGCGATAGTCCGCGACTTTCGAGAAACGCAGGGCTTCGGTGATCTCATCTGCGGTCTGGATGCCTCCGCGCTGATTGAGCGGCATCAGGTAGCCCTTGTACTGCCAGCCGTCGACGCGTGTGCGGTACTGGCGCTCGAAGAGGTCGTAATTGAGTTGTTCCTCGGGCGGCAGAGCGCTGCGCTCGATGGTGTGCAGTTTTGCCAACGCGACCACGTCGGCCTGGTGGCTGGTGCGCAGGGCATCCAGGCTGACATCCGGCCAGCGGTCGTCGTAATCGTGGTAACCGAGGTAGCTGGCGTTGACCGGATCCTCTTCCAGGCTGCGCTGCCATTCGCTTTCGAACAGAGTGTGCAGCCGGGCGACGGCCGCCTCCGGGGCGGAGGGTTGTTGCGGGGGCCTGGGCCCCATCTGGGCGCAACCGCCCAGCGCGATGAAAAGAGCAAGCAGGGGCGTCGTCAATACTCGCATGGGTTCGACTCCGTGATCAGTACGGGAGCATCAGCCGCCCGGCCAGTTGCGCGAAACGCTCCGGCAGGCGGCCTGCATCGAAATCCTTGTGGCCGGAGGCGAAGCCCTCGGCCCGGCGTCTAAAACTATCCTCGTTGAGCAGTCGGTGCAATTTTTCCAGGGTTGCGTGAGTGTCGCCGTGCCGGGCCGTCAGACCCGCGCCGAGCCGCTCGACGTTGGCACCCATCAGCTGCATTTCCAGATGCAGGGGCAGGATCAGGAGCGGGCAACCGGCGAGCAGACAGGTCGCCACCGTGCCGTGGCCACCGTGGATAATGGCCAGGTCGGATTCCCTGGCGACGGTATCAAGCCCGGCAGGCCGATCCAGGAGTCGTATGTTGTCCGAGCAATAGGGTCGTGCCGCGCTTCCTGCGTCCGGGAGCCAGGCGAGCGCACGCACATCGAGCCGGGACAGCCGGGAGAGCAGCGCCGGCAGGGCGGCGAAGTTGCGCAGATAGACGAAGAGCTTCGGGCCGCGCCCGCTGGGCCAGGTGGGCTCCGCGCCAGGCGGAGTAGCGGTCGGACCCCAGTAATCGGCGGCTTCGCGGCCGCGGTAATGATCAAGTTCGGGGAACGTCAGGAGGGCCTGGGTGAACCGCGTGTAGAGCTCGCTCAGCGAGGCAAGGGCGGGTGCGCGATAGTCGGCGAGTATCCGGTTCATGCGTCCCGTGAGTGGCTGCTCAAGGGCGAGACGTTGTCCGGCCGGAAGTTGTCGGGCGATCGGCCGCAACGCTGGCATGGGAACTCCGGGCGGCGGTATCAGGAAGCCCGAGCCCGTGACCACGCCCGGCAGATTCAGCGACAGTGCCGCGAGTTGGGCTCCGGGGCTGTGGTCGAAAACCGCCAACTCTGTTTTCATGGCGAGAAACTGCCGGCGCCAGCCCGCAACCGATTCCCGAATCACGGCCTGATCGAGGAAGCCGGAGTTCTCGAGAAGCTGGGCATGAATCAGGGGGCGGGCATGGCGAGCCGCCAGCCGGCGTGGCAGGGCGGGGGCCATCTCCCAGGGCCAGCCGCCCGGATCGAGATGGCGACGGGCCTGTGCCGCGTCGCGAACCAGGAACCGGCAGTCATGACCGTGGTGTCTGAGTCCCTCGGCCAGTGCGCGCAAGGGCACGATGTGGCCGGCTCCCCGGCCCAGTTCCCAGCAAAGCGCGATGCGGGCCATCGGCCGGGCCCGGTATTACCAGGCCTCCATGACCTCGTCGAGAGGAAAATCGAGCCCCACGCGGTCCCAGACTTCGGCCACGCGCCGTACGACCGGCGCGGCCTGGACGAGCCAGTCCGGGTGGCGGTCGCGCTTGTCGAAGACCTTGAACTCTGTTGGGGTGGCGTCGCTCTCGAAACGATTGTGGAAGCGCTGCGAGATGCGCTGCATGCGTTTGGCGCCGTAGGGAACGATCTGAATGTTTCGATTGGCGCTCAACCCGGTGGTCGCGACGTAGATGTGATACTGCTCCCAATAGCGAAGGTAGGCGTCGAAGTAGTCCATTTCCGCAATCTGCTCCAGGGTGGAACCGGTATAGAGCAGGTCGCGACGTACCCAATCCTCGATATTGCCGCGGACCTCGAAGCGTCCGCTTTCCGGCAGGCCGCCTGACTTCTCGTAGGTGGAAATCGCCGACGTGGCCGGGTGTCGCACGGTGAGTATGTTTTCCACCGATTCACCGAGAATCTGATGAAAAAAGCCGCCCGCGTAGGGCCCCTTGAGCAGTTTCTTGGGAACCGGAATCTTGCCCGTGTGCTGACGGGCCTTGCCGAAATAGATTTCCACCATGGTCAGGAACTCGGCCATGGTCTGCAGACTGGAGACCCAGCTGTTGACGCCGCTGTGAAAGCGGAAGGGTCCTGCTTCGGGAAAGCCGTCGTGCGCAATGACGTTGGGTACGGTCTCCGGATCGTAGCCCAGCGCCCGGTAGGCCTCCTTGGTCAGATAGGAGCCGCCATTGCGCGGGACGCCGATGATATTGATGAAGTGAAAGCGGAACTGGATGTCCCGGATCGCTGCGAAATCACCGCTGAGCAGGGCCACGAACAATTGATAGGCGCGGCCGACGTAGCGCTGCCCCACTTCGGTGGCCATGACCCGTTCCGCATTCTCGCCCGCTCTGGCAATGATTTCCTTGTGTTCGCTGCTCAGTTCTTCACTGAGTTGATCATGCCATTGGGCGCCTTCGAAGGGACGCTGTTCGATGACGTGAACAAGGAAATCCACGAACACCGGTGATACCGGAAATTCGCGGTCGGTGAGCTTGATCTCCACGCCCATTCGCAGATGTCTCCCTGAGTCGTTGTATTGTGTCGGTCAGTCGGCGGCCGCGGCCCGGTCGAGCAGATGTCGGAAGTTGTCCAGCGACATCAGGTGTGCGTAGAGTCGACCCAGCTCGCCCTGCTGCATGAACTGCTTGATGACGCGGCCGGGCAGCGCGTTGAGCTTTTCTTCATTCACGCGGTACATGCCGCGCAGATGAAAATGCTGCCCGCCCTCAGGATACCCGTGCGCCTCGAACGCCTCCAGCAGGCCGTGTTCCTCCAGTCGGGCGAGCATCCGTTCAGTCTGCTGTCGCCCGGCCTCCATTTCCGTGATGAGGGTCTCCCGCGCCTCCCATTCCGGAGTCCCCTGGCCGGTCGCGTCGAGGAAGGGTGTGTCGGAGGGTTGCAGAGCCGATTCGTCGACTCCGACCAGAAATTGCCCATCCGTCCGGGCATTGTCCACAGGCGTTGAATAGAACGGCCAGCGACGAACATAAGCCGGCACATAGGAGGCCGGTGCCCAGTCCCCGTCTTGGCCAACAAACAGGTTCTCGTCGCTTCGCGTGCCGACCAGAACCATGGCGAACAGTTTGCCCCCGCCCTCTCGGACGAACACCAGCGGGTAGTCACGTGCTGCCTGCACGAACTCGGGCAGGAGAATCGGGATTGCCTGCAATTGTGCGGCGAAACCCTGGGCCGAATTCTTGCGGACACCGAGACCGGCATGCCTGTCGCGGTCAAAGGCGACCAGACTCCGGTAACCCGGCGGAAGCGGTGGTTCCGCCATTCACAGACCTCCGGAACGCGACGCGGCCGGTTCGACCGCGCATGGCTTGCAGACTATCAGACAAGACGCCGGTGACCACCGCCCCGGGGCGGGCGGGGCGGCGCCCTGCCGCGCTTCAGTCGCCGCAGGCGGCAGGATCGGGGATCGGGTCCTGCGCCAGTGCCCTTGGGCGGAATGGCAGCGCCTTGGCGGCGATATCCGGGCCCGCAACGTAGGTGAACTGGTCGGCCAGCGTGATTTTTTCGCCCGCCTGGTTGCGGACGCTGATGGCGCCCTTGTTCACGGCCGTATAGAGGCCGTTCTTCGGCAGCGGGTCGACGTCGAGACAGTCACCCTGACAGTAACGCACTTCATAATCCGTGCCGCGGATGCCGATGGTCGCGACCGGCGTACGGACCCGGTAATTGTTGTGATCGTGGTGGCCGAGGATGCCCGAGATGGCTCGAAAACCGCCTTTGAGCAGCCGGAAGAACGCATTGCCCTCCGCCTGGGGCTGTTGCTGTTGCACGGCCTCCGATGCCCGGCTTTCCTGCTTGGCGTGGTAGCTGAAATGCTCGATGCCGAAGCGGCTGTTGGGGCGCAGGAGCACCCGTCCGCCGTCCTCGAACTTGAGATTCACGTAGCTCGCCGGGCCCGTCGAGATCATGTCGCCCTCGAATACCTGGCTGTGTCGCTCCAGGGCCCGAATAGTGCCGTTGGCGCCGGCGGCGGTGGCCCGGCCGGTGAGCAGGGTGACCTGTCCGGCCGCGGGGGCCGCCAGGCCGGCGACGGAGAAAGTGGCCGCCATGCAGAACGCGGCCCACTGGATCAATGCGCGTGAACGAGTCATGGGCAATCCATCTTTCGGTTATTGACAGACCAGCGACGAATCACCGGTCTGATGCTTGATCAATTCATTGTCGTTGGTGTTTCCGGTACCCGTGTCACCCTGGCTGCCGGTCTTCTTCTTGTTGTCGTCATCGTCGTCGCCGGATGTGTCGAGCGAAGTGCCGTTGTCGACTGTGCCGGCGCCCGGGTCGATCTCGTTGATGGTGGGTTGCTTGAACCCGCCACCCAGCAGGCTTGCCAGATCGGACACCAGGCCCGTGCTGACGATCTTGTCCAGTCCGGTGACGGTTCCCGTCGTGCCGACGATGAAGTTCGTGCTGCCCAGATCGATGGTGCCGTCCGCGCCGAGATCGATGGCCCCGGTCTGGGTGCTGCTCCCGATGGCCAGAGTTGCGGCCGAGATCTGGCTGAAGGTTCCGGAGTTGCTGAGTACGGTATTGCCGCTGCCGCCGGTGGCATTGACCACGCTGATGCTGTTGGTCGCCGTGAAGGGTGTCATCTGTACCAGCAGCGAGCCCGGACCGGTGATCGGGCCACCAAGCACAAGTGTGTCGGCCTGCAGCAGCAGATAGTCGCCGGTCAGGCTCACGGTTCCGAGGTTGAGGTTGCCCCCTGCCACGAAGGTTCCGTTCGGATCGAGTGAAGTCACCGGGACACCGTTGGCGTTGAGCGCCGAAATCAGCTGGGCATCACCATTGATGCCGGTGATCGTGCCGCTGCCGATATTGAAGGTAAACAATTGCAGGTCGACATTGCCGCCCGCCAACATGGCCAGCGCGTTGGCCGTGATGGTGCCGGCCCCCGTGGTTGCCTGTGTTCTGCGTGCGCCCATGATCGCGGTCACCGGCGCGTCGGTGATGTTGCCGCCGGCGGTGACGGTCATGGTGCCCGCATTGAAGGTGCTTGCGCCGATGCCGATATCCTGGGTGGCCGACATATCCAGTTGGCCGGTGATGTTGAAGGTCAGGCCCGACATGTCCAGCGAGCCGGCATTGGCAAGGAAGGTGCCCGAGGCCGCAGCGAGATTGCTCACCACGCTGCCGCCGCCGCTGAAAGTCACGCCCACATCACCGAAGGTCTGGCCGCCGAAGGCAACCATCGGACCGTTGGTCGCGGTGGCCGGGGTGTTCAGTTGCAGATTGGTGGTGCCACCTCCGCCGACGAACACCGTGGGT
>JASFQN010000081.1:0-10255 GCA_050115425.1 Gammaproteobacteria bacterium | reverse complement strand
GCACGAAGCAGACAGGGAAGATTCTTGGTCGCTATCAGCCGCCCCACAAAAAGCAGCAGGCGCGGCCGGCCCGTCACCTCCCGTCTTCTCTGCTCCACCCCCCTGCCGAGCGCGTTGTAGACCACTACAATGCGATTGCGCCGAATGCCCATTTTCATCGCCGCATACTCGGCACCTGTGTGTGAATTCGCGATCAGAGCCGTGGAATGTGTCGTCACCCAGCGCTTCAGCGTCCATTGGAATGGCGTATACCATTGGTAGACGGCCCGGATGGAACTGATGAAACGGGCCCTTCCGGCGACGAGATTGGCAAGGCAGGTCCAGAGTTCACCGGTGAGTGAAAAGGCATGCACGATGTCGAAGTCTCCCTTTCTGAGAAATCGACACAGGTTGAAAAAGAATACAGGGTCCATTCGACGGCGCTTGGCAATGCAGGTGACCGTTGCACCGGCATTGGCCAGTTCAACAACCAATGGCGAGGGATTCCTGAAGTACGCCACCGATACCGCGTAGGACGCCCGGGTCAGGCTTCGCGCCAGTTCGACGAGTTGACGCTGCGTGCCGCCGAGTTCCATCTCATCCGTGACTAGCAATATCCTGCGGTGCATGTCCGTGCTCCCAGCGTCTCCATGATCAGGGAATGCAGCCTCCCTGCTTCGCGCGCTGAATTGAATCGTGTTTCAACCGTGAGACGTGCCGCTGCTCCGAGTCGTCTCCGCATGGAGGCATCGGCCATCAGCGTCGCGATTGCCATGCCCAGCGCATGCGCGTTTCCGGGCGGCACGAGGACGCCTGAAATGCCGTCCTCCACCAGCTCCGGGATTCCTGATATCCGTGTCGTGACCACTGGCAGTTGCAGGGCCATCGCTTCCATGAGCGCCACGGGTATGCCGTCCATATTGCCGTCCCGGGCCTGCTGCGAAGCCAGAACGAACATGTCCGCGCTGGCCAGACACTGGTGTATTTCACCGGACGGAAGCGCCCCCGGCATCTCGACGAGAGTGTCAAGCGCGAGCATTCCGATACGCCGTCTCAACATTGACCGCTGGGGGCCAT
The DNA here is from genome assembly GCA_050115425.1 of Gammaproteobacteria bacterium. Lineage (GTDB taxonomy): Bacteria > Pseudomonadota > Gammaproteobacteria > Natronospirales > JASFQN01 > JASFQN01. Next base: position 9,199 of record JASFQN010000081.1, on the reverse strand, counting down.
CGCCAATGATCCGGCAGCTGAAACTCACCCCGTTGTCGCGCAGGAAGGCCAGTGCCTCCAGCAGAACCGGGAAGCCCTTGATTTCATCCAGGCGTCCCACGGACACGATCCTGGGCGGTGTGGAGTCGCGGTCCCGCCGGGTAGGAGGCATCGCAGGTACCCCGCAGCGCACGATTTCAATGCGCGCGTGGCGGCACTCGGGATGCGTGCGTTGCAGAAGAGTCCGGTTGAATTCGGAGATCGTGGCGACGAATGCGGCCTTCTCCATTTTGGCGCCAAGGAGGTGGTCGTTGACGAAGATATCGTGGGCATGCGCCGTAAAGCTGAATGGCACGCCACTGGACCGTGAAAGTACAAGAGCCGCAGTCGAGGCATAGGTCGCCCAGTGCGAATGAATGTGTGCCGGGCCGATCTCGCGCACCAGTTCGATCATTGCCACCGAACGGGCCCAGGTGATCAGGCTCTTGACGAGAACTTCGGGCGACCGCCAGAGCTGCCGGATGATCAGACCGAGATCAGCGAATGGCGTCCAGTCCCGGTGGATCAGGTGACGCACCAGCAACCGTGCCACGACCCAGGGACGCGGTGGATAGATCACGCGATCCAGCATTCCCGCCGCATCGGTCTGGACCATTCGCTCGTTGCACTGACGTAACGAGAGTATGTATATGTCAGCGCCCATCTCTCGGAGCGCAAGAATTTCCCGGACAATGAATGTTTCCGACCAACAGGGAAACATGGAAACCACATAAAGAATCCGCGGGCCTCGCCCGTTCTTCCGGGCTGCAATCTGGTGCGACGTGATGCCGTGCGACGCTATTGCCATTTCGCGAGAGATCACCATTGCAGTACACCGTTTCGGTTTCGAGCAAACCGGATGAAGCCCAACACGGCGAACCAGTTCAGAAGAACGAATACCGTGGGCAGACGGATGATGGCGGACTGCTGTGCCGCCGGGATCGTCAGACCGATGATGGCCACAAGGTAGAGAGCAAGCTGTCCGGCGAACAGCACTGCGTAAATGGGAGTGCCGTTGAGTGCGAGCCACAGATTCGAGAGGAACGTGATACAAAGCAACAACGGCACAGCCAGCCTCAGCACCTTGTGTGAAACAAACTGCAGAAAAATTGGATTGCGGAAAGGATTCAGCAATTCCGGCATGAGTTGCAGCAACTGGTAATTGCCGGCAAGGGTGCGGATCTTTCTGCGCCGTTCCAGCTCGACGGAACGGCTTGGCGCGTCGAAGGCAAGTGCGTCGCGTTCGAAGACGACACGGCGTCCTGCCGCCACGACGTTGCACGGAATGAGCACATCGTCCAAGAGTGTCTGATCGGGAATCGGCCGATAGAGATCGCGCCGCATGGCATAGATGGCGCCCGTCACCCCCGCGCTTGAAGACAGAGTGGCTTCGTTCACGCGGATCCATTTTTCGTATCGCCAGTAAAGATCGATGCCGCCGGAAAAACCTGACGCGGTGTCGGTATCGAGGATCAATTCGCCACTGACCGCGCCCACGGACGGATCCGCGAAATTGCGCACGAGCATGCGCAGCGCCCGGCGATCGAGGCGCTGGCGAACATCGGTGAAAACAAGGATTTCGCCCTGCGCTCTGGACACCGCTCGGTTGAGACAGGCGGCCTTGCCTTGTGGCACACCGCAGATGATCACCCGCATCCCGGGGATGAGATGCTCCGCTGCCTGCGTGACAGTCGCATCCGATGACCCGTCAGAGACCACGATCACCTCCATCCTGTCACGGGGATAGTCCAGTGCCTCGATTGACTGGAGTTTTGCATTCAGCCATTGAATGCCGTCCCGGACCACAACAATCAGGCTGATGTTCGGTGTCGTATCGGCCGTTCGCCGCCCCGCGGGTCTGACTTGCGCGAGGAGCCAGATTCCCAGCGGATAACCGACGTAGGTATAGAAGATGAGCGTCACTGACAGAATGAATACGAGCTCCATTGCCGAACCTCAACGCAACGGCCGATGGCCATCAGAGGGAAAATCACGCTCGATCAGGGTCTTGCGAACCCGGTCATAGGCGGCGTTGCCGACCAGATTTTTCGCTGTCTGCAATATGGAGTGGCGCACCTGGGCCGCGAACACCGCGGATGTACGACGGTCTACCCAGCGCCCCAGGGTGGCGGCCGTCGTCGACGCCCGCACGGGGAATCGAGGTGCAATCGATGCCTCCGTCTGCGCGTTCCAGTAACCGGGACGGGAACCGAAAACCGTGCGGTAGCCTGTTTCCATTGCGAGTGCCGCGGTCATCGAGGAGACCCGTCCGCCAGGCGCGGCGAATGCCGTGACAGGCTGGCCGAGAATCTGTTCCAGGGTGTCTTTCGACCGACGCAGTTGTTCATGCTGTCGCGCAGGCGGCAAGGCGCTGATGTAACAATGTGAATGGCCATGGGATTGAATGGACATGCCCGCGGCCTGCATTTCACGCAATGCGAGCGCATCGAGGTAACCGGGTTTTCCCAGGGTCGCGGTATTCACGAAGAACATCCCCTTCAGTTCCCGGTCCACGAGCATGGGCATCACCGTGTCTGCGTGACTGGCGAGTCCGTCGTCGAACGTCAGGCAGACGGGTACGGACTCCCTGTCCACCCCGGACTCGTCGATATCCGTATGAAAGACGCTGATGGCCTGCCGGATCCGGAGTTCTTCCAGATGCAGGGAGAAGAGTCGGACCGGAAGACCGTAGACCCGGTCAACGGGTTCACGTGCATTCAACGGACCCGAACCGCGTCCATGGACACCGTGATACATCAACACGGCAATTTGCCGTGAGATGCGTCCGGTGATCGATGGAGCTTTCTCCGGACGAGTCATACACCCCCCTCCAGCGACCAGTAGCGAATGGAGAGCAGTCCGGTCATTTCCACGAATTCCTGTGTTACATCCGAGCTTGTTCTCTGATAGCGGTGAACCGAGGCGGCCAGCGACCAGTTGCCGGTGAGACGGTAATTCAATTCCATACCCAGATCCGTGAAATGATCGGTTCGCGCCAGTGCCTTGTAATTGATGAAGTCGCGCTGCCCGATCAGCACCAGGTTCAACCGTGATGTGAAGAAGAGGTTTGCGAACAGACCGTAACGCCGTTGGGTCTGGTCGAGCCCGGAGTTGAAAAAATCCAACTGACGCCATCCGACCAGGGCCGACCAGGTGTGAGGGCCCCAACCTCGTGTGTAGCGGACGCCGACGTCATCCTGTACATAGGGACTCCCGATCAAGACCAGCGGAAGACCGCGGTTCTGTTGCTCGACTGCATCGACCAGCGCGGTAGTCGGATCCCCCACCGTTCGCGATATCTCCGCATAAATATCCGAGTTGGAAGTCCGCTGCATGCCGAGCCTCAACCAGCCAATCGTGTTGTCTTTCTCGAAACCGTTGGCCAGGCTGGTCCGTGCACCACCAAGGGCGACGTTGGTGTCGGTAGTGAGGGTCCGGCGGGACAGCGAATAGTAGACAAGATGCTGGTCGAAGTCCGTAAAGGCATTCGGATCGTCGAATTCGATGCTGCGGGTCGACAAATAGAGTGTGCCGTTGCTGGACGACGTCAGATCGTGGCTCCATGACACGACCCCCGAACGCCGGTCGTGGTCGATAGGTGTCTCCTCGGCCCATACCCGGGCATAGTTGGCGCCAATATTCAGGGTCTGGCTGTCGGAGAGCCTTGCGCTGAACGTGGGTCCGGTTTCCGCGACATTGACAAGCTGGATGTTGCCTGGATAGGCATTGACCAGAGGATCGATCGGAGCATTTGTCAATCTGTCTGCGACGCTCCATTTCAGGCTGTGCCGGATCAGCGTGAGATCGCCGTTGACCAGGAGGCTGGCCCGTTTCTGATTGTCAAAGTTGCCACGCGTGTAGTGTCGATAGCCGATCGAGCCTACCATCGCGCCACTGAAACGCGGCCCGGTGTAGCTCAAGTTGGTATCAAGTTCACCAAACGTGACGATGTCAGCGATTTCGTTGTCCGGTGTTCGAGCAATGTTGTCGCTGTAGAGCCCCCCGAACTGAACACCCCAGGCGGGCGGTGTGGATGCCACGGGCAGTGCAAACGGATCCTCTGCCGCACGCGCTCCGCCGCCCGGCACGAGTGCGAGCAACAGCGCCGTCGAGGCCAACCGCACGATGCCACGTGACTTGCCAATCATTGATCTGCTTCCTCTTCTTCGTCTTCCTGGATCCCCGAAGGCTCGGGAAAACGGCCGAAGTCGTTGAACACGACTCCCACAAATTTCTCTGCAGGAATCGTGGCGGCAGCTTCCAGGAGTTCTTCCCGCGTCACTTCGCCATAGCGAGCCACGATGATGACGTAGTCACACCAGTCACTGAGAATTCGAGCATCGGCCGAAGTCTGAACCGCGGGTGCGTCGACAACGATGTAGCGGTCCGGATACCGCTGGCGGATGATATCCATGAACGCCTGCATTCTGGGCGTGGTGAAATATTCCACCGGGCGATCCCTGTGGTGGCCGACGGGGATGGCGCGAAGCCTGGGTACGCCGGTGCCGTAGATGACGTCGCCGATGCCAAGTTTTCCCGGCTCCTCGAGAAGGTCGGTCAACCCGAATCGGGCGCGGCCGTTCAGAAGATAATCGACACTTGGCGAATCTCGGTTGCAGTCGATGAGCAGGGCGGTCCGGGTCCGGTCGAAGGCGAGCGCGGCGGCCAGGTTGCGGGCCACGAAACTCGTGCCGTTTTGCGGTCCGACAGATGTCACGAGCGTGATGAAGTTCTCCGGACCCGCCTGTTGCAGTAGCATCGTCCGCAGCGTGCGGAAGGACTGAACAACCCGTCCATGGGGCGAGGTGTAGTCGATGATGCGTTGTTCTTCCAGGGCACGCGATTCCAGGGCGACCGGTTCGCTCATCTGACGAATCATCAGTTCGGATCCCGCTGGATTCAGCGCCCGCTCCTCGGTGGTCTTGAGCGGGTGCATTCTGTCCTGGAGCTCGCCGCCCGAGGACCTGTCCTTGAAGGACAGCTCGGAATGGCTCGCGGAACTGACGGGACTGTTTATGTCTGACATGGTACTTACTCAGATTATGCGCAGCAGGCGCAGGGAGCCGGCAATGACGTAACACAGAAATATGACGCCCATCGCTGTGGCGGCACTGGTCCAGAGTCGCTGCTGGCGCTGCCTCGCACCTGCGTCCAGCAGCGGTGGAATGGTGGCCAGCAGCGGGATGCCAAGATCGCGGGCGATCACCTTTTCCGACCGAATGCGGTCATCCGTCCGTATTCTCAGGAACAGCAAACCGATCACGATCGCCGCGGCGAGCAGTGGCGTGACAATCGCAAAGTGGATGAGCCGGAGTCCGGAAGGACGTACCGGCAACGCCGCGGGTTCCTGGATGGTCATGTTGAGACCGTCGTTCTGTGCGTCCATGTTCATGGCGATTCGTGCGCTTTCCCTGCGCCTCAATAGGTCCTGATAGATGGACTTGTTGACTTCATAGTCTCGGGTGAGCTCGGAGGATCGCGTTTCTGCCTTCGCAACGCTCTGGCCGCGCTGATATTCCTGCTGCAGAAACCCCTTGGTTTCCTTGAGCCGGGTCTCCAGAGTGGCGATTTGGGTCTTTTCCTTGGCCAGATCGCTGCGCAGTTGCTGATTGAGAGGATTGAGAACAACGCCACCGGCAATATCCGCCTCCCCGCTCGCCGAAGCGGGCTTGTCGTTGTTCTGATTGCGCTTCAGTTCACTTTCCAGTGTCGCTATCTTCTGCTTCGTGGTAACAATGTCGGGATAGGTTTCCTTGTACTGGAGCCGGAGTTTTTGCAGTTGTGTCTGCAGATCCGAAATCATGGAGAGGATCTGGGCTTCGCGTGTTATGTTGTAGCTGGTGGTCGACTCGTTGGCCAACTGACTTTCCAGGGAACGCTTGCGGATACGCGCCTCCTCGAGATCCGTTTCTATGGCCTGAATTTTCTGGCGAAGACTGTTCACATTGGCATCGACTGCCGCGCCCGTGCCAGGCTTTATGTTGTTGTTCTCTGCCAGATAGTCATTCAGGCGTTCCTCGGACTGCTTCAGCTTTTCCGCATAGCGCTGCACTTCACCGGAAATGAAATCGAACGCCTGGCGGCTTTCCCGGCGCTGGTCGCTCTGGCTTTCGCTGATGAAAAGATCCGCGAAGCGCATCGTAATCTTGAAGGCCCTTTCCGGGCTCGAGTCCTTGTATTCGATACGAACGAGGTCCTTGCCGACATTGGTCACCGATGTGCGGCCCTTGAGCTTGTCCATCATCTGTTCGATCTCGATCGGGCTCGGGTCATCGTCGAGCCAGCCACCGTAGGCAAGAATCTTCAGAAGCACCTCACGGCTGAAAATGACTTCCTGGGCCAGTGCTGCCCGATCCTGGATGCCTGTGGGAACCGTTGTGCCCTGCAGAAGTGGCGCGATGATCTTTTTCTGATCGATAAGCACCGTCGTGGACGAGCGATAGGTGGATGGCCAGAAAATCCCGACAATGAGGCCGATCATGCAGATTGCCATGAATACCGTGGTCGCCATGACTATGCGGTAGCCCAGTTCCTTGCGGATGATGACGGCATATTCAGTGAATGACATGAGTGTTGATCTCCCCGGCCCGACCCGTCAGAAGAATCGCTCGGGCACGGCGATCACATCGCCCGGGCCCAGTGCGTAATTGGTGGAGAGGTCGCCCCGTTTCATCACATCCTCGAGATGAACCGGGATCGATTCGGTTGTCTTGCCATTGCGGCGGTAGAGCACCGTACGGTTGGCGGATGCAAATTCGGTCAGTCCACCGGCTTCGAGAATGGCATCCAGAACCGTCATCCCTCGGCGGTATGGGAGTGTCACGGGGTTGTTGACTGCCCCCGTGACGCGTACGCGGGACAGAAACGCATGACTCTTTAGATCCGTGAGAATCACCACGACATGCGGGTCCTTGACGTATCGGGACAACTGCTTCTCGATGTTCTCGCTCACTTGCTGGGCCGTGAGACCGCCGGCCTGCACGTCGCCCAGCAGGGGCATGGATATCTTGCCGTCCGGCCTCACCGGCACCTGGACGCTGAGCCCGGGGTTCTGCCAGACGTTCACGCTGACCACGTCGTCGACGCCGATGCGGTATTCGTGGACAGGCTGCTCGTCGGGGTTCGCGATCCCCGAGGTGGGCGGCGGCGCCACGGTGGTGCAGGCCCCGAGCAGAACGCTACCTGTCAATATCAAGAGCAGTTTGTGCATGGTCAGTCCCCGGATGAGTCCGATTGATTGTCCTTTTGCCGTGCGCCATGTATCGGCAACCGCCGGTCCCGGGGCAGGAACTGTCCGCCCTTCCTGACGGCACGACTACGGGTTAACGCTATCAGACGGGCATGGCCGTACCATTGGTGTTTTGCACCAGCTCTCGCCCACTCGCTCAGGGAAAACACCTATGCCTGTCTGTCGAGTGCCGGGGGATGGGGATATGGACGCCCAAATGCCGTCCGGGCAATCCTTGGGTATGAGATTTCCGGTCTTCAGATCCGCCTGCGGGCGACGGATTGCGGGGACGGACCGGACTTTCCGAAGGACTTGCTGTCCATGAACCGATCAAAGTTTCGCGACTGTTATGAGGTACTGGGAACAGGGCCCGAATGGTCCTGGGAGGCGACGCGGCTCGCCTACCGCAGACGGCTTGCCCGTTGTCACCCTGATCGCACACAGGATCTCCCGTCCGCGGAACGACTCGACCATCTCGCCGAATTCCGCGATGTGGTAGCCGCCTTCCGACATCTGAAGAATTACTGGATGACCCGTGGCGCCCTGCCCCCTCCCGACCGTTATCTGTCGCTCACCGGCCCGCGGCGGGTGGTTGCGACCAGGTCGGCGCGGTCAGACATGTCAGCGTCCCACAAGCCTGACTTTCGACAGTTCAACCGTACGCTGCGCCGGATGTCGCTGGCATTTGTTGGCGTCAGTCTGTCCGCCATCATCGGCCTGATCGTGACCACGACGCCCGGTAGTGTCCCCGACCGTCATTCGCATACCGGGGCCAGAGAGGGTGGGAAACTCTCGGTGGGCATGCCGATCCATCGTGTTCTGGAGCTTGAAGGCGTTCCCACGCGAACCAGCGGGTCGGTCTGGTTTTATGGCGGGTCCGGCGTGATCTTCGAGCGTGGCTGCCTGGTGGGTTGGGAAAACCGTCCGCCCTTCCCGCTGCATGCCGAACCGGCGATCTACGCTGCACCCCCGGACTCCGCCGCGCTCGAGAAGTCCTGCAACCCGACGGCTGCGGAGCTCAAGTGCCAGCCGGAAGCGGCGGTCGAATGTGTCGCGCCGCAACCGGCGCCCGGTTCACAAGGCATGCGTTGAGGCGGCCACGCGCTGTCGGGTCAGCGCGCGCCCTTTCCAAAGAGCACGACTTCAATGGTGCGCAGAAGAATGGCGAGGTCCAGTCCGAGTGACTGATTCTTGATGTAATAAAGATCGAACTTCAGCTTTTCCCTGGCGTCGCGGGTGGAGGCCCCGTAGGGATAGAGCAACTGGGCCCAGCCGGTGATCCCCGGTTTGACGACATGCCGTCGATCGTAGTACGGAATTTCGCGCGCCAGTTGTTCCACGAAGCAGGGACGCTCGGGACGTGGGCCGACAAGACTCATCTGGCCGCGCAGGACATTCAGAAGCTGGGGCAATTCATCCAGTCGCAGCTTGCGCAGAATCCGGCCCGTCCGGGTCACGCGGGTGTCGTTCTCGGTGGCCCAGCGCGCCACACCGTCATTCTCAGCGTCTTCCCGCATACTGCGGAACTTGATGAGCCCGAAGGGTCTGCCGTCCAGGCCGGTGCGCACCTGGCGGTAGAAGATACTGGCGCGTGGGCCGTCTTCAAGCAGAATGGCCGCCGTGCAGACCAGCATGATGGGAGCAGCCACCAGCAAGAGCAGCAGACTGGCAAGAATGTCGAAGCTCCGCTTGACGATGGCGCGCAATTTGCCCCCCGCGAACCCGTCGGGCTGCAGCCACCAGTCAGGCCGGACCAGTTCGAGGGCGATCTTTCCACATTCCCGCTCGACAAAGGTCGCCGCCTGGGTGACCGGAATGCCATGGAAGCGGCATTCCAGAAGTTCCTCCATCAGCTGGCCTTCCGGCTCCGAATCCGGGGCGATGACGATTTCCTCGATCTGGTTGCGCGCGCAGATTCGCGGCAGCGCTGCCCTGCTGTAGACAATTCTGCGG
>JASFQN010000080.1:0-10314 GCA_050115425.1 Gammaproteobacteria bacterium | reverse complement strand
GGAAATGTTTCCGTTGGCGCCGCTCCCGGTGGCAGCCAGGTTGCCCAGGCGCACGTGAGGTGAACCGGCGGGACTGCTGCCGAAGCGGTTGCCACTCACGGTGATGTTGCTGCCGGTGATGTTTCCGGCCTCGATGCGCCCGCCGAAGGAGCCGCTGCCGCTGCCGCGCAGGGAAACTGCGCCGCCGGCGTTCACGCTGGCGCCGGTGAAGGTGCTGGCGGTGAGGTTGCTGACCACCTCGACCCGGCCACCCGGACCGGAGGCGAGAACATTGATGTTGGTCCCGGCGGTCAATTGGCCGACCAGCACGTCGCCCCGGTTGGCCGTGATGTTGATCGAACCGTTGGATGCAGTGACCGCAGAGCCATTGAACGAGGTGGCGTTGCTGCCGATCGTGATGTCGCCGGCGGTGCCGTTGGCGTTCAGGGTCACGCTGTTGGTTGCGGTCAGCGCCGAGGTGTTGATGGTGCTGCCGGCAATGGTGATGTTGTTGGCGGTGATGTTGCTGGCAGTGACGGTGCCGTTGGATGCGGTGGCCTGGAAATCGCCGGCGATGTTGATATCCATCCCGGAGAGGTTGATGGCGCCACCGCTGCTGGGCAGAACGGGGTCGCTCACGGGATTCACACACGCGGCGCCGAAATAGCTGCCACAGCCACCGACTCCGGTGCTTATGTTGCCGATCGCCAGACGCAGATTTCCTGTTCCCGAGGCGTTGAGTGACGTTACCCCGCCCCCGTGATTAATGCTCGAGGTGGCCGCCAGAGTCACATTGCTGCCGCCGTTGAGATGCGAACTGATCCATCCTGCGCTGACGATGCTTGGCGCACCCGATGTAGGGGCGCCACCGTAGCTGGAAATGCTCAGGGTGGTCGGATCCACAAACAGCGTGCCCCCTTGACCACTCTGAACAGTCCCGCGGAGGCTCAAGCCACCATGGCCGGATACTTCAACGTAGCCACCCGTGCCCTGGCTGCCTCCGGCAGCATCCACCGACGCACCGCTGTCGAGTCGCAACGTGTCGGTAGCGATCAGCCGTAGGCTGCCGCCCGAGCCTGCACCATCGCCGCGCGCCGCAATGTCAGCGCCATTTCCGATATTGACGTCGTGATCGCCGATCACCTGCACGCGTCCACCGGCCGCACCGTCGGTACCGCTGGCGTCCAGAGTGCCGTTGTCCTGGATGTCGCCGCCCGTGGCGGAAAGGTAGATCTGGCCATTCCGGGACTGGATGGAGTGCGCCTGAATCAGACCGTCGTTATTCACCGCCGTGGGCACGAGCCCGTCGGCCACTTTCGCGGTCATGACCACTACGCTGCCATCGGCGAGGATGCTGCCCGCGTTGTTCACGCCCGCCAGCGAGGAAAGGCTCTTCTCGTTGACCGCGAAATTCACCAGGCCGTCACCGGCCACATCCAGCGTGAATTTCTGGCCGGAAGCCAGGATGACGTGGCCGGAACGGGCAGTTACCAAGCCGTCGTTCGAGGCGTAGTCGCCGGCGAGTACCACATAGCCGCCGTCGTGCGCGCCAATGTGACCGTCATTGACCACCGAACCTGTGGTGGAATCCGGCGCGGTGGAGTGGAAGACGTAGTTGCCGGCCATGAAATCATCGTTGGAGATGTCCATGGTCGTGGCGAGCAGGCCCTGGACATCGATGCTCGCGCCCTGGCCGAAATAGATGCCGTTGGGATTGACCAGGAATACCTGGCCGTTGGCCTGAATGGAACCGAGGATGCTCGAAGCGTTGCCGCCGATCACGCGGTTCAGCACGACCGACGAACTGTCGGGTTGCTGGAACAGCACGTATTCGCTGCTCCCGACACTGAAGCTCTGCCAGTCGATGACCGCGTTTCGTGTCGCCTGATCGACCACGGTGGTGCCGGGATCCGGCGTGCTGATGGTGGCCTGTCCGTCCACCACCTGACCACCGGAAGGGCCGGCCAGCGCCGCGACCGGCACCGACAGCGCGGTCGCCGCGACGCCGCCTCGGCGCAGAATGCCACGCAGTCCGTGGCGGAGTGAATGGCGCGGGTTGTGTACTTGCTCAGCCATGGTGCAACACCTCAGAACCTGAACGACAGCGAGGCCCACACACGCCCGCTGTCCTTGCCGTCACTGGGATCGATACCGCCGCCAATGGGCTTGGCCCAGATGAGATCGGCGCCCAGCCAGTTGCTGTAATTGATGGTCAGGTCGACGCCCGCGCTGTAGAGATTGCTGTCGCGAACGAGACCGGTATTGGTCGGCGTAGGGTGATCGATGACCCGTCCGCCGTCCGCCACGAGGCCGGGACTGAAGCGCCAGTCACCGGCGTATATGTTTCGACGCAGGGCAAGGCTCAGATAGCCGCCCTCGTCGCCGCGCGCATCGGCCGGCAGATAGCCGCGCACCGAGGTGGGGCCACCTACCGAAAATTTCTGGGTATCCGGCAGCGGGTCGGCTGAATAGACGGCTGCTGCGTTACCCGTCAACTCCCACTCGCCGGCGAAGGGCAGCGTGTAGCCGGCATCCAGGCGCAGCTTGCCCTGCATGGCGTCCTGCTGAGTGCCGTCGCTGGATTTGCCATTGCCGGCATATTGCAGGCCCAGCGTGTAATAGCTGCCGCCACTGAATACGTGGTTGTTGAATAGCGAGATCTCGAGAAAATTCAGGTGGTTGCTCGTTCCCTGGGGGGTCGCTGCCGTGGCCACGTCACTGCTGTTCCGGTCGGCGGCGGCGGTGAGCACCCAGTTGGTTCGCCGGCTGCGCACCAGCGGGTAGCTGTATTCCAGCCGGGCATCGGCATTCTTGCCCGAAATGGCCAGGGGGCCGAAGATCGGTCCGCCGACTTCATAGTCCGCACGGTTGTAGGAGGCGCGCAGCCGGCCGCCATTGTTGCCGACCGGCAGGCCCCAGGCGATGCGCCCGTAGTCAAGCAGTCCCTGCTGCGAGTGGATGATGTCGCCGGAGAGCCGGTCACCATGCCCGGTCAGGCTGTCCAGCTCGCCGCTGAGCAGGAGCCGGTCCTTGCCGATCTCCTCGCGGCCGAAGTTGTCGCCGGTCGCCGAGAAGCGTCCCAGGCTCTCCCTGACCCGGAGGATGATGTCGGAGGTGCCATAGGTGTCGCCCGGCTTGATGACGACCCGGGCCTGCAGTCCGGGCAGATCGTTCACCAGCAGGATGGCGCGCTCCATGTCCGCGCTGCGATAGATCTCGCCGGGCGCAAGCTGGTGCAGAAGTCCGAGGATGGTCCCGCCGTTGTAGCGCCGGTTGCCTTCCACCACGATACGGCCAATGCGGCCTTCGATGACTTCAAGGTGGACGGTGCCCTGGTCCAGTTTCTGTGCCGGTACCGTGACGGATGCGAGCGTGTAGCCGTGCTCGTGATAGAAGCGCGTGAGCCGGTCGGCGGCTTCATAGATCTGGCCCAGCGTGAGGTCGTGGCCGGCGTAGGCGGCCACCACGGTCTGCAGCTGTTGATCGGAAAACACCGTGTTGCCCGCCAGCGCAAAGGCCTTCACGGTCACGGTCGGCCCACCCGCGGGGACCTGGGATGCCGGGGCGCCGTTCTGTCGTTCGGGCTCGGGCGCGTTCTTTTCGAGTTCCGGGGCGGGCGGCGGTGGCAGTGTGTCCTGCACCTGGCCCGGCGTGGGGGCGGCCGCGGCAAACGCCTGCAGCGGCACGCACGTACCCGCGGCCACCAGTAGTCCCAGTGCCGTCAACGTCCTGACTCGCAAGATGTCCCCTCCCAAGCTAATCGTTCTTCTGGCGTTCTTGTTCGAAACCTATTTATAGCAGGTAATTGTGACAGGTTCCGACACATCGCGAATTGCCGCGATGCGCCATGCCAATCTAGCAGGCAACCGCCGCCGGGGGAATTGTCCGTTTGTAGGCGATTTCCGACAACCGGTGTCATACGGAGCAGGTGCTTCGGTGTCCGGCACGTGATTGGCATTTTCGTCCCATGCGGGCGGGCCGGCGAGGACAATTTTGTCCCGCAAGCGGGGCTCCGCCGTCATGCCCGCGCAGGGCCTTGCGCGTTGGTGTTCAAATTGTGATTTCGGTATCATTTGCCCGCTTGAGTGCCCGGTCGGGGCGTGGCCCGCGACCTCCGGACCGCCCGGCGGTTGACGGGAGGCAGAAGCGCTGTGAAGTCATGGCGCGGCAAGTGGTCCGGCGGGCTCCAGGGGGTGGCAGGCCGGCCAGGCATCTGCCGCCCCTTGTTCGTTTCGCCAGGGGAATCCCTCATCCATTTGTACGACCAGCGAGGTTTCGATGGGAAGGAAAACGCCGCTTTATCAGTGCCATCTCGATCAGGGCGCCCGGATGGTGGATTTCGGTGGCTGGGACATGCCCGTGCACTACGGCTCCCAGCTGGACGAACATCATCAGGTGCGTCGGGATGCCGGCGTCTTCGATGTGTCCCACATGACGGTCGTCGACCTGCGTGGTCCGCGAGTTGCCGATTTCCTGCGCCGTCTGCTGGCCAATGACGTGACGCGGCTGAAGCAGCCCGGCAAGGCGCTCTACAGTTGCATGCTCAATGCCGATGGCGGCGTGATCGACGATCTCATCGTCTATTACATGGCCGATGACTGGTTCCGGATGGTGGTCAACGCCGCGACCCGCGACAAGGATCTGGCCTGGCTCCGCGAGCAGGCGGGCGAATTCGGGGTGGATGTCGCGGAGCGCAGCGACACGGCCATGCTGGCGGTGCAGGGCCCCAATGCCCGCGAAAAGGCGGCGCGGGTTCTGCCGGCCGCAGCGGCTGAGCCGGCGCTCGCGCTCAAACCGTTCAGCGCCGTGGAGGTTGGAGACGTGTTCATCGGCCGTACTGGCTATACGGGCGAAGACGGTTTCGAGATCATCCTGCCTCAGGCGCAGGGGCCGGATTTCTTCACGCGGCTGATTGCCGAGGGCGTAGCGCCCATCGGCCTGGGCGCACGCGATACGTTGCGCCTGGAAGCCGGCCTGAATCTGTATGGCTCGGACATGGATGAAACCACCTCGCCGCTGGAATCGGGTCTCGGCTGGACCATTGCCTGGGATCCCGAAGACCGGGATTTCATCGGCCGCCGTTCGCTGGAGAAACAGCGCGCGGACGGTCCGGGGCGAAAACTGGTGGGCCTGATCCTGGAGGATCGGGGTGTGCTGCGATCCCATCAGAAGGTCATCGTCGACGGGGAAGGCGAAGGCGAAACGACCAGTGGAAGCTTTTCGCCCACCATGGGCAAGTCAATCGCGCTGGCACGGGTACCGGCAGGCACCGGCGAGCGCTGTGAAGTTGAAATCCGCGGCAAGCGACTGGCGGCGCGAGTCGTACGTCCGCCTTTTGTCCGGCACGGCAAGGTGCTGGTGTAAGTTCTGAATGACGGGGAGAAGAACATGAGCAAGGTGCCCGCTGATCTGAAGTACACGCGCAGTCACGAATGGGTGAAGGTCGAGGACGACGGCACGGTCCTCATCGGCATCACCGACCATGCCCAGGAAGCGCTTGGCGACCTGGTGTTCGTGGAGGCCCCCGAGGTCGGCCGCACACTGGCCGTGGGTGACGCCTGCGCGGTTGTGGAGTCGGTCAAGGCCGCGTCCGACGTATACAGTCCGCTGAGCGGCGAGGTTGTCGAGAGCCACGAGGAACTGGCCGACACGCCGGAGAAGGTCAATCAGGACCCCTATGGCGAAGGCTGGATACTGCGCCTGAAACTGGCCGACAGCAGTGAACTGGACAAGCTGATGGATGCGGCCGCCTACGAAAAGGTCCAGGAAGAAGACTAGGCGGAGCTTTCAATTTATGGCGCCTGCGGCGCTGTTGCCGAAACGCGAATAATCGGACCCGAAACCATGCCATTCATACCGCACACCGAAAAAGAGATCAGGGACATGCTCGAAACGGTCGGTGTATCCGACATCGAGCAGTTGTTTGACGAGATACCCGATGATCTGCGCGTGGACGAGTTGCCCGGCGTGCCCGAGGCCATCAGCGAGATGGAAATTTCGCGCCTGATGCACGAACGTGCGGCGCGTGATGGCATGCCGTTGTGCTTCATCGGTGCCGGCGCCTACGAGCATCATATCCCCGCGGCGGTCTGGGAAATCACCACACGCGGCGAGTTCTACAGTGCCTACACGCCGTATCAGGCGGAGGCCAGCCAGGGCACGCTGCAACTGGTGTACGAATACCAGAGCATGATGGCGAGCCTCACCGGCATGGACGTATCCAATGCCTCGCTTTACGACGGGGCTTCCGCGCTCGCCGAGGCCGCGCTGATGGCGGTGCGGGCCAACCGCAAGTCGAAGTCCAACCGGATTCTGGTCACGGGCACGACCAACCCGGTCTACCGCCAGGTGGCGGAAGCCATTGCCGGTACCCAACAGATCAGCTTCGAGGCATTGGACTGGGACCACGACACCGGCGTGACGGATCCGCAGGTTCTTGAAAGCCTGGCCGGACAGGACATCACGGCGGTGGTTGTTTCCCAGCCCAACTTCTTCGGCCGGCTGGAGGAAGTGGACGCGCTCACCGACTGGGCCCACGCCCAGGGTGCCCTGGTGATCGCGGTCGTCAATCCAACCAGCCTGGCGGTATTCGCCTCCCCCGGCGAGTGGGGCGAGAAGGGTGCTGACATCGTCTGTGGCGAGGGTCAGCCGCTGGGGGTGCCGTTGAGTTCGGGCGGTCCCTATTTCGGTTTCATCTGCTGCAAGCAGGCGCACGTGCGCCAGATGCCGGGCCGCATCGTCGGTCGTACCGTCGACATGGACGGCCGGCCCGGTTACACGCTGACCCTGCAGGCGCGGGAGCAGCACATCCGCCGCTCGAAGGCGACCTCCAACATATGCACCAACCAGGGACTGATGGTAACCGCCGCGACCATCTACATGGCCTTGCTGGGCGCCGAGGGATTGGCGCGTGTGGCGGCCTCAAGCCATGCGCGCACGCGTGAACTGCTTGCCGCCCTCGGCAAGGTGGAGGGGGTGCACCCGGCCTTCGAAGGCGCTTGCTTCCATGAAGCGGTCCTCCGGCTGGACAGTCCGGCGGACAAGGTCCTGGACGCGCTGGCGGCGCGCGGGATTCTCGGTGGCCTGAATCTGAAGCGCTGGTACCCGGAGCTCGGCGAGGCGCTCCTGGTCTGCGCAACCGAAACCAAGACCGACGCCGATATCCGTGCCTACGCGGAAGCGCTCGGCGAAGCCATGCGCGAAGCGCGCGTGGCCTGAACCCACCAGTCTCAGAGCAAGGAGTTCGATCATGGCCAAGATTTCGCTGAAGGGGAACACCATCCACACCAATGGCGAACTGCCGGCGAGTGGCGGGAAGGCCCCGGATTTCCGGTTGGTCAATGCGAACCTGGAAGATGTGGCGCTCGAGCGGTTCGCCGGCAAGAAGAAGCTGCTCAACATCTTTCCGAGCATTGACACGCCGGTGTGCGCCGCTTCCACGCGCAAGTTCAACGAGCACGCCAGCAAGCACGATGACGTGGTGATGCTGATGATCTCGGCGGACCTTCCGTTTGCCATGAAACGTTTCTGTGGCAATGAAGGGCTGGACAACGTGGTGACCCTGTCGATCATGCGTGACAAGGACTTTGCACTTGACTACGGCGTGCTGATCGAGGATGGCCCGATGGCCGGAATCACGGCGCGTGCCGTGGTGGTCCTGGATGAGAATGACACCGTATTGCATACCGAGCTGGTGCCGGAAATCGGCAACGAGCCGGACTACGAGGCGGCATTGGCAGCGCTCGGTTGAAGTCCGGTCGCGCCATGGGTTCCAGATTCAAATCACGAGTGGACGAGATCAAGCCATGCTGATATTCGAGCATTCGCGCAGCGGACGCCGGGCGACCGCCCAGGCTCCGCTGAGCGCCGACACGATGGATGATATTCCCGCGCGTTTCCGGCGGAAAAAGGCGCCCTTGCTGCCCGAGGTGTCGGAAATGCAGGCGGTGCGGCACTACACTCGCCTGTCGCAGAAGAATTTCTCCATTGACACGCATTTCTATCCGCTCGGCTCGTGCACGATGAAGTACAACCCGAGGGCCTGCAACTCACTGGCCATGCTGCCGGAATTTCTGGCACGGCATCCGCTGGGACCTGTCTCGCACGGCCAGGGCTTTCTGGCCTGCATGTACGAACTCCAGGACATCCTCAAGAATGTCACCGGGATGAAGGGCGTCTCGCTCACACCGATGGCCGGCGCCCAGGGGGAGTTCGCGGGGGTGGCGATGATCCGCGCCTACCATCAATCGCGCGGAGACACGGAACGCAACGAGATACTGGTGCCCGATGCAGCGCACGGCACCAATCCTGCCACGGCCGTGATGTGCGGCTGTGTGGTTCGCGAGATTCCGACGGATGCCAACGGCGACGTGGATATTGCTGCCCTCAAGGAGGCCGTGGGGCCAAAGACGGCCGGCATCATGCTCACGAATCCGTCCACGCTGGGTGTATTCGAACGCAAGATCACCGAGATCGCACGCATCGTCCACGAAGCCGGCGGGCTGCTCTACTACGATGGCGCCAATCTCAACGCCATTCTCGGCAAGGTTCGTCCCGGGGACATGGGCTTCGACGTCATTCACATGAACCTGCACAAGACCTTCTCAACGCCGCATGGCGGTGGCGGACCGGGTGCCGGCGCGGTGGGTGTCAGCGAACGTCTCCTGCCCTTCATGCCGATCCCGGTGGTCGGCCGCAGCGGCGATCGTTATCACTGGCTGGACGAGAAGGATCTCCCGCAGAGCATCGGCCGGCTGTCGGGCTTCATGGGCAATGCCGGAGTCCTGCTGCGCGCCTACGTGTATGCACGCATGCTGGGCCGGAAGGGTATGATCCGGGTGGCCGAATTCGCCACGCTCAACGCCAACTATCTGATGGCACGGCTGCGTGAAGCGGGGTTCGATCTGGGCTTTCCCAACCGTCGTGCCAGTCATGAATTCATCGTTACGCTCAAGCGCCAGGCCAGGGAGCTGGATGTCAATGCCATGGACTTTGCCAAGCGCCTGCTCGACTACGGCTACCATGCGCCGACGACTTATTTCCCCTTGCTGGTCCCGGAATGCCTGCTGATCGAACCGACCGAAACCGAAGCGCGGGAAATGCTGGACGGTTTCGTCGACGCCATGGTGGCGATCCAGCGCGAAGCCCAGGCGGATGCCGCCAAGGTCAAGGGCGCCCCGTACACCACGCCGGTACGCCGGCTGGATGACGTGCGTGCGGCCCGCCATCTCGACCTCGTCTACCGCGAGCCGGCACAGGCCTGAGTTTCGTGGCGGCAAACGGCAGCGGCCTCAGGGGTTTGGCGCGGCTGAAAGCCGCTAGTGCCAATTCCTGGAAAGGCCTGTGCGCCGCCTGCCGCGAGGAGGAGGCCTTTCGCCTGGAACTGGTGCTCTGTGCCGCAGGCCTACCGGCGGGCTGGTGGCTGGGCGGTGATGGTGTTGGCCGCGCGCTCCTGATTGCCAGCCTGCTGCTGGTGCTGATTGTGGAACTGCTCAATTCGGCGGTTGAAGCCGCCATCGACCGGATTGGCACGGAACGCCACCGGCTTTCCGGCCGCGCCAAGGACCTCGGTTCGGCCGCCGTGGCTGTGGCGCTGCTCAACGCCGGGCTGGTCTGGATTCTCGTGTTATTCTCCTGATTCCCGGCTTTTCTCCGCCATCTTCCCGAGGAGTCTCATGTCTGCACTGATCTGCGGTTCGTTCGCCTACGACACCATCATGGTCTTTCCCGGCCGCTTCAAGGACCAGATCCTTCCCGAGCAGGTGCACATGCTCAATGTCGCCTTCCTGGTGCCGGAGATGCGTCGCGAGTTTGGCGGCTGTGCGGGCAATATCGCCTACAACCTGACGCTGCTCGGCGGAAACGGTGCACCGATGGGTACCCATGGCCGCGACTTCGGCCCCTACGCGGAGTGGCTGGACCAGTGCGGCATCGAACGGCGTTACCTCACCGAGGTCGAACACGCCTATACCGCGCAGGCCTACATCACCACCGATCAGGATGACAATCAGATCACCGCGTTCCATCCGGGCGCAATGAATCATGCCCACATCAATCGCGTGCCGGATGGCGACGGCATCTCGCTGGGCATCATCGCCCCGGACGGGCGCGAGGCGATGGTCGAGCATGCCGCACAGTTTGCCGCAGCCGGGATTCCCTTCATTTTCGATCCCGGCCAGGGCCTGCCCATGTTCGACGGCAACGACCTGCTGCATTTCATCGACCAGGCCACCTGGGTGGCGGTCAACGACTATGAATGCCGCATGCTGGAGAAACGCACCGGCCTGAGCACCAGGGAACTTGCCGAACGGGTTCGCGCCCTGGTGGTCACCCGCG
>JASFQN010000079.1:0-10826 GCA_050115425.1 Gammaproteobacteria bacterium | reverse complement strand
AGCGCGAGCACAAGCAGGACATTCACCAGGCCTGGCAGCCTGGTGTAAAGCCACTTCCCCCATTGGGCCAGATCGTCGGGGCCGACGCCCAGCCGTGCTGCCATACGCTGCATGGCGAATTTGCCACCCTGTTTGCTCGGGCCGGGCCGCCGTCCCGAGGCGCTTGCCGACCATTCCAGCGCCCCATAATACGGGTATTTTGCGGGATCGCTCAACCTGAACCGTCGCAAGGGAAGGGGGCGTGCATGCTCCGCGCTTTCCGCTACACTAACAAGCTGTCGGCCGGGAACAGCGCAGCCTGCTCGATAGAGGGTTGCGGGGCGGGTGAAAAGACATCCGGCACTGCATTTGCATTGGAGGTAACGCGCCTCCGTCCGGCCAGATCGCCTTTGCAGCGGACCGCCGGGGACGGCGCCATCCAAAAGGGGAAATCGGGTGGGGAGCCAGACCACAAGAATCATAATCCGGCTTGGCATCAGTGTTTTCGTTTTCGCCATTTTCCTGCTGCACGTCGCGGGCGCGTTGCCCTTGAGTCCGCTGACGCAACTCGAGCGCCTGGCCTACGATGCCCGCGTCCGTCTGACCATGCCGGGGACCCGCGACTCGCGCGTGGTCATTGTTGATATCGACGAGGCGAGCATTTCCGAGTTGGGCCACTGGCCGTGGCCGCGGAGTCGCCTGGCCAGGCTGACCCGCGAGCTCCTGGGACACTACGGCGCCCGCGTTGTCGGCTTCGATACCACGTTTCCGGAATCCGATCCGGCGTCGGGTACGAAGCTGCTGGAACATCTCGCCAGCGGCCCGTTGCGTGACGATCCCGACTATCAGGCCGCACTTGCCAATCTGCGTCCATCGCTGGACTACGATGCCGAGTTCGGTCAGGCGCTGGGTGGGGGACCGACCGTGCTCGGCTTCCTCTTCAAGGCCCGCCAGGCCGTGGGCGATGAAGGCGCCCAGCGCATCGGCGTTCTGCCGCCGCCGGCAATCACCGCGGCGGACAATGTCTTCAAGGTGAATTTTCCCGATGCCGGCGCCTACACCGGCAACCTTCCGGTGCTCCAGCATTCAGCCGCGGGCGGTGGTTTCTTCGACAATCCATTGCAGGATGCCGACGGGGTCTTTCGCCGCGTACCCCTTCTGGTGGCCTACCAGGGCAATCTCTACGGGAGTCTTGCCTTGCAGGTATTGCGTGCCTACCTTGCCTGGCCGCCGGTGAAACTGGTCTTCGAGCCGAATGATCCGGCGCATTACACCAGCAACAACCTCGAGGCGGTCCAGGTCGGCCGGTATCGAATCCCGGTCGACGGGCAAACCGGGGCACTGGTGCCGTATCGCGGACCGATGCGCAGCTTTCCCTACGTCTCCGCGGCGAGCGTTCTGAACGGTTCGGCGCCCGCCGATGTGCTTGCCGACTCCATTGTACTCATCGGCACAACCGCGCCCGGTCTTCTCGATCTCCGTGCAACGCCGGTGGGGAGCGCCTATGCGGGCGTGGAAGTCCATGCCAACCTGATTTCTGGCATTCTCGACGGCCGGGTCAAGCATCATCCTGACTACATCAAGGGGACCCACGTGGTGCTCCTGTTTCTTCTCGGCATTGTGGTCACGTGGGTGACCTGGCGCTGGTCGATCCTCGCCGCCACGGCGGCGACGGCGCTCCTCATGGCCGGCTACACGGCGCTGAATCTGGGTTTATGGCAATACGGCAATTTCGTGATTCCCCTGGCTTCGCCGCTGCTGTTCACGGTCATGCTGTTCGGCCTGCACACCATTTACGGCTTCTTTGTCGAGTCCCGCGGCAAGCGCAACCTGTCGCGCATGTTCGGCCAATACATCCCGCCCGAACTGGTGGAGGAAATGGATGACTCCACGCAGAATTTCTCGCTGGAGGGCGAAAGCCGGGAAATGACCGTGCTCTTCTCGGATGTCCGGGGATTCACAAGCATCTCCGAGGGGCTCGAGCCCCGCGCGCTCTCGCAACTCATGAACGAGTTCCTCACGCCTATCACGCGCGTGATCCACCAGCACAGAGGAACCATCGACAAATACATGGGGGACGCGGTCATGGCCTTCTGGGGCGCACCGCTCGCGGATCCCGAGCATGCCCGGCACGGCGTCGAGGCAGCGCTGGAGATGGTGGCCACGCTGAACAGCCTGCAACCGGAATTCAAGCGCCGGGGCTGGCCGGAACTGCGCATTGGTGTGGGTCTCAACACCGGCAGCATGAATGTGGGCAACATGGGGTCCCAGTTCCGCATGGCCTATACGGTGCTGGGCGATGCCGTCAACCTGGGTTCCCGCCTGGAAGGGCTGACCAAGCAATACGGGGTGGACATCATCGTCAGCGAGAGTACCCGCGCCGCCGTGCCCGACCACGCTTTCCTCGAACTCGACCGGGTGCGGGTCAAGGGCAAGGAGAAGCCGGTGGCCATCTACCAGCCCCTGGGTCCGAAGGAGGGTGTCGACAAGACGGTCCGCCAGCATCTGCGCCGCTATCGGCAGGCACTGGACCTCTACCGGCACCGCGACTGGGACTCGGCCGAACGCGAATTTTTCATGCTTCGCCAGAGCGACCCCGGGCGTGCCATCTACGGCGTCTATCTCGACCGGATCGCCTGGTTCCGCCAGCACCCGCCGCCGCCCGATTGGGACGGCGTTTTCGTGCACACCTCAAAATAGCGGCCCGCAACCCGCCATGGCGGGACGTTTTGTGCCCGGCAACATGCGGAAAGCGTGCTGCGGGCCCTTGTATTCACGGTCGTCAGTCCCCAAGAATAGGGAAGCTCTGGTCCCGCGGGGCCAGTCAAGTTCCCCGGTACGATGTCGCCCCAAGCCCACCGGTTATACCGGATATTTCCGGTTCACAATGGGATAAATCAGGGATTCCGACTGTCTTACTATCGGCTAGAATCTGCATTATGAGCCAGGATCCCTCGAACAATCCGAACGGACACGATCTCGCGGTCGAGGAAGCGAAACCGCGTATAAAGCGACCGCCCCTGTACCGGGTGGTCCTGCTCAATGACGACTACACGCCCATGGAGTTCGTGGTCGAGGTGCTGCAGCGGTTCTTCCGCATGGATCGCAACAAGGCGACGCAGATCATGCTTCATGTACACACGCGCGGCAAGGGCGTATGCGGTGTCTATACCTATGAAATAGCGGAGACCAAGGTGGCGCAAGTCAATGATTATTCGCGGGAGAATCAGCACCCGCTGCTGTGTACGATGGAGGAGGCCTAGTCCTCCCAGGGGTTCAAGATGTTAAGCAAAGAACTCGAATTCTGTCTCAATTCGGCTTTCAAGGAAGCCAGACAGAAACACCACGAATTCATGACGGTCGAGCATCTCCTGCTCGCGCTGCTGGATTCGCCGCGCGTGGTGGAAGTTCTCCGTGCCTGCGGGGCGAATATCGAAAGCCTGCGTCGCGAGTTGTCGGAATTCATTGACGAAACCACGCCCCTGCTGGACAACGAGACCGGCGAGGACGTGCAGCCGACGCTGGGGTTCCAGCGCGTGCTGCAGCGTGCGGTGTTTCACGTGCAGTCGTCCGGGAAGAAGGAAGTCACCGCGACCAATGTACTGGTGGCCATTTTCGGCGAGAAGGAATCCCATGCCGTTTATCTCCTCGGCAAGCAGAACGTTGCGCGCCTGGACGTGGTGAATTTCATTTCGCATGGCATTTCCAAGATCATTGGCGAAGAGCACTCCGACGGTGCCAGCGAAACAACGGAAGAGGACGAGGAGACCCAGGGCGAGGGCAATCGCACGGCGCTGGACAAGTTTGCCACGAATCTCAATCGCTTGGCGCGGGAAGGCCGGATCGATCCCTTGATCGGGCGCGAGCATGAGATCGAGCGCACAGTGCAGATTCTCTGTCGCCGCCGCAAGAACAATCCGCTGTTCGTTGGTGAGGCAGGTGTTGGCAAAACCGCCCTTGCGGAGGGGCTGGCGCGCATGATCGTGGAAAAACGTGTGCCGGAACCGCTTGCCGACGGCGTCATCTATTCGCTGGATCTCGGCGCGCTGATTGCCGGAACCAAATACCGGGGTGATTTCGAGAAACGGCTCAAGGGCGTCCTGGCCGAGCTTCGCAAACAGCCCGGGGCGATTCTGTTCGTCGACGAAATTCACACCGTGATAGGGGCGGGTGCCGCGTCCGGGGGCGTGATGGACGCCTCCAATCTGATCAAGCCGGTGCTGGCCAGCGGCGAACTCAAATGCATCGGTTCCACGACCTATCAGGAATACCGGGGTATTTTTGAAAAGGACCGCGCGCTGTCACGCCGGTTCCAGAAGATCGATGTGCCCGAGCCCACGGTCGAGGAAACCGTGCAGATCCTCAAGGGACTGCGCGGTCGCTTCGAGGAGCACCATGAGGTCAAGTATCCGACGCGGACGCTGCGTGCGGCGGCGGAGCTGGCCTCACGCTACATCAACGATCGTCATCTCCCCGACAAGGCCATAGACATCATCGACGAGGCCGGGGCCAACATGCGCCTCCGTCCCGCCGGCAAGCGGCGCAAGACGATCACTGTTGAAGATGTCGAGAATATTGTCGCCAAGGTGGCGCGGATTCCGCCGAAGACCGTGTCGAGTTCCGATATGGACACGCTGCGCAATCTGGAGCGTGATCTCAAGCTGGTCATCTACGGTCAGGATCGGGCGATCACGACGCTCTCCTCGGCGATCAAGATGCAGCGGTCGGGGCTCGGCAACGAAGGCAAGCCCGTCGGTTCGTTCCTGTTCGCCGGACCGACCGGCGTCGGGAAGACCGAGGTCACCCGCCAGCTTGCCATGATCATGGGCATCGAGCTGCTGCGGTTCGACATGTCCGAATACATGGAGCGTCATACGGTGTCGCGCCTGATCGGCGCACCGCCCGGCTATGTCGGTTTCGATCAGGGCGGTCTGCTGACCGAGGCGGTCATCAAGCACCCGCACTGCGTTCTCTTGCTCGATGAGATTGAAAAGGCGCATCCGGAGGTATTCAACATACTCCTCCAGGTGATGGATCATGGCACGCTCACCGACAACAACGGGCGCAAGGCGGATTTCCGGAACGTGATCATCGTGATGACGACCAACGCGGGTGCCACCGAGATCAGCCGACCATCGATGGGCTTTGTTCCTCAGGATCATGCCGCCGACAGCATGCAGGCCATCAAGCGGGTGTTCTCGCCGGAGTTCCGCAACCGGCTGGATGCGGTGATCGAATTCGATCAGCTCGATGAAGCGACGGTCAACAAGGTTGTCGACAAGTTCATCATCGAACTCGAGACCCAGCTTGAGGAGAAGAAGGTGGCGCTCGACGTGGATGAGCGGGCGCGGCGGTGGATCGCGCGCATGGGCTATGATCCCAAGATGGGTGCCCGACCCATGGCGAGGATCATCCAGGAGCACATCAAGCGGCCACTGGCCGAGGAGTTGCTGTTCGGCAAGCTCGCCGGCAGCGGCGGCCAGGTGAGCATCAGTGTCGAGTCGGGCGAACTGCGCCTGACCGTCCGCTCGAAGGATGAATTGTCGGTGATGGAAGACTGAGGGAGCCCCCGGTCCGGCCCGTCACTCGCAGCCCCGTCTGACAAGACGCAAACGCGTGCGCGCCGGCCCCGCGGGATCGGCGCGTCATGAGACGAATCAGAGGTTCCTGAGGAAAACGGGCGGCCGCTCGCGGCCGTCCCGCGAGATCAGCGACCGCGGTAGACGATGCGGCCCTTGGTCAGGTCGTACGGTGTGAGTTCCACCGTGACCTTGTCACCGGTGAGAATGCGGATGTAGTGCTTGCGCATGCGACCGGAGATGTGCGCTGTCACTACATGGCCATTTTCCAGTTCCACGCGGAAGGTCGTGTTCGGGAGCGTCTCGATGACGCGGCCTTCCATCTGGATGTGATCTTCTTTCGACATTATCTGTCCTGCATAGTCCGCAAGGGCCGGAATTCTGCAACAAGGCGAGGCCGGATTCAACTCGGTGGCGCGAAAACGGATGTCTCAGGCATCCTGCTGCCACGCTCGATACGCCGCCATCGGCCGCGGTCGAAGACTTCGATGGGGCGGAATTTCTTCTTGTAATCCATCTTGGCGCTGGCGCCGATATAAAAGCCCAGGTACACCCATTCCAGGCCCTCCCGGCGTGCCTGCTCAAGCTGCCAGAGGATCGCGAACGTGCCGGGGCTGCGCCTTGATTCATCCGGATCGAAAAAGGTGTAGACGGCACTCAGGCCGTCGTCCAGGCGATCTGTCACCGCCACAGCCACCAGCCGCTCGCCGAGACGCATCTCGACGAAGGCCACGCGGACCCAGTCGGCACTCAGGAAGTCCATGTATTGGTCGGGTGTGCTCTCGTCCATGCCGCCGCCGGGGTGCCTGGCCCGCTGGTAGCGCTGGTAGAGGGCGTAATGCTCCTGACTGAAGCGGGCCGGGCTCTGCAGGATGGTCAGATCGGCATTGCGTTTCAGGGTGCGGCGCTGCGAGCGGTCGGGAACAAAGTCGCCGGCGGGGATGCGTACCGGCACGCAGGCATGGCACTCTTCGCAGCCGGGACGGTACAGGTAACTGCCACTGCGTCGGAAGCCGTAGCCGGCCAGTGCCGAGTACAGATGTGTGTCGGGCGTCACGCGCGGATCGGCAAACAGGGTGCGTGCGTGGCGCTCCGGGAGGTAGCTGCAGGCATGCTCCGGCGTGATGTAGAAGCTGATGGCGCGAGCGCTGTCAGGATGGCTCATGCGGGCGGTGCCTCGAATCTGTCCGTTGATGCCTGTTCGATTCTCCGTGGCCCGCAAGGGTTCGGGGATACCGCCGGAGTTTCAGTCAGGAATCTTCCATTCTACGCCGCCATCCGCGGAATGACAGTGCCATTTGCCGGGCTCATCCGCCGGGTCGGTGAGTTCCCGAAGACGCGAGAGGAATTCGCCACGTTCCAGCAACCGGGCCCCGAGACGCGCGAGATGCGGGGACGGCAGCTGGCAATCGATCATTTCGATGCCGCGCGTCCGGCATTCGCGAACCAGGTGGGCGAGGGCGACCTTTGAGGCGTCACTGACCCGGCTGAACATGGACTCGCCGAAAAATACCCGGCCGATCGCCACGCCGTAGAGTCCGCCCACCAGACGGCCTTGCTGCCACGTTTCCACCGAATGTGCCCAGCCCAGTTGATGCAGCCGGCAATAGGCTGCGGACATTTCCGGCGTGATCCAGGTGCCGCGCTGGCCCGCGCGGGGCGCCGCGCACGCGTCCACGACTGCGGCGAAGTCGCAATCCAGGCGCGGTTCGAACAACCCGCGCCGCAGCGTCTTGCGGAGGCTGCGGCTGATACGCAATTCGTCGGCGAAGAGGACCGCGCGCGGGTTCGGCGACCACCAGAGGATGGGCTGACCCGCTTCATACCATGGAAAGATGCCCATTCGATAGGCGGCCAGGAGCCGTTCCGGTGAGAGATCGCCCCCGGCGGCGAGCAGGCCCTCGGGTTCGGTCAGCGCCGCGGACACCGGGGGGAAGGCGTCGGCCGGATCCGTGGCGTCTATCCAGGTGATACGAATGGTCATGGGGCCGGTCCCGAACCGCGGTCGCACCGGAAAGGCAGATGGCGGCGCATTTCCTGCCTGTATTCACGGACCAGCGGCGTTTCCCGGCGCAGAAAATCGGCGACCGCGGCACGGAAGGCCGGTTCCGGAATCCAATGGGCGGAGTGGGTGGCCACCGGTGCAAATCCGCGGGAAACCTTGTGTTCGCCCTGGGTGCCGGGTTCGAAGCGCTTGAGTCCGTTCGCCAGACAGTATTCGATGCCCTGGTAGTAGCAGGTTTCGAAATGCAGGCTGTGATAGTCGGCCAGCGCGCCCCAATGCCGCCCGTAGAGTGTGGTCTCGTCGCGCAGGCAGAGGGCGGCGGCCACCGGTTCGCCAGCGTGCAGGGCCAGAACGACCACCAGCTGTTCCGGCATGCTGCGACGCAGATTTTCGAATACGGCTTCGGGGAGGTAAGGCTGACGGCCCCTCTCAAGATAGGTGATGGCGTAGAAGCGATAGATGGCGCGCCATTCGGCGTCGTCGAAGTCGTTACCGCCACCGTGGCGGAAATGGATGCCTGCCTCGCGGACGCGCCGGCGCTCGCGCCGCACTTTCTTGCGCTTGGCGGACGTGAATCGGGACAGGTAGTCCTCGAAGTCCGTGTAGCCTGCATCGTGCCAGTGAAACTGAGTGTCCTGGCGGACCAGAAATCCACGTCGTTGCAGCCATTCCGCTTCGGACTGCTCGGGAAAGAGGATGTGCCAGGTCGAAGCGCCGGTCTGGGCCAGGACATCCAGCGCCGCAGCAGTGAGCGCTTCCTGGCCGGCTGCGGGCGCCATCTCCGCGTGGAGCAGAAAGCGGCGACCGGGGACAGGGGAAAAGGGGATGGCCGTGACCAGTTTGGGATAGTAGGCCATCCCGGCCTGTTGCCAGGCGTGCGCCCAGCTCCAGTCGAAAACGAATTCGCCGAAGGAATCGTGTTTCAGGTAGAGGGGCAGCGCGCCAAGCAGGCGATCACCTTTCCAGGCCGTGATGTGCCGCGGTTGCCAGCCGCTGCCGGGACCCACGGCACCGCCGGCTTCCAGGGCGTGCAGAAATTCGTGACGCGTAAACGGTGAACCCGCGCCGACAAGTGTGTTCCAGTCCTCGGCTGCAACCTCGGAGATGCCGTTGTGGATTCTGATCTGCATGGGTGCCATCCGGATGTCCCCAGTCTACGCCTGGCAGCGTTCCGTGGCACGGGGATTCGGCCCGCCGGCGCCAGGGCCGGCGGGCCGCGTCTTACTTGCCTTCGGCGGCCAGCTTGTCGAGGAAGCGTTCCGCGTCAAGCGCGGCCATGCAGCCGGTCCCGGCCGAGGTGATCGCCTGGCGGTAGACGTGGTCCATCACATCGCCCGCGGCGAATACCCCGGGGATGCTGGTGGCCGTGGCGTCGCCGTCGGTGCCGCTCTTGACCTTGATGTAGCCGCCCTCCATGTCGAGCTGACCCTCGAACAGATCGGTATTGGGCTTGTGACCGATGGCGATGAATACGCCCTTGAGCGGGATCTCGCGGGTCTCGTCCGGTTGCTTCGTGCTGCGGATCCGCATGCCGGTCACACCCGATTCGTCACCCAGCACTTCGTCCAGGACATGGTCCCACTCGATCGTCACGTTGCCATTGTCGGCCTTTTCCGTCAGTTGTCCGGCGAGGATTTTTTCCGACCGGAACTGATCGCGGCGATGCACGACCGTGACATGCGAGGCGATGTTGGACAGGTACAGCGCTTCTTCAACAGCCGTGTTGCCGCCGCCGATCACGGCCACGTCCTGGCCTCGGTAGAAGAATCCGTCGCAGGTGGCGCAGGCGGACACGCCTTTGCCCTTGAAGGCTTCCTCCGAATCCAGGCCCAGGTATTTGGCGGTGGCGCCGGTGGCGATGATCAGCGCGTCACAGGTGTAGCTGCCGGCGTCGCCTTCAAGCCGGAAGGGGCGCTGGGAAAGATCGGCCTTGTTGATGTGGTCGAACACGATTTCGGTGTCGAAGCGCTCGGCATGGCGACGCATGCGGTCCATCAGGTCCGGCCCCTGCAGACCGCTGACATCCCCGGGCCAGTTGTCCACATCGGTGGTTGTCATCAGCTGGCCGCCCTGTTCCACGCCGGTGACCAGCACCGGATTCAGGTTGGCGCGCGCGGCATAGACCGCGGCGGTGTAGCCGGCGGGTCCGGAACCGAGAATAAGGAGACGGCAATGTCGTGCTTCACTCATGTATAATTGCCCCTGAGCGCTTCGAGTCGATTTCAGGTGAATGTTCCAGGCACATGCGGTGGGTGGCGGTCAGCTTTCCACCGCATTCCGTTATTGAACGGTGCCGGGACGAAAGTCTGGGAAAGCAGGCAGCGACGCTGGCTTGGCCGGGCCGCATGTGCGAGTCCCGTATCAGCCGCAACAAGAATACGGCCGTCAGGCCGCACAATGTTACGAGATGTCCCTGGGACGGTAAAGGAGGAATCATGCGCATTGGCATCCCCCGCGAGCTCAAGCCCCTCGAAGGCCGGGTCGGACTCATTCCGGCGGCCTGTTCCGGGCTCGTGAAGGCCGGGCATACGGTGATGATCGAGGCCGGCGCCGGCATCAAGAGCGGCTACAGTGATGACGAATACCGCGCCGTGGGCGTGGAAGTCGTTGACAAGGTCGAGGATCTCTACGGCAAGGCCGAAATGATCGTCAAGGTGAAGGAGCCCATCGCGCCCGACCTCAAGCACCTGCGCAAGGAACACTTGCTGTTCTGTTACCTGCATCTCGCCGCCGAACCCGAACTCACTGAAGAACTCAAGCGGATCGGCCTGACCGCCGTGGCGTTCGAGACCGTTGAGGTGGATGGACGGCTGCCGCTGCTGGCGCCGATGTCGGATATTGCCGGGCGCCTGTCGGCGCAGGTGGCGACCACCCTGCTGCATGCCCCGAACGGGGGGAAGGGCATTCTGCTGGGTGGCATTCCGGCGACGCGCCGTGGCAAAGTCGTGATCATGGGGGCGGGTGTTGCCGGCGGGGCCGCGGCACGCGTGGCGGCCAGTCTGGGCGCCGAAGTGACCGTGTTCGACCTCAACATGCACCGGCTTGAGGAAATGCGGAGCCTGGGACCCAATGTCACCGGACTGTATCCGCACGTCAAGGACGTCTCCGATGCGGTGGCCGAGGCGGACATCGTGGTCGGGGCGGTACTGGTCACCGGTGCCAAGGCGCCACGCGTAGTGACGGCCGATATGGTCAGGGCCATGCAGCCGGGTTCGGTGGTCGTGGACATTTCGGTGGATCAGGGCGGCTGCATCGAGACCACC
>JASFQN010000078.1:0-10905 GCA_050115425.1 Gammaproteobacteria bacterium | reverse complement strand
GCCAGCCCGCCGATCAGATCGTCCGCCTCGTAGGTCGGGCTGGCAAAGGTGGCAAGGCCCAGAGCGGCTGCCACCTCGGCACAGGCCCGCAACTGGGCTTCCAATTCGGGCGGCGGCAACTCCCGGCTGGCCTTGTAGTCGGGATACAGCGCATTGCGGAAAGAAGTTGTCAGACTCTCGTCAAAGGCCGCCGCCACGTGGGCCGGCTGCTCGCTCTCCAGCAGCCCGAGCAGGAAACCCGTGAAGCCGTACACCGCGTTGACGGGCTCCCCGTCCGGGCCCGTGAGCGTGGGCGGAAGGGAAAACCAGGCGCGGAAAATGTAGACGCTGGCGTCAATCAGAAAAACCATGAGCTTTGCTTCCGCAGGAACCGTGGACTAATTTTAGGACCAGGACCCGGCCGGCTGCACCGTTATCTCACGAGAGTGCGGTCAGCGGTGCACCCGCGCCAAGCCCGGAGACACCTGAACATGCGCTGGATATTGCTGGTATTCGCGGTCGCGCTTGCGGCGCCCGCCGCGGCAGACACCCACCTGGTCTACAAGAGCAGTGGCAACACGCCGTCGGACATCTATATCCGGCAGGGCAAAGTGCGCCTCGATGTGCACGATCAGGGCGAAAAACGCCTGATTTTCGATTCCGACTCCCGGGAACTGACCATCCTGGACATGACCGGAAAGACCTGGACGCAGATCAACGAAGCGACGCTCGAGCATTTGCGCGAAACCATGCTCGCCGCATCGAAACAGCTTCAGGCGCAACTCGACCGCCTGCCGCCCGAAAAGCGTGAACAGCTCGAGAAGATGATGCCTCATGAACTGGCTGGCGCCAGAAAGATCGAGACCCGGATGAAGGCCACCGGCGAAACACGCACCGTCGCCGGCCATCCCTGCAGCGTATATCACTTTCTTCTCAACCGGGAAGCTCAGGCCGAATTCTGCGTCACGCCGGCGGACCGGCTGGGCGTGGCCGAGTCCGACTACCAGACGCTGCATGCGATGTTCGACTATCTGCAGACCGTGGCGCGCAAGATGGGCGGAACCCAGGTTGCCGGTTCGGAAATGGGTGGCATGCAGGGAATCCCGGTCTATAGCCGGAACCTGGACGGTTCCGGTGAACAGACGCTCAAGGACGCACGCAGCCAGCCGTTGTCGGACGCCATCTTTCAGATCCCCGGGAATTTCAGCGAGCGACGACTGGACGGCGCGAAATGACGTCGGTTCGATTCAGCCCAGGATCAGGCGCACGCGGTCGTGCAGCGGGCTGGTGCGCGGAAAGTGCGCCAGCAGAAACTCCATCTGGTCGGCGAGCACCCGCCGGCCCTTGAGGTAGATGTATTCGGCGTGCGTGGGCGTGAACGGCACGGCAAGCAACTGCATGCCGGCGTCTTCCGGCGTCTTGTCCGCCTTGTGGTTGTTGCAGCGCTTGCAGGCGGTGACCACGTTGTTCCAGGTATCCTCGCCACCCAGGCTGAGGGGCGTGACATGATCCCGTGACAGCTCCGAGTTCCGGAAGCGGCCGCCGCAATACAGGCACAGGGAGGCATCGCGCCGGAACAACGTGGGGTTGTTGAGCGGCGGCGTGCAATGCGCTCGGGCCTTGCGCAGCGCATGCTGGTTGCCATACGTGGCGATGATGGAATTCACTTCCAGGATGCTGCGCCGGCCGGTGCGGGCGTTGGTGCCGCCATGAACACGATAAAGCAGGCTGCCGCAGGCATAAGCCACCTGCTCCAGATAATAGAGGCGCACGGCATCCTGGTAGCCGATCCACTCCAGGGGCATGCCGGCGGCGTCCGTTCTCAGAACCTCGTGTCCCAGATCGTACACTCGGCATCTCCGCGGGCGGCTCTGCGCCCGGCTGTTCGGAATCACCCGAAAGCGCCATCTTGACGCTTTCATACCACCTATATTCCAGAACGGGCGTTGAAAAGCAACTGCAACTGCAGTCCGCATCTACACTTTTAATGCAAAATTCACCCGCGACTGGTCTACACTGACTGGGGATTGCTCGACCATTGCCGCCGTGATCTCGGCGCAACAACAAGAACAGGGGTGGGTAATGACCATCAGACTCGGCATACCGCGCGAAGTCGCCGAAGGCGAACGACGCTGCGCGCTGGTGCCGGCCGTCGTGGAAAAACTGGCCGGCATGGGCGTGGAAATGATCCTGGAAACCGGTGCCGGCGGCCCGGCCGGCATTCCCGACAAAGC
The DNA here is from genome assembly GCA_050115425.1 of Gammaproteobacteria bacterium. Classification (GTDB taxonomy): domain Bacteria; phylum Pseudomonadota; class Gammaproteobacteria; order Natronospirales; family JASFQN01; genus JASFQN01. The sequence continues at coordinate 8,692 of JASFQN010000078.1, read as the reverse complement.
CTACGGGAATGTGGAAGTCACCGACGACCACTACCGGGTATTCACTGAATCGCAGATGGTCTGGAAGGTTCAGCCGCCGACCATCGAAGAGATCGACCGCATGAGTGCGGGCACGGTGCTGGCCGGGTTTCTCGCCCCCTACCGTGACCCGGAACGAATCACACGGCTCGCGGATCACGGGATCACCGCTTTTGCCATGGAGCTCGTGCCGCGCATCTCCCGCGCCCAGGCCATGGATGCGCTTTCCTCGCAGGCGGCGGTGGCCGGCTACCGCGCCGCGCTGATGGGCGCCACCGCACTGGCCCGCTTCTTTCCCATGCTGACCACGGCGGCCGGCACGATTCGTCCGGCCAAGGTGCTGGTAATCGGCGCCGGCGTCGCGGGTCTGCAGGCAATCGCCACAGCACGCCGGCTGGGCGCCATGGTGGAGGGCTACGACGTCCGCTCGGCGGCGCGGGAACAGGTGGAATCCCTGGGTGCCCGGTTCGTGGACACCGGGGTGAGCGCGGAAGCAGCCGGCGGCTACGCCCGCGAGCTCACCGGCGAGGAAAAACAGAAGCAACAGGACGCACTGGCCCGCCACATAAGCCAGGCGGACGTGGTGATCACCACCGCCGCGGTGCCCGGCCGGCCGGCGCCCCGAATCATTACCGGGGCGATGGTCGCGGACATGAAGAGCGGCGCGGTGATCGTGGATCTTGCGGCGGAAACCGGCGGCAACTGCGAACTCACAAAACCCGGTGAAACGGTCCGGGAAGGCAGCGTGAGCGTTCTCGGTCCGCTCAATGTGCCCAGCCAGCTGGCCGAGCACGCCAGCGAAATGTATTGCCGCAATCTGGTCAATTTCACCTCACCGTTCATCAAGGAAGGCGAGATTGCCATCGACTGGGAGGACGAGGTCTATCAGGGAAGCGTACTCACCCATGACGGCGAAATTCGCAACGAAGCGGCCCGCAAGCTTGTGGAAGAACAATCCTGAAGGCAACAGCCACCGGGGAGAACAAGATGCCAGAGGGGACCTGCCATGATTGATGGATTCATCGCACTCTACATCTTCATGCTGGCGGCGTTCGTCGGCTATGAAGTCATTTCCCGCGTTCCGGTCATATTGCATACACCGCTTATGTCCGGTTCCAACTTCGTGCACGGTATCGTGCTGGTCGGCGCCATGGTGGCGCTGGGCCGCGCCCACGGCGCGGTGGAACTGACCGTCGGCTTCATTGGTGTCGTGCTGGCCGCGGGCAATGCGGTTGGCGGCTATGTGGTCACCGAACGCATGCTGGAAATGTTCAAGTCCAGCAAGGGCAAGGGGGCCGCGAAATGAACAATTTCATCAGCGGCTACGCACCCGACATCATCCAGGTGGCCTATTTCCTGGCCGCCTTCCTGTTCATCATCGGCCTCAAGCGCATGAGTTCGCCGGTCACTGCGCGGGGCGGCATCGTATGGGCCGGTGTCGGCATGCTCATTGCCACGCTGGTCACCTTCTTCTGGCCCGGCATGCACAACTACGTGCTGATGATTGTCGCGATCGCGGTGGGCTCGATCATCGCCTGGATCAGCGGCAAGCGTGTGCCGATGACGGCCATGCCTCAGATGGTGGCGCTCTACAACGGCATGGGCGGCGGTGCCGCCGGAGCCATTGCCGGCGTGGAACTGGCCGGCGGGGAATTCACCAGCACCTCGGTGCTCGTTCTCGCGGTGGCGGGTGGCATCATCGGTGCCGTGTCGTTCAGCGGCAGCCTGATCGCCTTCGCCAAACTTCAGGGCTGGCTGCGTCGCTCGTTCCGCTTCGGACTGCAGCAGTGGTTCAATCTGCTCTTGCTCGTGGCGACGGTTGTCTGCGGCGCCTGGGTCATTGTCGGCGGCGCCCACGAGCCCGCGCCGATCATCGCCTTCTTCGCTCTTGCCCTGGCCTACGGCATCGCCATGACAGTGCCCATCGGTGGCGCCGACATGCCGGTGGTGATTTCCCTGTTCAATGCGCTCACGGGTCTCGCAGTGGCGTTCGAAGGCTTCGTGCTGAACAACGCCGCGATGATCATTGCAGGTACGGTGGTCGGCGCTGCCGGCACCCTGCTGACCCAGCTGATGGCGAAAGCCATGAACCGTTCGCTGGCCAATGTGCTGTTCAGCGCCTTCGGTGAAACAGCGGCCGGCGGCGAAGGCGGGGAAATGGAAGGCACGATGAAATCCATCGAGGCCACCGACGCCGCGATTACCCTGGCCTATGCCAACAAGGTGATCATCGTGCCCGGCTACGGGCTGGCCGTGGCACAGGCTCAACACAAGCTCTGGGAGCTGGTTCAACGCCTGGAAGAACACGGCGTGAACGTCAAATTCGCCATCCATCCCGTGGCGGGACGAATGCCCGGCCACATGAACGTACTGCTTGCCGAGGCGGGCGTGCCCTACGACAAGATCTACGATCTGGAAGAAATCAACAGCGACTTTGCCAATACCGACGTGGCGCTGGTGATCGGTGCCAACGACGTGGTCAACCCTGACGCGCGCAGCAACAAGTCCAGCCCCATTTACGGCATGCCCATCCTCAATGTGGACCAGGCAGAAAATGTCATTGTCGTGAAACGCGGCCAGGGCCGGGGATTTTCCGGTATCGAGAATGCGCTCTTCTACATGGACAACACGCGCATGCTCTACGGCGATGCTCAGGATGTTGCGGCCAAACTGATTGCCGGCATCAAGACGCTGGGCTAGACGCTTTCGGGCCCCGCCTGCAAGCGGGGCCCTTTTCCGCGGGACTCAACAGTCGCCGGAGCGAGGCTCTATAATGGGAGCAGATTTGCACCAACGGAGCCAATATGGCTTTTCAGAACCCGTCCGAAGAAGCAATCCGGGATCTACTGAAGCGCACCCGCACTATTGCCGTGGTGGGTCTTTCCACCAAACCCGACCGGCCGAGTTTCGGCGTTGCCCGAGCCATGCAGGGTTACGGCTACAAGATCATTCCCGTGCGTCCGGGCGTTGACGAGATTCTGGGTGAACCGGCCGTGGCGGACCTGGCCGACCTCGATGAAGCGGTGGATATCGTGGATGTCTTCCGCGCGCCCGAGCATGTCGACGGCATTGTCGATACCTGCATCGAAAACGGACTGAAGGTCCTCTGGCTGCAGGAAGGCGTGGTCAATGAAGCCGCCGCCGAGCGGGCCCGTCAGGCCGGCATGTTCGTGGTCATGGACCGCTGCATCTACAAGGAATATGCCGCACTGGTGGATGGAGAAGCGGATTGACCACCAAGCCGGGTCCGACGCCTGCCGGGCGACTGACCTTCTTCAAAATGCACGGTGCGGGCAACGACTTTGTGGTCATCGACGGTGTCCGCAACGCCATCGCACTTGACGAAGCGGCGATCCGGCATCTCGCTGACCGGCGCCGTGGCGTCGGTTGCGATCAGGTGCTGCTGATGCTGCCGGCGACCGAGGCCGAAGCCGACTTCCGGTATCGGATTTTCAATGCCGACGGCGGTGAAGTGGAACAATGCGGCAATGGCGTGCGCTGTGTGGCACGACTGCTGGCCGATCTCGGCCACACCGACGCCTTGCGTCTTCGCCTGCAAAGCCTCGGCGGAATTGTCGACGTCGAATTGCTGGCCGACGGACGCGTTGCGGTCAACATGGGCGCGCCACGCCTCGAACCCGCCGGGATACCCTTCCGCGCCGAGCAGCGTGCCACCCGCTATCCTCTGGACGTGGCGGACCGGGTCATCGAGATCGGCGCGCTGTCCATGGGCAACCCCCACGCGGTCCTGGAGACAGACAATGTGGCCGAAGCACCGGTAGCCACACTCGGCCCGGCGATTGAAAACCATCCGCGTTTTCCGCGGCGCGCCAATGTCGGATTCCTGGAGATCACGAGCCCCGGTGACGTATCGCTGAGAGTCCACGAACGGGGTGTGGGCGAGACGCTTGCCTGTGGCACCGGCGCCTGCGCGGCAGTCGTCTGGGGCCGGCTGGCCGGTCGGCTGGAAGAAACCGTCACGGTCCATCTTCCAGGCGGCGATCTCGTGATAAGCTGGAAGGGTGATGGGGCACCGGTGTGGATGACCGGCCCCGCCGTTACCGTGTTCGAGGGTCGGATCACGCTATGAGCTCGGAACGCAAGGCCGGCGCACAGGCCAACCCGGTGGATGAAGCGGCGGTCGCGGATTACCTGGCGCGGCATCCGGACTTCTTCGAAAAACATCCCGACCTGGCGGGGCGTCTGCGGATTCCGCACGAAAGCGGACCGGCGATATCGCTCATCGAAAAACAGGTCGCCATTCTGCGCCAGCAGAACCGCCAGCTTGAACGCAAGCTGGTCGATCTCATCGAAGTGGCACGTGCCAACGACGCCCTGGTGGACCGCATCCACCACCTGGCGGTGGCGCTCGTCGAAGCCACGGACCTTACCGAAGTGATCGGCGCCACGCATGAATGCCTGCGCCAGCGCTTCGGCGCCGATGAAGTGTCCATTTGCCTGTTCCGCGAACCCGCCGAAGGTCCGGTCGGCTCGGCGCGAGTCGTCAATCCTGAAAGCGCCGATCTCAAGCCCTTTGCCAATTTCCTGAAGACCGGCAAGCCGCTGTGCGGGCATCTGCGCGCACCACAGTTGACATTCCTGTTTGGCGACCGGGCGCCGCGTGTCGGATCGGCGGCCCTGCTGCCACTCGGTCCGCATGCGGAGCTGGGCATGCTGGCGGTGGGCAGCAGCCATGCGGAACATTTCAGCCCCACTCTGAGCACCGTGTTTCTGAGCCGCATGGGCGAATTGATCGCCAGCGTACTCAAGCAGCACCTGGGCCGGAATGGATGACGCCGCGCAGACCTGGATAGACCGATTTGTCGGGCATCTCGGCAACGAGCGGCGCCTCTCTCCCCATACCCTGAGCAATTATCGTCGCGATCTCGAGGCGCTTGTTCGATGGTGCGCCGGACAGGGCCTCGACGACTGGAAGCGGTTGACCGTGCATGAGATTCGCGCCTGGGTTGCCGCGCGCCATCGGCAGGGCATGGCACCGCGCAGCCAGCAGCGTGCGCTTTCCTCGGTACGCACTTTCTTCAACTATCTGCTCCGCGAGGGCGCGGTCACCGACAATCCGGCCGCGGACGTGCCGGCACCCCGTGGCGCCAAACGGCTGCCCGCCACACTGGATGCCGACCAGATGGGCCGGCTTCTCGACATCCCGCCCGAAGATGCCCAGGCCGTGCGCGACAAGGCGATGCTCGAGCTTTTCTATTCTTCCGGTCTGCGTCTCGCCGAGCTGGTGGGTCTGGACCTGCACGACCTGGATCCGGGTGAGGCCATGGTGCGGGTCACGGGCAAGGGCGCCAAGACACGCGTTGTGCCGGTCGGACGGCATGCGGTAGCGGCCGTGAGAGCCTGGCTGGAACAGCGTGCGGAACTCGCCAGGGCCGGCGAGCAGGCCCTGTTCGTGGGCGCCCGGGGTGCTCGAATCAGCCCCCGCAGCGTCCAGGCGAGGGTGGAATACTGGGCCCGACGGCAGGGGCTGGACCGGCGAATATTCCCGCATCTGCTACGCCACAGCTTTGCCAGCCACCTTCTCGAGTCGAGCGGCGACCTTCGGGCCGTTCAGGAACTGCTGGGCCACGCCAACATTGGCACGACCCAGATCTACACTCACCTTGATTTCCAGCACCTCGCCCGCATATACGATCAGGCGCACCCGCGCGCGAAGAAGAAGCGCTGACCCCCGTTGGCGCCGGCGGGGGCCATTCTGCATTTTCCAAAGCCGATACAAGGAACCGTTGATGGACCAGTTTCGAGGCACCACCATTCTCTCCGTACGCCGCGGCAACCGTGTGGCCATGGTTGGCGACGGCCAGGTGACCATGGGCAACACCGTGATGAAGGGCAACGCCCGCAAGGTCCGTACGCTGTTCGAGGGCAAAGTCCTGGCGGGTTTCGCCGGCGGTACGGCGGATGCCTTCACGCTCTTCGAGCGTTTCGAGGAGAAGCTGTCCAAGCATGGCGGCAACCTCACGCGCGGTGCCGTGGAACTGGCCAAGGACTGGCGTACCGACCGTATGCTGCGCCGGCTTGAAGCGCTGCTCTGTGTGGCGAACCGGGAAGTATCGCTGATCATTTCCGGCAACGGAGATGTGATCGAACCCGAAGAAGGGCTGATGGCAATCGGATCCGGGGGCCCCTTTGCGCAGGCCGCGGCCCGCGCGCTGCTGGAAAACACCGAACTCACGCCGGGCGAAATCTGCCGCAAATCGCTGGAGATTGCCGGCGACATCTGCATCTATACGAATCGAAACCTCACCCTGGAAGAACTGGGCGGCGACGCCGCCTGACCGCACTGTAAAGGCTGTTTTCATGTCCCAGATGACCCCACGAGAGATCGTCGAGGAACTCGACAAGCACATCGTCGGCCAGAACCAGGCCAAGCGCGCGGTGGCCATTGCCCTGCGCAACCGCTGGCGCCGCATGCAGGTGGACGAGCCCCTGCGCAGTGAAATCACGCCCAAGAACATACTCATGATCGGGCCCACCGGGGTGGGCAAGACGGAGATTGCGCGGCGGCTGGCACGGCTGGCTCATGCGCCGTTCTCGAAGGTCGAGGCGACCAAGTTCACCGAAGTCGGCTACGTGGGAAGGGAAGTGGATTCGATCGTCCGCGACCTGGTCGACGTGGCCATCAAGATGACCCGCGAGACCGAAATGGACAAGGTCCGCCATCGCGCCGAGGAAGCCGCCGAGGAACGCATTCTGGACGCCCTGGTGCCGCGTCGCCAGACCGTGGGCTTCGCCAATGAACCCGTGGCGGCGGATACCGGCCAGACCGAGACCCGCCAGAAAATGCGCCGACTTCTGCGCGAGGGCGAGCTGGACGACCGCGAGATAGAGGTGGATGTGCAGGCCATGCCCATCGGCGTGGAGATCATGGCGCCACCCGGCATGGAGGAGATGACCAGCCAGTTGCAGAATCTGTTCCAGAACATGGGCGGCAACAAGACCCAGCGGCGCAAACTCCGGGTGACCGAGGCACGCCGCCTGCTGACCGACGAGGAAGCCGCGCGCATGGTCAACGAGGAGGAGATCAAGCTCCGCGCGCTGCAGAACGTGGAACAGAACGGCATCGTGTTCATCGATGAAATCGACAAGGTGGCGCGCCGTTCGGAGCACGGCGGACCGGATGTCTCGCGCGAGGGCGTCCAGCGGGACCTGCTGCCCCTCGTGGAAGGTTGCGCGATCAGCACGAAATACGGCACCGTGCGTACCGACCACATCCTGTTCATTGCCTCCGGGGCATTCCACCTCTCCAAGCCGTCCGACCTGATTCCCGAGCTGCAGGGCCGTCTGCCCATCCGCGTTGAGCTGGATGCGCTGGGTGTGGAGGATTTCGTTCGCATCCTCACCGAACCGGACGCCTCGCTCACCGCCCAGTACACCGAGCTGATGGCCACCGAGGGGCTCACGCTGGAATTCGCCGAGAGCGGCATCCGCCGTCTTGCGGAAGTGGCCTTCCAGGTGAACGAGCGCACGGAGAACATCGGCGCGCGGCGGCTGCATACCGTGATGGAACGGCTTCTGGAAACGGTCTCCTACGAGGCCTCGGATCATTCCGGCAAGAAGGTCACCGTGGACGCTGATTATGTCAACGACCACCTCGGCAAGCTGGTGGAAGACGAGGACCTCAGCCGCTACATATTGTGAAGCCGGGCTGCGGGCCTGTTCAGACCATGTGGAGCAGCGTCGTTGCGGCTGAGATAGTGTGAACGGTTCCGCCAGGGAGAATCGCCGATGACAGAAGAAGCCAAAGCCACGCCGCGCCCGACCGACATCGTCCTGCATCGCAAGAGCCGGGAACTGGAGGTCGCCTTCGACTCCGGGGAACGCTTCCGGATGGGCGCCGAATACCTGAGGGTCCATTCCCCCTCGGCGGAAGTCCGCGGACACGGGCGAGGCCAGGAAATCCTGCAAGTGGGCAAGGAAAACGTCGGCATCCGGAACGTCGAGCCGGTGGGCAGCTATGCCGTTCGCCTGGTCTTCGATGACGGACACGACAGCGGCATCTATTCGTGGTCACAGCTCTACCGGCTGGGCAGGGAGCACGACGAAAACTGGGCGCGTTATCTGCAGCGGCTGGCCGAAGCGGGCGTGCAACGCCACCGGCAAGCCGGCGACTGACCGCAACGCCACGGTCGGCATAGCCACGCGGGCCGGACAAGCTGCTAGAATGCGAAGCCCGTGAACAGGGGTATTGCGCATGACCCAGGACAAGGACAAGACCACCGACTTCGGTTTCCAGCAGGTTGCCTGGGACGAGAAGGCCCGGCGGGTCCGGGGCGTGTTCGACTCGGTGGCCGGTCGCTACGACCTCATGAACGATCTCATGTCGTTCGGCATCCACCGCCTCTGGAAGCGCTTCACCCTCGCCCGCACCGGCCTGCACCCGGGTGACGTGGCACTGGACCTGGCCGGCGGAACCGGCGACCTGGCGCGCGGACTGGTCCGGCAAGTGGGCGCGCAGGGCCGCGTGGTGCTCGCCGACATCAATGCCTCCATGCTGGAAATGGGGCGGGACCGCCTCACCGATGCCGGTATCGTGGCCAATGTGGACTTTGTGCAGGCAAACGCCGAGGCCCTGCCCTTCGCGGATGCCAGCTTTCGCTGCCTGACCATCGGCTTCGGTCTGCGTAACGTCACCGACAAGGCCAGGGCGCTG
>JASFQN010000077.1:0-10961 GCA_050115425.1 Gammaproteobacteria bacterium | reverse complement strand
CCAACGCCGACAACGTCTTCGACCGGATCGCGCATGGAGGTGGTCAATGAGCGTGCGCAAGTCCGTAATGCTGGGCGCCGCCATGGCGGTGCTCGTTTCGCTTGCCGGTTGCGGCACGACGCGTGTGGAGCGGATTGCCCCCGATCAGGTGCGTGATCTCAGCGGGCGCTGGAACGACACTGATTCGCGACTGGTTTCCGAGCAGATGGTGTCCGAAATGCTCTCCCAGGCCTGGCTCGGCCGCTACAACCGTACCCACCGCGATCCACCCACGGTCATCGTTGGCGAGATTCGCAACCTGAGTCATGAGCATATCGCGGTCGATACATTCGTGAATGACATCGAACGACAGCTCATCAATGCCGGTTCGGTGACATTCGTGGCCTCGGCGACCGAGCGCCAGGGCGTGCGCGAGGAGCGCGCCGACCAGGACCTCAATGCGAGCGAGAGCACCCGCAATCCCATGGGCCAGGAGCAGGGGGCGGATTTCATGCTCTCCGGCAGCATCAATACCATCGTCGATGCGAGCGGGCGCGAGCAGGTCACTTATTATCAGGTCGATCTCACCCTGATCAGCATGGCGGACAACCGCAAGGTCTGGATCGGACAGAAAAAGATCAAGAAGCTCATCGAGCATCCAGTCTTTCGACCCTGAGTCTCCGGAGTAGCCGATGCACCGGAGTGGACCCTTCCGGGCCTGGAGCGCGCCCGGGGTGCTGGCGTTGATGCTGTCGATCGGTGGCTGCGCGAGCCTGACCTACCAGGCCGTGGTCAGTGGCGTGGAACAGAACCTGGCCAGCAACCACCCCGGAGCCGCGCTGGCCCTGCTGAACAAGGCGTCGCCGCCGAACGACGACCGGGTCCTGTATTCCCTGGACCGGGGCATGGTACTGCGCATGCTGGGCCGCTACAGGGAAAGTAACGCGGCCTTCGAGAAGGCCAAGCGCCTGATGGGCAAATACCGGGCGATCAGCATCAGCGAGACGGCCGCGGCGCTCACCCTCAGCGAAAATCTCACCAGCTATTCCGGCGATCTCTACGAACACTTGCTGGTGCACGTCTATGAAGGCCTGAACTACCTGCAGATGCAGGATCCGGACAGCGCCCGGGTCGAGGCTCAGCAGATCGACATCCTGCTCAACCGGGTGGCGCCCGACACGGGGCGCGCGCCGCATGGAGGCGACGGATTCGCGCGCTATCTGAGCGGCATCATTTACGAAGCCAACCACCAGTACAGCGATGCCATGATTGCCTACCGCAAGGCCTGGCAGGCTTACCGCGCCGAACGGGCGCCGGTGCCACGTGATCTGGAGGATTGTCTCCTTCGCCTGTCCGCGCACCTGGGTCTCGCCGACGAACATCGCCAATGGCAGCGCCGATTCGGCGACGGACCCTGGCACGATTTCGACCAGGTGCGCCGCTCGGCCCAGGTCGTACTGGTGTTCAGCGACGGCCTGGCGCCGGCCAGGGGGCAGAGTTCGGTCACCGCGCAGAGCCCCGAGAATGGGCGTATCTATCGCATTGCATTGCCGGTGGCTATTCCCCGACACCCGGCAAGCCGTGGCGCGATGTTGCACGCGGGCACCGATGCCAGCCGAACCGCACGGGTGGAGAACGTCGCGGAGGTTTCGGTGCGTACGCTGGCCGCGAAAATTCCGCTCCTCACGGCCCGCGCGCTGGCTCGCAACGTGGCCAGGGACCGCATGGTCCGCGAAGCCGACAAGCACGACGAGGGCGTTGGCGCCTTGCTGAATTTCATCGGCGTGGTCACCGAGCAGGCCGACACCCGGAGTTGGCGCACGCTGCCGGACAATATTCAGCTCGCCAGGCTCTATCTCGAGCCCGGCAAGTATCCCTTGCGCGCGGACATTCTGGGAGTCGGCGGCCGCGTGCTAGATCAGCACGATTACGGTACCGTAAGCGTGGACGCCGGCGACATCGATGTTCTCGGATTGCACTGGATTACCTATGGCTCCGCAGGAGCTACTGGCCGACAGGCCATTGGGAGGCTGCCGTGAAACGCTTGATTCCTTTGTTTGCGATTATGGGGTGCATGGTGCTGGCGGGCGGATGCGCCCAGCAGGCAACGCGGGAGCACGGCCGGCCCGACTGGGTGGACGGCGTCAGCGCCAGGTATCCGAATAACGCCTGGCTGACCGGCCGAGGCCAGGCTGACTCGGCCGCCGTGGCGCGTGACCGTGCGCGGGCCGATCTTGCCAAGATTTTCGCGGTGGATGTGCATGAGCAGACCAGCGACACCACCCGTTATCAGGCCACCGGCAGCGGCGATGAGCAAAACGCCAGTCTGGAAAGCAAACTGAGCCGCGATCTGTCCACACGCACCGACCAGGTCGTGCGCGGCGTTCAGATCGCCGATGCCTGGGAAGATCCCGCCACTCATGTGCATTATGCACTGGCCGTGCTCTCGCGGGCGCGGGCCGGTCAGATGCTGCGCGGCCAGATCGCCGAACTGGATGACGCCACCCGCGGTGACATCACCGACGCCAGAAGGGCGGACGACCTTTTCCAGCGCATCGCCGCCGCCAGCCGGGCCGTGGCGCTGCAACGCGAGCGAGCGGCCCTGCAGAAGTCGCTTCAGGCAGTTGATGTGACGGGTCGCGGTGTGCCTCCCCAATGGACGGTGGAGAAGCTGCTGGCCGATCGCGACCAGTTGCTGGCACGGGTCGAGGTGACCCCGCAGGCCGAGGGGCCCCAGGCGAAAACGCTGCAGCCGCTGCTGTCCGCCGCGGTCTCGCGGGCCGGCTTTACGATCAAGCCGGCGGCGCCCTATGTACTGACGGGGACGTTGGCATACGATGAACTGCCACCGCGCAATGGCTGGTACTGGATCAAGGGCAGTCTGCAACTGGTGCTGGCGGATGGCCAGGGGCAGGCGCGCGGTGCGATGCGCTTCGACCTGAAGACGTCCGGCACGGCGCAGGCTCTGGCCCGGCAGCGCCTGGTCGACCGGGTTGCCGATCTGCTGGACAACCGGCTCCGCGACGCCCTGGTGGACATGGCCACCGGAAAAAGTGGAAAAGGCAGCCAATAACAAGGTCTTGCCCCGCCAGGGGCACTGGACCCATGGGCGGCACAGGCCTAGGCTTGTGGTGGGCCCCGGAGGCGCTGTCGGTGGGGTTACCGAAGTCATGGATTTCGGGTAAAAAGGGAATCACAGGGATCATATGACAACAGCGGGCCTGGCTGAGGGGGACAGGCGGCGTCCGCTGACCGCGAGGAAAGCGGCATGACGATAACGACGGTGACCAACCCCAGAATCAACGACCCGGCGGTCGAGTCGCTGGTTCAGGCCGAGGCCACCAATGCGCTGTTCAATTACGGCCGGGGCGTGGGGCTGGCGAGCATCGCGGTGGTCGTGATGCTGGGCGTCCTCTTCCTTCAGTTTGTACCCCGCAGTCATGTCCTGACCTGGGGCGCGCTGGTGAGTGGCGCCGAGCTGCTCCGCATGGTCGCCGGATTCGTATTCCGCAGACGCAGCATTCCCGTGGCCCGGTCGTCGGAATGGCGGCGCATCTACCTCACCGTCAATGTGCTGGTCGGGCTCGCATGGGGCGCGGGCGGGTGGCTCCTGTTCGTGCCGGACGCGCTCATCCAGCAGATTCTGGTCACGGCCCTGATCGGCGGCGTCTGTGCGGTCGCGGTACCGGTGCTTGCCGTGAGGATGGAGGCCTACATCACCTTCGCCGTGCTGGCCGCGGCGCCCTTGTGCCTGCGCCTGGTGCTGGAAGGCAACATGGTGACCTCCCTGGCCGCGGCCGTGCTGGTGGTCGCCGTGGGGCTGCTCACCAATATTGCCCTGCGCGTGCATGCGGACATGATGGAGGCCCTGCGCGCGCGCTTTGCCTATGCCGAGCTGGCCGACGAACTGAGTTCCGAAGCCACCGAGCGCCAGCGCATGGAAGACACCATCCGCCAAGGCGACAAGCGCACGCGGCGCCAGGGACAACTGCTGCTGGATCTGGCCCGCGAAGCCTCGATTTCGACCGGCGAACTGGGTACGGCGCTGCCAGTGATCGCGGAGAAGGCCAGCCGCGCCATTCAATGCAGTCGGGTGAGCATCTGGTTCTTTGACGAGGACTACCGCGAACTGCGCTGCGTGCACATCTACGAAGAAGGACTCCACGACGACCAGCCGGGTGTGGTTTTGCACCGGCGGGGCGAAGGACGGCTCTTCCAGCGGCTTGAACGCACCCGGACATTCGCCGTCACCGACTCCCGTTCCGATCGTCGCGTGAACGAGTTCTTCGAAAGCTACTTCCATCCCTTCAATGTGACCTCGCTTCTGGGCGCCCCGTTTCGCCGTGGCGGCACCGTGCGCGGGGTCATCTGCATGGAGCACGTCGGCTATCCGCGACAATGGACGCGTGATGAGCGCAATTTCGCCAGTTCCATTGCCGATTTCGTGGCGCTGGCCATTACCGCGTCCGACCGGCGCGATGCCGAGGATCGGCTGCGGCATCTGGCCAATTTCGACAAGCTCACCGGTCTCCCCAACCGCACGCTGTTTCAGGACCGCATGGGCCATGCGTTGCTGAAGGCGCGCCGCAACAGCACTCAGGTTGCGCTTCTGTTCGTGGACGTGGACCGCTTCAAGGCCATCAACGATTCACTGGGGCATCACACCGGCGACCGGGTGCTGCGTTCCATCGCCAAGCGTCTCCTGCGCTGTGTGCGTGGTGCGGACACGGTCGCCCGGCTGGCCGGTGACGAATTCACCGTGATCCTGGAAGACATCGACAGCATGAGCACGGTGACCACCATCGCCGAGCGCATTCTCGAGACCGTTGCCGAGCCGATCATTCACGAGGACACCGAACTGACCCTGACCTGCAGCGTCGGTATCAGCGTATTCCCGGGCGATGGCGAAGACGTGGAGTGGATTCTGCAGAACGCCGACACGGCGATGTATCGCGCCAAGGAAAAAGGGCGCAACAACTATCAGTTCTTCACCAGCGACATGCACGCCAAGGCGATGCACCGCCTGGCCCGGGAAAGTGCCTTGCGCAAGGCCTTGCAGCGCAACGAGTTCCTGCTGCACTTCCAGCCCCAGATCGATACCCGGTCCGGTCACGCGATTGCCGCGGAAGCGCTGGTCCGCTGGCGGAACCCGGACTCGGGCATGATCATGCCCACCGAGTTCATTCCCCTGGCCGAAGAGACCGGGCTGATCGTTCCGCTCGGCGAATGGGTACTGCGCAATGCCTGTCTGCAGGCCCGCGAGTGGACCGGCAATGGCGCCATTCCGTTCCATATCGCCGTCAACCTGTCGGTGGGGCAGTTCTCCATGCGTCGGGTTCCCGAACTGGTCAAGGAAGTGCTGGAAGACACGGGGCTGCCACCGGAGTCACTGCTGCTGGAGATTACCGAAAGCCTCGCGATGAGCGACGCGGACAACAACCTCAGGGTACTCAACAAGCTCAAGGCACTGGGCGTGAGGCTGGCGCTTGACGATTTCGGCACCGGCAACTCCTCGCTCAGCTATCTCAAGCGATTCCCGGTGGACGTACTCAAGATCGATCGCACCTTCGTGCGCGACCTGACCATCGACAACCACGATGCGGCCATCGCCCGGGCCATCATTGCGCTGGGCGAATCGCTGGATCTGGACATTGTTGCCGAGGGCGTCGAGACCGAGGTGCAGAAGCGCTGGCTGGAAGCCGCGGACTGTTATGTGATGCAGGGCTATTACTTCAGTCACCCGCTGCCGCCGGACGAATGCGGTGCCTTGTTTGGAAGTGCGGTCTCGCGCGGGCGCAAACGCGTGATCGATACCTGATTCCACGCCTGGCGGCGAAACCCAGCAAAAAGAACGGGCCCCGAAGGGCCCGTTTTTCGTCGCCGTCGTGGCCTGACGGTCAGGCGTTGCTGGCCTTGCGTGCCGGCTCCGCCGCGTGGCCGGTGATCTGTTCCTGCGTGAATTCGTCCACAGCGATCACATCGGCCGTGGCGGCCGCGGCTTCGCGCACCGTCTCCGCTTCCGAGGCGTCGATCACCTTCTTTTCCAGGCCCTGGCTCAGCACGTCTTCCAGGTTGTTCACGTTGATCCGCACACGCAGTTCCTTTTGCAGGCGGGCTTCGATGGGCTCGGAGGCCAGCACCTTGTCGAGCGCCACCTCCAGACGGCCGATGGGATCCGAGGGATCGGTGCTGATGAAGGCACCCCGGGTCAGCCGGTCCCGCGCCGCCGAGGGCGTCAGAAGCAGACTGGCCGCCTTGTGGCCAAGCGCATCCGAAGGCGCCTTGTAGCTGCGCCCCAGCGGGAAGACCAGCCAGCGCAGCACGCGACCGAAGATGGGGGAGGGGAAGTTTTCCAGAATTTCTTCCATGCGCACCTGGATGGTGTGCAGGGAGTCCTGGCAGCCCCATTCCACCAGCGGCAGGTCGGATGCCGGCCGGCCCTGGTTCTCGAAATGCTTGAGCATCGCGGAACCCATGTACAAATGGCTCAGGATGTCGCCGAAACGACCGGAAAGCTTCTCACGGCGCTTGAGTTCGCCGCCCAGCATGAGCAGGGCCACGTCCGCCACAAAGGCGAACGCCGAGCTCATGCGCGAGAACTGTCGATAGTAGCGCTTGACCTGTCCGGCATCCGGTGTGCGGATGAAGTAGCCGCCGGTCAGGCCCGTGAAGAGCGCGCGTGCCGCGTTGCTGATGCTGAAGCCGATGTGCGGAACCAGCGCCTTGTCGAAGGCGGCGGCACCGCGGGCCTCGTCGGAATCGCTGGCGGCCTGCATTTCCTTGAGCAGGTACGGATGACAGCGAATCGCGCCCTGACCGAAGATGATCATGCTGCGCGTCAGGATGTTGGCGCCTTCCACGGTGATGCTGACCGGCACCGCCTGGTAGATACGGCCGAGGTAGTTGCGCGGACCCAGCAGAATGCCGCGACCGCCGTGCACGTCCATGGCGTCGTTGACCACCTGGCGCATGCCTTCGGTGCAGTGATACTTGAGAATCGCCGAGAGCACGGACGGCTTTTCGCCCTGCGCCAGGGCCCCGGCGGTCATCTGCCGGGCGGCGTCCATGCGGTAGGTGTAACCGGCGATGCGCGTCAGTGCTTCTTCCACGCCCTCGAACTTGCCGATGGGTACCCGGAACTGCTTGCGGATGCGCGCGTAGGCGCCGGTAGTCCGGCTGGTGAGCTTGCCCGCGCCGGTGCCCAGCGCCGGCAGCGAGATGGCCCGTCCCGCCGACAGGCAGTTCATGAGCATGCGCCAGCCCTCGCCGATCCACTCGGTACCGCCGACCAGGTAGTCCATGGGGATGAATACATCGTGGCCGCGGGTCGGACCGTTGAGGAACGCGGAATTCAGCGGGAAGTGGCGGTCGCCGATTTCGACGCCCGGGGTGTCGGTGGGGATCAGGCCCAGGGTGATGCCCAGGTTTTCCTTGTCGCCCAGCAGATGATCGGGATCATAGGCCTTGAAGGCCACGCCGAGCACGGTTGCGACCGGGCCGAGCGTGATGTAGCGCTTGTCCCAGTTCACACGGAAGCCGAGCACTTCCTTGCCCTTGTGCATACCCTTGCAGACGATGCCGGTATCCGGAATCGCCCCCGCGTCCGAGCCCGCGTGCGGGCTGGTGAGCGCGAAGCACGGGATTTCCTCGCCGCTGGCGAGGCGTGGCAGGTAGTACTTCTTCTGTTCCTCGGTACCGTAATGCAGCAGCAGTTCGGCCGGGCCCAGGGAGTTGGGCACCATCACCGTCACCGCCGCGCTGGTGCTGCGAGTGGCAATTTTCATGACCACCGCCGAGTTGGCCAGCGGCGAGAACCCGAGGCCACCGCTCTCCTTGGGCACGATCATGCCGAAGAACTTGTGCTTCTTGATGAATTGCCAGGCCTCCGGCGGCAGGTCATGCAACTCGTGCGTGATTTTCCACTCGTCGAGCATCTGGCAGAACTCTTCCACCGGACCGTCGATGAAGGCCTGTTCTTCTTCGCTGAGCTGGGCCGCCGGGAAACCGAGCAGCTTGTTCCAGTCCGGGCGGCCGCCGAACAGGTCGGCGTCCCACCACGTGCTGCCGGCATCCAGGGCAATGCGCTCGGTCTGTGACAGCGGCGGCAGCACCTTGCGGAACCAGCCGAACAGGCGGTCGGTCACCAGCATCCGGCGCACCGGAACCACGTTGAGCACGGCTGCCACCGGCACGAAGATGATCCAGGAAATCCAGGGGATATCGCCCGTCAGCCAGCCGAAGCCGAGCAGGAAGGCCGCGATCGCGGCGGTCCATATCCAAAGGGCGGTGCGGAAATAGGCCAGCGCCCAGACGCCGGCAATCACGATCAGGGACCATGCAAGCCCGGACATGACAACACTCCTCTAACCATTCCAATTTGGTGTAAGGCGGTCCCCGTTCGTAAATGCGGGGTGCCGCAATTCAAACGCCTGTTTGAGACCCCGCAGGATACCACAATCGGCATGCGGGCCACCCTGTTCCGGATCAATGCAGGCGGTCATCGAATGTGAAGCGCATGGACAGGTCCACCGCGCGCAGGTGCTTGGTCATCGCGCCTACGGAGATGTAGTCCACGCCGGTTTCGGCAATTTCGCGCAGGGCGGCCAGTTCGATTCCGCCCGAGGCCTCCAGCTTTGCCCGGCCGGCATTGAGAGCCACCGCTTCACGCAGCCGGGCGGGCGTGAAATTGTCGAGCAGCAGGATGTCGGCGCCGGCCTCCAGTGCCTCGCGGGCTTCGTCGAGGCTTTCCACCTCCACTTCGACCGTGGCACCCTCGCCACTGCGCCGCCCCGCCTCGACGGCCTGGCGTATGCCGCCCGCCGCCATGATGTGGTTTTCCTTGATCAGGATGGCGTCAAACAGGCCCAGCCGGTGATTGCGGCAGCCGCCACAGTGCACGGCGTATTTCTGGGCCGTACGCAGGCCGGGAAGGGTCTTCCGGGTATCCAGGATCTCGGCGCCCGTGCCTTCCACGGCCTTCGCGTAGCGTCGGGCCGCACTGGCTGTCCCCGACAAGGTCTGCAGAAAATTCAGCGCGGTCCGTTCGCCCGAAAGCAGCCCGCGGGCGGGACCGCTCAACGTGCACAGCACGGTGTCCGGTTCCACTTCGTCACCATCAGATACCTGCCATTCAGTCTCCACCGCCGGCTCGATGCGTGCGAAGACCGCGTCGAACCAGGCGGTGCCGCAGATCACGGCACGCTCCCGGCAGATCACCCGCGCCCGGCCGGTGGCCGCGGGGGGGATCAGCGCGGCAGTCAGGTCGCCGCCGCCCAGGTCTTCTTCCACCGCGCGTTCAACCTGGTCTTCGAGGTCGCGGGGTAACGGAATATCCAGCATTCAGTGGTTCCTTGGCGTGGTGTCGTGAACAAGCAGCACATCGCCGTGCTGACGAAAATCGAGATTGCGCAGAAAGCTCATGCCCAGCAGGACTTCGCGGCCATCCATGTGCGGATTGATGCTGGCGGCCACGTCGCGACGGACGATGCCGCCGAGCTCGACCCGGTCGAGCGTTGTCCGATAGGTGGTGATGGTGCCGTTGGCGGTGCCGGTATTGACCGGTGCGCCCTGCGCCAGCCCGAGCTGGCGGGCCAGGGCGCGGGAAACCGAGACGGTGCTGGCGCCGGTGTCCAGCACGAACTGCACACGTGTGCCGTTGATCAGGCCATGGCCAACGTAATGGTCGAAACGGTCCCGGTGCAGAATGACGGCGGGATCGCCGTCCGGCATCTGGCTGACCAGCATCAGCTGCGCGGCATCATCGCGCCGCCAGCTCCGGTCCAGGGCCACGGCGCCTGCCATCAGGGCCAGCAGCACTGATGCCGCCAGCATGCCGCGCAGGAATTCGCGGACGGCCCGGCGCCATGTCGAGATCTCCCTTTTCATGGGGCGCAATTATACCCTCCCGGGCAGCCGCGGACAGCGTCACGCATCGCAGCAATCTTTTGAACCGGCGGCTGGTGCATTGCATAATGTGGTCTTCCGGTCCCGGGGGCGAGGGGCGCGTGCCGCTCGCCGCAACGCTGGCAGCGCCCGGACCGGCACGTGCACGACTTTTCACCACGCAACGGTTTGCAGCCAGCCCCCGGAGGGGACTGGCCCAATGACCCCAGGAGGTATCTATGTCTCATAAACTGCCGGAACTTCCCTATGCGATGGACGCCCTGGCGCCGCATATCTCCCAGGAGACCCTGGAATACCACTACGGCAAGCATCACCAGAAGTATGTGGATACCCTCAACAGCCTGATCGAGGGCACCGCGGACGAGAATGCCTCGCTGGAGGACATCATCAGGAAATCCAAGGGCAAGCTCTTCAACCAGGCCGCGCAGGTGTGGAACCACACCTTCTACTGGAACTCGATGAGCCCCAACGGTGGCGGCAAGCCCAGCGGCGACCTGGCGGAAGCCATCGACAAGGCCTTCGGTTCCTTCGATGATTTCAAGAAGGAATTCATCGCCCAGAGCGGCGCCAACTTCGGCTCCGGCTGGGGCTGGCTGGTCAAGAAGGACGACGGCAGCCTCGCCATCGTGGAAACCGACGATGCGGACACGCCCATCGCTCATGGCGGCATGACCCCGCTGATGACCTGCGACGTCTGGGAGCACGCCTACTATATCGACTACCGCAATGCGCGCCCCAAGTACCTCGAAGCGTTCTTCGAGATCGTTAACTGGGATTTCGCGGCGAAGAACTTCGCCGGCTGATCCGCGCGGAGCAAGCAGCCAGAGAATAGGCCCGCCCTACGGCGGGCCTTTTTTTATGGCGAGAGCCAGGGCAGGCCGGATGCAATCTGCGGCCCCGGGATCACGCTAGCGGCCTCAAACCAATTCCCGGAATCCGCGATGCGCTGTTCAGATTCCGGTCACCGCCACACTAAAAACCCCGCGCACGCGGCACAGGGAGAACCGCACCTGGCATTCGTGGCCCCTCGCAAGCAAGGGGAGAGGACGTGCTTTCTGGCCTCGGGGGGTGAACGAAAG
>JASFQN010000076.1:0-11009 GCA_050115425.1 Gammaproteobacteria bacterium | reverse complement strand
CAAGGACATGGAGTCATGGCAGGAGGAAGGCCGCACCTTCTACCGTGTGCGCGGACCCAAGGTGGCGAACTGGTATCCCAACCAGTGTCTGTTCGTGGAGGCCGAGGGCGGGCTGGAAGTGCTGGTGCGCGAAGTGGACGCGGATGGCGCACTGATCGAGGTGGCCAACGACTACCGCGGCCAGCGTCATACCGTGTGGGGCATCAATGCCCGCAACCGGGAACAGAATTTCGCGCTCAACCTGCTCATGGATCCAGACGTGGACTTCGTTACGCTGCTGGGTGTGGCGGGCACTGGCAAGACGCTGCTCGCACTGGCCGCCGGGCTTTCTCAGACGCTTGAGGGCAACCGCTACTCGGAAATCATCATGACCCGGGTGACGGTGCCGCTGGGCGAGGACATCGGCTTTCTGCCCGGCACCGAGGAAGAAAAGATGACGCCCTGGATGGGCGCCCTGATGGACAACCTCGAGGTGCTCACCAAGACCGACGAAGGCGGCGACTGGGGCCGGGCGGCCACCAACGACCTGTTGCGCAGCCGGATCAAGATCCGCTCCCTGAACTTCATGCGCGGGCGCACCTTCCTGAATCGCTACATCATTCTGGACGAGGCCCAGAACCTCACTGCCAAGCAGATGAAGACACTGATCACCCGCGCCGGGCCGGGCACCAAGATCGTGTGCATCGGCAACGTGGCCCAGATCGACACGCCCTACCTCACTGAAACAACGTCCGGTCTCACTTTCGTGGTGGACCGCTTCAAACAGTGGCGGCATTCGGGGCATATCACGCTCAAGCGTGGCGAGCGTTCGAGGCTGGCGGACTTCGCCTCCGAGCTGTAGCGCGCCCTGCAATGCAACCTGGCTGAAGCTTGCGGGGTCAGGGGAAGGATCGGGCGGGCTTCGCGACGTCCCGGACGACCTGCCGCTTCACCCGCGCTGCATGGCTGTCAAGGCGCGGCTCCTCAGCCTCCTTCGGTCCCCTCCCCGCCGGCGGCCTGTCCGGTCGCCACCGGCCACGCCCGCAACACGGCCTGCACCACCGTGGCCAGCGGAATGGCGAAGAACACGCCCCAGAAGCCCCAGATGCCACCAAAGAAAAGCACCGAGACGATGATGGCGATGGGATGGAGATTGACCACCTCGGAAAAGAGCAGCGGTACCAGGAGATTGCCGTCCAGGCCCTGAACGATGAGGTAACCGACCATCAGATAGACAAAATCCGCCGTGAGTCCCCACTGGAAGAAGGCAATCGCGGCAATCGGGAAAGTCACCACGACCGCGCCCACATAGGGCACCACGACGCTCAGGCCCACCAGAAGGCTGAGCAGCATGGCGAACTGCAGGCCCATCAGGACGAAAACAATGTAGGTCGCGGCCCAGACGATGAGGACCTCCCAGAACTTGCCGCGGATGAAATTGCCGAGCTGGAGATCCACTTCGCGCCAGACCGACAGGGCAAGCTGGCGCTGGCTGGGCAGGAACTGGCGGAACCAGGTGAGGATGCGGTCCTTGTCCTTGAGGAAGAAGAATACCAAAAGCGGCAGCAGCACCAGATAGACGGTGAAGGCGATGATGCTCACCACCGAGGCCACCGACTGGGAGAGCACGACCTTGCCCAATTGCGTGAGTTCGTCGCGCAGACGGCCCACCAATTCGGTGACCTGCGCCTGGCTGACCAGGTGCGGATATTTCTCGGGAAGGCGCAGCATCATCTCCTGGCCGTGCTCCATGATCTTGGGCACTTCCTGGAAAAGCTGGGTGGCCTGACGGGTGAGAAGCGGCACGATACCGAGAATGGCCCCCAGCGAGGCGAGCAGAAAAAGACTGAACACCAGCACCACGGCCAGCATGCGCGGCACGCCCCACCGCTGGAGAATCTTGACCAGGCCTTCCAGCAGATAGGCAATCACCACCGCCGCAAGCACGGGTGCGAGAATGTCGCCCACCGTACTGACAAGTATCACACCGGCCACGAGCAGGGCGGCGAGAATCACCACCTGGGGGTCGGAGAAGTAGCGTCGCCACCACCGGCGCATCATGTTCATGGGCAGTCCCGGTCCGATTTTCGCCAGTCACAAAGCATGCCGAGGGTAACCGAAATCGGGCAACTTGTCCGCCACCGACCGCTGACGCCGGGGTTGAAAGCGACTGCACAGCCAGCCTGTCCTCACATGCCCTCTTGCACGGATAAGGCCCGGGGAATTGAACAAACGTTTCAATAAGCTTACATTCGGGCAATCTGTGTGCTTCAATGACTCGAAAATTCGAAGACCAACACTCGTCGAGGGGTAAGCCATGAGATCGAAGCTTCTGGGACGTTGCATAACGGCTGCACTGCTGGGAACGCTGTCCGCGGGCGTGCCGATGGTCAGTTCGGCGGCGGGATTCGCTCTGATCGATCAGGGTCCTCACGGGCTCGGCGAAGCCTATGCCGGAGGTGCCGCCAGCGCCGAGGATGCCAGCACCATCTTCTACAATGCAGCCGGCATTACCCGGCTCAAGAAGCCCGAACTCGTGATCGGCGGCACTCTGATCAGCTTCAACGCGGACTTTGACAAGACCACCGCGGTGGACGCCGCCGGCCAGCCGCTGAGCGGCGGCGAAGGCGGTGATACGGGCAAGCTCGGTGGTGTGCCGATCCTGTATTTCACCACGCCGATCAACGACAAGGCCTACTTCGGCATTGGCATCAACGCGCCGTTCGGTCTGTCCACGGATTATCCCACCGACTCGGTCATGCGCTACCAGGCCACCTATTCGCATGTCTCGATCATCGACCTGAATCCGACGCTGGCCTACCAGTTCACCGACCATTTCTCGGCGGGTATCGGCTTCAACTACCAACAGATGAACGTGAAGCTGGCCAACATGGTGGATTACGGCGCGGTGTGCTTCGGCAATGTCGATCCCATCACCTGCCAGGCCATCGGCCTGACCCCGCAGTCGCACGACGGCTACGCCGAAGTCAACGGCGACTCCCGCCACGCCTTTGGCTGGAATGTGGGTTTTCTGTGGGACTACGACACGACGCGCGTCGGCCTCTCGTACCGTGACAGCATCACCCACCACCTGAACGGAAATGCGCGCTTCGAAGATGCCCCTAGCGTGTTCACGTCGATGGGTCTGTTCACCGACAGCCGAATCTACGCCGACTTCAAGACGCCGGAGATCACCTCGCTGAGCCTGGTGCACGATTTCAACAAGCAGTGGAGCATGGCGGCGGATTTCACGCGCACCGGGTGGAGCAAGTTCCAGGAATTGCGCATCCAGTTCGTGAACCCCAACCAGCCCGACTCGGTCACCACCGAAAAGTGGAAGGACGTGAACCGCTTCAGCGTGGGACTTAACTGGCGCTACAGCGACGACTGGACTTTCCGCACCGGCGTCGCCCAGGACCAGTCGCCGGTGCGCGACGCCTACCGCACGCCGCGGCTGCCGGACGACACCCGCACCTGGCTGGCGTTCGGCGCCACCTGGCGCACCGGCGCGGACAGCCAGTGGGATGTGGGTTATTCCCATCTGTTCATCAATGGCAACAACATCCCCATCGACCAGACGGGGGCCACGGGCGACCGTCTTGTGGGCAGCTACAAGGCTTCGGCGGACATTTTCGGCATTTCCTACCGCCATACCTACTGATCGCCCGGTTGCTTCGGGATGCGAAAACCCCGGCTTCGGCCGGGGTTTCCTTATGAGGTGCCGACGCCCCTGGTCGGAATGTGCGCCGCAGCGCACTCTCGTGCACACCGGTTTTGGCGTATGATCAGGACAGAGCCGGCGCGCGGGAACGACGGCGCAGCGCGGTTGTCTTAATGTTCGCGAACTCCGCGAGGTGATAACCCGCAACGTGAAGGCACTGATTACCATTCTGGCCACGGCCCTGCTGGTCGTGGCACCCTCTGTCCGGGCCGATACCGGGAATCTGAACCTCCCCGATCTCGGCAGTGCCGGCGCGGACGTAATCAGCCCCTCCCAGCAATATCATCTGGGCCGCCGCGTGGTAACCCAGCTGCGCAACGCCGGCGCGATTCTCGAAGATCCGGAAATCACAGACTACCTGCAGTCGATCGGCCACCAGCTCTCCTCGCACGCGCATCAGACGGACAATGAGCAGTTTTCTTTCTTCCTGGTCAAAAGCCGCAGCATCAACGCCTTTGCCCTGCCCGGCGGCTTCATCGGCGTGAACGCGGGCCTGCTGATGGCTACGGACAACGAAAACGAGCTGGCCGGGGTGATGGCCCACGAAACGGCCCACGTGGTCCAGCATCACATGGCCCGTCAGGCCGAAGCCAGCAGCACCATGAACCTGGTGAACGCGGCAGCCATGCTGGGCGCGATCCTGGCGGGGGCGCATTCCGGCAACCCGGACGTGGTCCAGGCCGGCATAGCCGCCGCAGCGGGCAATGCCGCCCAGCAACAGCTCAATTTCACGCGGGCCAACGAATACGAAGCCGACCGGGTGGGGATCGGCATCCTGGCGCGCTCCGGCTTCGATCCCGAAGGCATGATTTCCTTCTTCGAGAAGCTTGACCGGCGCAGTCAGATCAGCGGAGACAGTGTCCCGGAGTTCCTGCGCACTCACCCCCTGTCCTCCAACCGCGTCAGCGAGGCGGAAAACCGGGCGCGCGACTATGGCTCCATTCACCATGCCAGCAGCCGCGACTATTACCTGATGCGGGCCCGCACGCGCGTGCTCACCACCGGCAACCTGGCGGCCACGCTGAACTGGTTCGAGCATGAGCCGTCGCAGGGCAACGATCCGGCCGCCCAGGCAGTTCGCTATGGCCTGGCGCTCACCCGTATCCAGTTGGGACGTCCGCAGCAGGCCATAGACGAATTGCAGGCCCTGGCCAACGCCCATGAAGACAATATTCATTATCGCATCGCCCTCGCCGAGGCCCAGGCGGCGGCCGGTCACAACCCGGATGCCATCGCGACCCTGCGCGAAGCCCTGCGCCTGACGCCCGACAACGTGCCCCTGACAGAGCACTACGCGCGCATCCTGATGCAGTCCGGCCAGGCCGGTCAGGCCGAACAGGTGCTCTCGAATCTGCTGGCCAAGGTGGAAACCGAGCCCCACCAGGCCCGGATGCTGGCACAGGCCGCCAACGATGCCGGCAACCTGGGCGAGGCGCACTATTACATGTCCGACTACTATCTGCTCAACGGCCAACTGCCGGCCGCCATCGAGCAGATCCAGCTCGCCCTCGACGTGCCCTCCATCGACAGCTACCAGCGGGCCCGCTATCAGGCCCGCCTGGATCGCCTGCGCAGCTATCTGCCACGCTATCGCGACAATCACCGGAAACAGCGCGGTGACGGGGACGGAGACTGAGGAGTCCCCGGCTCCTTCCGGGCCCCCTGATTCGGCCTCCTTCGACAACGCGCTTTCGTCGAAACTTTTCGGGCCGCCTGCGGATAGTGTGATGTGCTGTCTGGTCACGGAAGCCGCCAGCGGCTAACATGCCCGCTCCAGCGCATGGACCCGTTTCACAGGAGCCTGACCAACATGCGACGCCTGTCGTTTCCCGGACTGTTGCTGATCGTTCTGGCCGGCCTCGGCGGGTGCGCCAGTGCCCCGAAGCGACCCTACCCGCCATCGGACAACGATCCGCTGCAGTCGGTGAACCGGGTGACCTACCGTTTCAACGATGCCGTGGACCGTGCCGTGTTCAAGCCCGTTGCCAAGGGCTACAAAAAATATACGCCCTCGCCGGTGCGTCGCAGCGTGGGCAATTTTTTCGACAACATTTCCAGTCCGGTAGTCATCGTCAACGACCTCTTGCAGGGCAAGGTGGTGGATGCGCTGTCCGATACCGGACGCTTCGTGGTGAATTCCACAGTGGGTGTGCTGGGCATTTTCGACCCGGCTACGCAATTCGGGCTGGACAAGCATGATGAGGATTTTGGCCAGACGCTTGGCAAATGGGGCGTGCCGCCGGGCCCCTATCTGGTCATCCCCTTCCTGGGACCTTCCGATCTGCGTGACGCACCCGCAAGGTATGTGGACGCGCAGATGAATCCGCTCTATCAGTACGAGAAGGACCGCACGCGCATCGCCGCACAAGCGATCTACATCGTGGACACCCGCGCCAACCTGCTTGACGCGGAAGATTTCCTCACCAATGCCTTCGACCCCTACGTCACGCTGCGGGAAGCCTACCTGCAGCGCCGGCGCTATCTGATCTACGACGGCAATCCGCCACCCCAGTATCCGGAAGAGGATTTCGAGGACGAGCCGGACGACAGTACCGCACCGCCCGGAAAGCGCTGATCAGGCGGCGGGCTGACTCTCGCCGTCTGCCATCGGCAGGAAATTCTGGGCCTCGCTGATGCGGGCAATGGCCAGCAATTGTTCTGGAACATTACGAAACGTGATCTTGCGGCCAGCGTGCCGGGCCTGGCGCACCCACTCGAGCAACAGTGCCAGGCCCGCGCTGTCTCCCGTGCTTACGCTGCCCAGATCGATATCCAGCGCACCGTCGCCATGGAACAGGCGGTCGCTCTCCTCCAACGCCTCGGTCACGGTCTCGAACTCGAGTTTGCCGTGAACCAGGAAACGGCCGTCACCCAGTTGTTCGATGTCCACGTCAGGCACTTTTCCCTTCGCCTCCCTGGGCGGAGTCCGGCGTTGCCACGTCGGCCTCGCTGGTCTTTTTCCTGAGCCGGGCAATCAGTGCATCCAGACTGGTCTGCTGGATTTCGTTGGCAAACTCGTTGCGATAGTTGGTGACATACGACACCCCTTCGATGGATACGTCGTAGGCCTTCCAGCCCTCGCTGGTCTTGTGCATGGTGAAATCCACCGGCACGGTCTTTCCATCCTGACCGGAGACTTCCGTGTGGATGCGTGCGCGCCGGTCGCCGGGATCGCCCCGAAACGGGAAAACCTTGATGTCCTGTCCACTGTATTTGGTCAAGCCCATGGCATAGGTCTGGACCAGATAATCGTAAAAGACATCCTTGAATTCCTTTTTCTGTTCATCGGAAGCCGTGCGCCAATAGCGACCCAGCACCAGGCGCGCGGTGTAGTCGAAATCGAAGTGTGGCAGCAGCGTCTTCTTGACCAGTTCATAGACTTCCCGGGGATGCTGCTTGAGTTCTTCCTTCTTGTTCTGGAGAACGTCGAGGGTTTCCTGGGCCGTCTGGCGAATGACGTCATCCGGACCCGCCGGCTGATCGGCCGCGACGGCGGGCAGGGTCATCAGGCCGGCCAGAAGGCCCGCGGCGAGAAATCGTGCGCGCATTGCTTACTTGCCTCCCTGGGATGCCTGGTTGAACAGGTATTTCCCGATGAGCTGTTCCAGAACGATGGCGGACTGGGTGAATTCGATACGGTCACCGTCTTTCAGACTCTCCTCGGCACCGCCCGGTTCCAGACCGACATACTGACCTCCGAGCAGGCCTTCGGTAAGGATACTGGCACTGGTATCGGCGGGAATCTTGTCGTATTTACTGTCGATGGCCATGGTGACTTCCGCGTCCAGACGCTGGGCATCGAACTTCACCGCAGTCACCCGGCCGATGGTTACGCCGGCCATGCGTACCGGTGCGCGCACTTTCAGGCTGCCCACATTGGTGAAGCGTGCCGTCACCTGATAGGTATCCCCCGTGCCATAAGCGCGGATATTGGTAGTCTGGGTGACCAGGAAAAAGAGTGCGGCCAGCCCGAGAAAGATGAACAGGCCCGTGCTGATCTCGACGGTTCTAGTCTGCTTCATATGCGAAAAACCTCGTGCAATTCCCTTCCCGGCAGTGCGTTCAGAGCATGACCGCCGTGAGCATGTAATCCAGAATCAGAACACTCAGTGCCGTGAGCACCACCGTGCGCGTGGTCGCGCGGCTGACGCCTTCCGCCGTGGGGAAGGCATTGTAACCCTCAAACACCGCGATCAGGCTCGCGGCACCGCCGAAAACGAAACTCTTCAGAACGCCACCCATCACATCCGACCAGACTTCCACGCTCTGGTGCATCGGCGCCCAGAATGCGCCCTCGTCCACCTTCATGAGCTTGACGGCCACCAGGTAGGCACCGAGTACACCGATGGCACTGAAAATGCCGGCCAGCAGCGGCATGGAGATGACCCCGGCGAGGAAGCGTGGCACGACCACCCGGCGCACCGGGTCCACGGCCATCATCTCCATGCCGGAGAGCTGTTCGGTGGCACGCATCAGGCCGATTTCGGAAGCCAGCGCCGTGCCGGCGCGCCCGGCGAAAAGCAGCGCGGTGACCACGGGGCCGAGTTCACGAACCAGCGAGAGCACCGAGATGGTGCCGATGGATTCGGTGGCCCCGTAACGGGACAGGCTGTCGTAGCCCTGCAGACCGAGCACCATTCCCACGAACAGGCCGGATACCATGATCAACACCACGGAAATCGCGCCCACCGAGAAAATCTGGTGGGCAATCAGGCGCGGGCGCATCAGGCCGCGTGGCGTGTACCAAAGCAGCTTGACCAGGAACAACTGGCACTGGCCGAAGGTCTGGAAGAAATTCTGCAGCGTGTAGCGCAGTTCACGGAGCCAGGCAATCATTCGCCTTCGCCTCCCAGCAATTGTTCGGCGTAATCGGGAGCCGGGTAATGAAACGGGACAGGCCCATCGGCCATGCCACGCATGAACTGGCGCACCCAGGCGGACTGGTTCTTGTCCAGCTCCTCGGGGGAGCCGGAAGCCACCACCTTGCCGTTGGAGATCAGGTAGGTGAGATCAGCCACTTCGCTGATCTCTTCCACATCGTGCGAAACAATGATGGAAGTCAGCCCGAGCGTGTCGTTGAGCAGCCGGATGAGACGAACTACCACGCCCATTGAAATCGGATCCAGACCCACGAAGGGCTCGTCGTAGATGATCATCTCCGGATCCATGGCAATCGCCCGGGCCAGCGCCACCCGACGTGCCATGCCGCCGGACAGTTCCCCGGGCATCATTTCAGCCGCGCCGCGCAGGCCCACCGCGTGCAGCTTGGTCAGCACGATTTCGCGAATGATGGCCTCGGGCAGATCCGTATGTTCGCGCAGCGGGAACGCCACATTGTCGTAAACCGTAAGGTCGGTCAGCAGCGCGCCATTCTGGAACAGCATGCCCATGCGCTTGCGCAGCTTGTAAAGCTCGTCCAGCGGGAGTTTCGGCACTTCCAGACCATCCACCTTCACGCTGCCCTTGTTGGGCAACAGCTGACCCGTCATGAGACGCAGCAGCGTGGTCTTGCCCGTGCCACTGGGACCCATGATGGCAGTGACCTTGCCCAGGGGGACATCAATGTCGATGTTGTTGAAAATCTGATTGGCACCGCGTGAATAGCTCAATCCGCGAATTTCAACCAGATTTCTGTCGGAAGAAGTGCTCAAGTGGGGCCCCCACGGTGCTTGTTCTCGGCCGGTCTGCCCGAATGCAGCCCGCCCATTATAAGGCCTGCGGGGGGCCCGGCCAGGAAGCCTCCCGCAATAAGGGAGGGTGCCCGGTTCGGGCACCCTCCTCTATGACAACGGTCACAACTGAAAGTTACCGGTGTGATGGACCGCACCCGCGCCCGAAACACGGCCGGTCCCGACCGACGGACAAATACCGGCTCAGGCGGCCCGGGACTTCTCCATTTCGCGGCTGTAGCTACCACTTCGCGCGGCGCCGTTGCACTGTGCGCGATGATGGAACGCCTGCTGGGCCTTCTCCACATTGCCCGCGTCGCCGCGCCAGGCTTCCAACGACGGCGCCTGCAGCGCCCGGCCGTAGGAGAAGCTCAGCTCCCAGGGCAGATCGCCCAGGCGGTTCATGGCATTGAGATGTTCGGTGGCCAGTTCCGCGCTCTGCCCGCCGGAGAGGAAGGCGATGCCCGGCACGGCTGCAGGCACGTGGCGGCGCAGACAGCGCACCGTGGCTTCGGCCACCTCCTGGACATCAGCCTGGCGCTTGCAGGCCATGCCGCTGATGACCATATTGGGCTTGAGAATCATGCCTTCCAGGGCGACGCCGTGCAGGTCGAGCTGGTCGAAGACTTCCTGCAGTGTGGCGTTGGTGACTTCCTCGCAACGCTCTATGCTGTGATCGCCGTCCATCAGCACCTCCGGCTCCACGATGGGCACGATGCCGGCTTCCTGGCAAAGCGCCGCGTAGCGGGCCAGCGCGTGGGCATTGGCGTGCAGACAGGTGGCACTCGGCATGCCTTCGCCGATCGTGATCACGGCACGCCATTTGGCAAAACGGGCACCCAGTTCGTGGTACTCGGCGAGGCGCTCGCGCAGGCCATCGAGACCCTCGGTAACCTTCTCGCCTTCATGGCCGGCCAGCGCCTTGGCGCCGGTGTCCACCTTGATGCCGGGAATCACACCCTTGGCGGCCAGCAGTTCGGGGAAAGGCGTGCCGTCAGCGCTCTTCTGCCGCAGCGTCTCGTCATACATGATCACGCCGCTGACGAATTCTTCCATACCCGGAGTGGTGAACAGCATGTCCCGATAGGCACGCCGGTTATCTTCCGTGGATTCCACATTCACCGACTTGAAGCGCTTGGTGATCGTGCCGGTGCTCTCGTCGGCGGCCAGGATGCCCTTGCCTTCGGCCACCATGGCCCGGGCGATCCGATTCAACTCCTGCAGGTTCATGCCTCTATCCTCCCCAGATATCCAACTGTCTGATTACACTAAAGAATTCGGTCAGTTCGACGCCCTGTCCCGCGGGCAGAACAGAGGGTCCGGAAAATCTGGCAAGTCTAGCAAAATCAGGCCGCTTGGGGTATCGGGGAGTCGCCTGCATCTGGCGGGCCGGCGGGTGCATGGCACGCCGGTTCCCGGAGCCTGAAAGGTTTGAAATCCCGGGAGGTGAAAGATGGTGGGCCGTGTAGGGTGCGGCGGGACCGAAATGCCGGTGGCATTCCGCAGCCCGGCGCACGGGCCGCCAGGGAAGGCGGCTCTGGACTTCCGGGCGGAGCAGGAGTGCGCAGCCCGGAAGCGAACGGAGGTCGAGTCCGGTCCGCTGGCACGCCGGTTGCCGGAGTCTGAAAGGTTTGAAATCC
>JASFQN010000075.1:0-11078 GCA_050115425.1 Gammaproteobacteria bacterium | reverse complement strand
GCGTCGCGCAACAGCTCTTCCGGGTTCTTGTAGTGGTCGGCGTGCAGCACGATGCCGATGCTGGCATTGGTGAACAGTTCGTGACCGTGAATCTGGAAGGGTTGAGACAGCTCGTCGTGGATGCGCTCCGCTACGGCGGCCGCGCCACCGGCGGCGTCCAGGTCTTCGACCAGAATGGTGAATTCATCACCGCCGTGCCGAGCAATGAGATCCGCCGGCCGCAGACAGCGTTTGAGGCGATTCGATATTTCCACCAGCAAACGGTCGCCGAAGTCGTGTCCCAGACTGTCATTGATCAGCTTGAAGCGGTCAAGATCCATGAACAGGACGGCGAAAGCGGGCAGGTCCTTGCGCGCTGCGCGATCCATGGCATGGCGCAGCCTGTCCAGAAAGAACGCACGGTTGGGCAGCCCGGTGAGATCATCGTGAAACGCGTTGTGCAGAAGTTGCTGCTCTGCCTTCTTTTGTTCCGTGATGTCGCGTACCGTGCCGGTCAGCGCGAGATCGCCACGGAAGAGAATTGTTCCCACATTCACCGACGCGGTGATGTCACCTTTTCCGGCGCCTTTCTGCATCCGGATTTCATAATGGTTGGGTGCGTCCTCGCCGGCAGATCGGTGCGCGTGACGATCTGTGAAGTCGGCGCGGTCATCGGGATGAATGAGATCGACAAAGGCCAGACCTTCCATGTCCTCGGCCGCGTACCCGAGCATTTGTGCAAAGGCACTGTTGACGTAGACCAGTCGACCGTTCTGACTGATGAAAACACCGTCCTGGCTGGTATCGACCAGGGTTCTATATTTCTCCTCGGACTGGGCAAGAGCCGCTTCAGCTTCCTTGCGCGCGGTAATGTTCTGGAGTGTGCCTTCGTAATAGGCGATGCGTCCATCGGTGTCGCGTACCACGCGTGCACTGTCCGAAACCCAGATACGCGTGCCGTCACGCTTGCGCAGCTCGAATTCCGCGTCGGTATACGAGCCATGTTCCTCCATCTGTCGAAGCAGCAGCGCGCGCTGACCGGGGTCGACATAGATATTGGGCACCATCGTCTGGCCGGCGGCCATCAGTTCATCAACGGAGTTGTAACCGAGAATTCTGGCGAGTTCGGGGTTTGCGCTGATGATCCGGCCTCCGGGCGTGGTCTGGTATATCCCTTCCACGGAGTTTTCGAAGATCGTACGGTATTTCTCCTCGGCTTCACGAAGCGCCCGGTCTTGCTCGCGGCGTTCCGTAATATCGCGCACGACGCAGACGGCGCCACCATCGGTGAGTGCGGTGAGAGATATCTCCTGGGCACGCTGCCGGCCATCAACGGGTGGCGCGAGGATTTCGCCACGCCAGTGGCGTGTGTTGCGAAGTTCGGGCTGGACATCAGCGACGATGCGCGGACGTTCGTCTTCCGCCGCCAGCAGCGTCCACGGCTGGCCTTCCAGTGATTCGTCCGAATCCAGTCGAAGAAGTTCGCTAAGGGAGTGATTGGCATACACGAAACGGAATTCATCGTCGAGAATCGCAATGCCATCGAGGGACGCCTCCATGGCCGCCAACTGACTGCGATGTATCGCTTCTGCGCGCTGCCGTTCGGAAATGTCGCGGACGACCGACATGACCGCGGTGCGACCCTGCAGGCGGAATACATGAGCGTTGCTTTCCACCGGAATGCGATGGCCGTCGCGTGTTATCAGCAACGTCTCGAACAGGATCGTACCTTCCTTCAGCAGGCGTTTGCCGGGCGCGGGTGCGGGCATTTGCGATTCGGGCGCTACAATATCGAGTGGTGTCATGTGAAGCAGATCTTCACGGGAATACCCGAGCCGTTCGCAGGCGATGTCATTGACTTCAATGAAACGGCCCGGTGTTCCATCCATGCCAAGGCCATATACGAACACCGCATCGTTTCCGGCGTTGAAGAGCATCTGGTAGGTAATGTCCTTGGCTCGCAAGGCTTGCATGGCAGCCTTGTAGTCGGTGACATCCTGGATGGCGGAAAGAATGTAGGCGCGATTGTCGAGTTGAATGATTTCCGCCGAGATCAGGCCGGTTCGGCGGCGACCCTCACGCGTGAGGAGCTCCACTTCGCGGGGCAGGGCACGGCCCGCGGCACGAACGTCGTCTATGACCCGCTGCCGCTGGCCGGGATCGGTCCAGAGTCCCACATCGAGCGCAGTCCGTCCCACCATGTCCTCGGGACGGTAGCCCAATACGGTTTCGAAGGACTGGCTGACATCGGTGAATCTGCCGGTGTCCAGATCCGAAATCGCAATCAGGCTGGGAGAGGCGCGAAACGCCGTCGCGAATTTGGCTTCGCTGAGCCGTCGTGCCTCGTCAGCATCCAGACGCTGCAGTTCGGCGGACGCTCGCGCTGCCATGATACGCAGTACGGCGAGCAGTTCGGTATCGGCCGGCAGGGGTTTTCGCGCGCTGACTCCCAGGTGACCGAGCGGGGCACCGTTGGGATTGGGCAGCGCGACAGCGATATACGCGGAAAGTCGGTTGTCCGACAACCATCGGTCACCGGGAAACTGCTCGGCAACGCCTTGTGGAATGACCAGCTCTCCAGCCTGCAGGGTGGCCTCTGTCGGTGTGGCCGCCAGGGCGTATTCGACCGATTCCGGAAAGGGCCCGTTCTGCCAGAATGCGCGCAGATGAACCGAGGGCGGATCGCCCGGCAGCACTTCGGACATGAATGCGCATTCCGCACCCAGGAGTTCTGCCAGACCGCGGACCACGGCATTGAAATAGGCGTCACCGACGGCGTCCGCCGTGCGCTCGACAAGCGCGCGAAAGATACCACTGGTCGCCGGGCTGGCGTTTGCCGGCCTGTCCGGATTCACACTTTGCGGTTTGGATGGCATTGACTGAGCGCGCACCCCGAATTCCCCCTTTTCATTATGTCAGGAATTCGTCGGAATTGAGGAAAATAAGGCTGGAAATCAACGGCAAGTCGGCGCGGGAAGCGATGCCCACATTGACGTCCCGTGCAAAATTCCGTCAAAACAGGCATCTGGCCCCGCCGATACAGGCGACTGGTGGGCTGCAGGAAGCATTGCTGCGGGGTCGTCTGGCGGCTCGGGGCGGTGGCCGGAGCTTTCCCGATGCGCGACGCGCCGCAGCATGGTGGAGGCGGGCTCTTCCGCGTCAGAGCCGGCCGGCAAAGTTGAAATCGTGTTTGCCGTCCGGGCCTGCCTTGCCGAGATAATCGAGTGCCTGGGCCAGCACGGGGTCCGCTGACGGACGTGCGGCAATCTGGCCGCGGACGTCATAATCCCCGGTAGCGCGCACGTCGACCGTACCAGTCAGACTGAAAGGCCCGCCCGTGTCCTGGAAGTTTCCCTGGATACGGTCGCCGGCACTCTTGAGTGTCATGCGATAGCCACCGAGCGAGCCTTTGCCCACCCAGTCCACATGCAGGTCGTTGACGACCGCTTCGGCCGTCACATTGCCTGCCTGTCCGTCGTCGAAGACCAGGTGATCGATGCGTACAGTGGCGTCACCGTGAGCGGGGACATCGCGATAGGGAGTGAGTGCGATGGCGTCGGCCACGGACACCGCGGCACGGAAATCGCTTACCGTTGCGCTGCCGTCCGGCGAGAGCGTCACTTTGCCACGGGCAAATCCGTCTCCCAGGTGCGCTTCCACGTGCCATGCGAGGTGTGCCGTGAAAAGACGCCAGACGCTGGCGTCCCAGGATACATCGTCCAGACGCACGTGATTGACGGTCAGCCAGTCGGCATGACCGTGCCAGATCGTGCCGGTCGGGGCGGCCATGCGCAGACCTGGAATCTGGCCGGAGAGCCGGGATGTCAACTGGACAGCGGGTAATGTGGCCAGGAGGAAGGCGAGGTACGCAGCCACGCCCAGCAAAACGATTTGCCAGTGTCTCGCCAGCCGCCGCATCACTGACCGCCCTTGAGCGTGATACTCGCGTTGACAGTGCCGTCCTGCTCGGCGCGATCGATACTGATGCTGTCCACGCTGACGCCATAGCCGCGGTCCAGGTCTGCAAGCCAGCGAATCAGGCTGTCGAAGGAAGCGCCTTCCATGCGCACCCGTACGCTGGTATCGCCTTCGGGGCTGATCCGTTTCATCGAACCGGCCAGGCCGGCGTTCTGTGCAGCAAGGTTGACATTGGCGAACAGCGACCCCCCGGCATGGACGGGTGCGGTACCCGTGCCTTCCAGGGCGCGTATCCTGGTGGCGGATTCCTGCATCCAGGCGACCAGTTCGCGTTTCTGTGCGACGCGCTGTTCAAGACCGTCATGCCAGTGCAGGTAGGGCGCAATGGCCCCGAACCAGGCCAGCATCAGCGTCAGCGCTGCGGCAGCGGCCAGCACCAGCAGTTGCTCGCGAGGCGAAATGCTCTGGAACCATTGCCTAACGTTCTGCCACATGATCAGCCGCCCTCCGGCCGGATTTCCAGCCGGCCTTCCACGTTCTTGCCCTGGCTGTTGGCTGACTGGATCTCCACACGCAACCCCTTGGCCGTGAGCGTCTGTTTCAGCTGATCGAGGGTTTGCGCATCCGAAACAAGCAGGCTGGCGTCGAGAACCCCTTCGCGATAGCTCAGCGCATTCACGCGGGAATCGGCAATATTGCTTACGGCGGCACCGGTGGTGGCGAGCAGGGCCAGGAATCCACCGGAGCTTGCGCTGGCGCCGCCTTCAAGAAGCTTGAGATGAGAGAGCATCACGTTGCGCGGATCCGCGGGCACCGGGCGCCCCGGCATTGCCTGCTGGAAAAGCTGGGTCACGCGTGCGTCGAGGCGCGTCTCCTCACGGTGGAGCGTGACGATGCTCGCCACCTGATTGATCAATGCAAGGACAAGCCAGGCTGCCGCGAGAGCCGCCGGAATACGCCAGGGACGCCACCAGCCGGAGGTTTCCCGGCGGGGACGAAACTCGCCCTGCAGTAGATTGATTGGCACCTGGCCGGGGAGCGCAGTCAGCATGCGTGCGAACACGCTGGGTGACGCTTCGGTGTCGCGGGCGGGCACATCCAGCCCGGCGAGCATGCCGAGGAGGGACCGGGCGGTGTCGCGCGTGTCGTCGGTGAACAGGACCGTAATCTGTTCTGGACGTTGTTCCGGTGCGGTCGCTTCCAGCATGCTTTCCAGCACGGCCCGGGCTGCCGTGGTTTCCAGCACGAAGCCCGCGACCACCCCGGTTCGAACCATGGCCCGGTTTCCCTCCAGCGCCACGCTCCAGCCGTCTTCCGGCATTGGCACGGCAAGCACGTCCGGGGTCATCTGTTCGGCGACAATGTCGTGCTCGCGGAGCCAGTCGCGCCAGCGTGCCGTATCGTCCCGGTCGACCACCGCCACGGCGACGCGATCACCCGTGCCCCGGGGACCGAGCGCGAAGTGCTGGGTTTCGACATCGGCGGCCAGACGTTCTTCCAGCAGATAGGGTACGGCCTGCGCCATGCGCTGGCTGTTGCGTGTCGGGACGTCGACTTCGGTGAGCAATATCCTTTCGCCGGGTACCAGGACCTGCACACGACGATGCGCGAGTTGCGGCAGCAGGGTCTCCGGCTCGCCGGTCTGGGGCCACCCGATCCGGTTGCCCTGGTCATCCACCAATCCCCAGGTGACATGCCCGTTGGTGTCCTCGGGCAGACGAATGATGATGCGTTCGGCCATGCTGAAATTGTCAGAGGGTCCCCAGTGAACGGAAGACCGGGCGTGTACTCCCGTTATCCGCCCGGGACATGAGACTGTACATGGTCACGGTGATCGTGCCAATGGTGACCTGTTCGGTCACCAGGAAGTAGTGGGAACTTACCGTTACCAGCCCATCCGGCACCGAGCGTCCGAATACTTCGCTGAAGTCGCCAATGGATTTGAATCCTGCCTCGCCGCGGGCGCTGATGAACGACTCCGCGTCGGCCTCGCTGATGCCGTCCGCCAGCGAAGCGATGACCGGAGCACTGGCAGTATTCACGTTGATCGCCGTGCCCGCTTCCGGAAGCGCAGTGACGTAGGGGCTCAACTGCCGATAGATCTTGTCGTCGATACCCTTGACAAGACGCAATTCCGTAATCGAAGCCATGGGTCGGTTGGCGGCACGATAGGCCGGCTGAAGGCCGAGGTAATAATCATCTTCCGCGCCATTGGGGAACTGGGGATTGAAATCCGGATCGATCCAGTCCTCGATCGCCGGGATGATGGTTGGATCGATATTCAGGACGGCGAGCAGGCGACGGAATTCGGCCACGGCTTGCTTGTCGGGCTTGCCGTCCTTGCCGATCAGATTGTTGAGATTGAACCGGCCCTGCATGTCCTCTATGTGACCGATGATCTGGCCGCCATCCACCGGCAGCGGCGGAAGCTGGGTGGCCCAGATTTCACCGAGATTGTCGGTGTCGTTCTTTTCCCGGTCGCGCCGCAGAATCTCCCCGGCCCACTCTTCGGCACCGATGGCATAGGCTGTCGCCTGGTCGGAGTCGATGATGTTGGCGGTGCGCCGCTTGCCCAGGTAACTGTCCCAGATCATCGCGGCGGCCAGCGTGGTGCCGATGGCAATCACCACCAGCACGGTAATCAGTGCCACACCGCGCTGACGCTTGTGGACGGAAACGGTGCGTTCAGCGGCCATGACCCGCTCCCTGGCCGGTGGTACCACCGTTGCCATGATTGTTTCCGTCCCCGTTTCCGCTGGCTCCCTGGGTAGCGGAGGCACTGGCGGCCGCGAAATCGGGCAGTTCCACGAGGCGGCGTATTTCGCCGAGATCCCTGAGCTCCAGGGTGACTTCCACGGCACGCGGCAATTGCTGAAGTGCCGGCATGCCCTCAGTCGTGAGCGGTGGCCATTGCAGGGTCGGATTGCCCGCGGCCGACATGAAACGTACGGAAAAGTCCGTGACATCCTTGAGCACGATTGCGCGCACTGGGGTGCTGTCGGGAGCCAGGTCCACCAGTCCCCAGTGGTAGCGAATGAGGCCGTCGTCCTCCAGCCGCCAGGCCACCCGCATCAGACTGCTGCGCCGTATGCCAAGTGGATTGGTCTGGCCGCCGCGCGTGAATTCCAGGGGATATTCGTCACCCTCCGCGCCGCGCAACGCGGGCTGGAGATTGCCGTGTATGGCACCGCGGGCCGCGACCGGCCGCATCTGGGTAAGGTCCCGCCCGAGCAGGGTGAGCGCCTGCTGCACGACCTTGAGGCGGTCGAGACTCTCTCGCGTATCCTGGCGCTGGCGGGTCAGACTGTCCAGGCTGCCCATCGCCGCGGCGCCTATTACGGCGAAGATCGCCACGGCCACCAGTATTTCGAGCAGCGTAAAGCCGGCTGAATGCCTGCGTGATGTCGTCATGGACCCTTCCCCGGCGTGCCATCGTCCTGGGGCAGTCCGCTGGGCGGTGGTGTCTGGTCGCCCCGCCCGTTGTCCCGATTGCCGTTGCCGCCGGTGTCCTGGCCCCCGGACCCGCCGGTGGTCAATGCCGCGGGCTGCGGTTTGCCTTCGAAACCCACCACGCTGTCCAGAATGTCGGTGTCTGGAGCGTCGGCGAGGCGGACGTCCACTTCAATGCGGCGCAGGTCGTCATCCTGCGTCTTGATGACGCGGGCCTGCCAATGCCAGCGACGGTCCGCCATTTCCACGTTGCCGTTGCTGTCGGCGATATCCGGCCAACCGGGCTGCAGACGGATATCGGCAAGTCTGTTCATGGCCACCCAGTGGGCGAGCATTCGATCGCGGGACTGGCTGGCCACGACGGTTGTCTGACCGGCACTCCCGAGGACGGCAAGCAGGCCAATCGCCAGAACTGCCAGCGCGATGAGCACCTCCAGCAACGTGAACCCGGCGGCCTCGCTCCGCAAGCGGCTCATTGCTGTGCCTCCACTTTTACCTTGCCCGTGGCATCTCCGGTCACCGTATAGCCAGCACTTCCGTCCCGCAATTCCACACGGATCGTGAAGGGGGTCATTTCACCGCTTGAAAGCACCAGGATCTGGGGCCGCAGCTGTTCATCCGCGGCTTCGTCGTCACTGCCGCTGCCGGAACTCTTCGCCAGTTGCGCCTCGCTGCCACTCAGGTGAACGGCGAGTTTCATGTCCTCGGGGAGCTGGCGCTTGTGGAACACCGGATCGTCGACCAGCTGATGCCAGACTGGCTGCGGCCGGTCCGCGGTTGGACCGAAGCGGAGAAACTGGTACGACGTGCCATCGGTGAGAAATCCGAACTCCCGACCTTCAAGCACCGCCTGCTCCGATGCCATACCAAAGAGCGTGGCAATGCGTTCAGCGCTTTCCCTGGCCGCGTCGCCACGATTCAGACCACCCAGCAGACTGATGCCGCCGGCAACGATGATGCCGGCGATCACCAGGGTCACCAGCAATTCGAACAGGGTGAAGCCCCGGCTGGCGGATGGGCGCATGCAGGGCAATTCAGGCTCCGGAACGGAGGCGGGTTACTGGCCCGCCTCGTCGAGATTCCAGTTGCCGATATCGGCGTTGATGCCCTGGCCGCCGGGCTGGCCGTCCGCACCGAAGGAATAGATATCGATCGTGCTGTGGGTACCCGGATTGAGGTACTGATAGTCATGACCCCAGGGATCTTTCGGCAGGTGCTGGATATAGCCGCCTTTCTGCCAGTGCTTGGGTTCGGGGCTGCCGCTCGGCTTGTGCACCAGTGCCTCGAGACCCTGGTCGGTGGACGGGTAGTTGTAGTTGTCCAGCCGGTACATGTTGAGGGCGCTTTCCAGGCTCTTGATGTCCTGTTTCGCCTTGACTACACGGGCCTGGTCCGGCTTGTCGCCGACGTTGACCAGGACCATGGTGGCCAGTATGCCGAGGATCACGACGACAATCATGATCTCGAGCAGAGTGAAGCCGTTTTGAATGCGACGCGTGTTGCTCATGGGAAATGGATACATGTTGCGTGATAAGGTTGGCTTTCCGTCTCGTCCCGGATCTCGCGATCCGGGGGAGGCGGGAACCCCCGATCCCTCGATGCGCGGCAAAGCCGCAGCCTGCCCCGCATGTCGGTCTGGGCCATAATACACAAAACCGGAACCGCTGACTGCTGATGTCGTCGATCTCGGCCAATCCTTCGCCACCGTTTTGGATCCGCTGGTTGCCGGCATGGTTCCCGGCTGTTGTTTCCGTGCTCCTGCAGGCCGGCGGCCGGACGGTGATCATGCCGCTGCGCTACCAGCGCGATGCCATTCTTCAAGGGGAAATCTGGCGGCTCTGGACCGGCAATCTGGTGCATCTGGGCTGGGAACACCTGGCGCTCAACATGGCCGGACTGACTCTGGTCTGGGTCATTTGTGGCGCCTTCCTCACGCGCCTGGAATGGCTGGCAGTCTGGTGTCTGTCGTTCACCGCGGTGGGTATCGGGTTGCTGCTTGGCTCGCCCGGAGTGGCGTGGTACGTGGGGCTTTCGGGCAGCCTGCACGGCTTGCTGGTGGCCGGGATTGCGGTCATGTGGTCCGCGGGTGAGCGGCGGCTCTGGCCGCTGGCGGTCTTTCTGGTCGCCAAGCTGGTCTGGGAGCAGTGGCGCGGCGCTATTCCCCTGAGTGCGGCCGTGGCCGGCGGCCCGGTGGTGGTGGACGCGCATCTGTATGGCGCGCTGGGCGGTGTTCTGGCGGGGGCATTGCTGGTTGCCGCCCGGCACCTGCGTGCGGCGTCGCGATAAGCGTATAATGCGCGCCTTGTTGATTTCGGGGCTGCGCTCTGTCGAGCTGCAAAGGCCTGCAGCAGAATCCGGGCATCCAGCGAGACGACGAATTTCAATTTCAAAGGTAAAGCGGAGGTTATTAGATGGCACTTGCGTTTGTCTTCCCCGGGCAGGGCTCCCAATCCGTGGGCATGCTCGCCGATCTTGCCGATCAGTCCGAGGTGCGCGAGACCTTCGACGAGGCATCGGGCGTGCTGGGCTACGATCTCTGGAAGCTGATTCAGGAAGGCCCGGAAAGCGAACTCAATGCCACCGAGCGCACCCAGCCGGCGTTGCTCACCGCGGCGATTGGTCTGTGGCGGGCCTGGGAAGCCCAGGGCGGCGCCCGGCCGGACTATCTGGCGGGGCACAGCCTTGGCGAGTACTCGGCGCTGGTGGCCGCCGGGGCCATTGCGTTCAGGGACGCCGTCTCCCTGGTGGAATTCCGCGGCCAGGCCATGCAGCAGGCGGTTCCGGCCGGCACGGGCGCCATGGCGGCCATCCTGGGACTCGATGACAAGGCGGTTGCCGAAGTCTGTGACGCAGCGCGTGATGGCGATGTGGTGGAAGCCGTGAACTTCAACTCGCCCGGCCAGGTGGTGATCGCGGGTCATTGTGGAGCCGTGGAGCGGGCTGTTGAAAAGGCCCGTGAAAGCGGCGCCAGACGCGCGCTGATTCTGCCCGTGAGTGTGCCGTCGCATTGCGAATTGATGCGGCCCGCCGCCGAGCGGATGGCCGAACGCCTGGCCGACGTGGAGATCGGCCGTCCGGCGATCCCGGTACTGCATAACGTGGATGTGAAGCTGCATGACGGGGCGGAAGAGATTCGCGAGGCGCTTGTGGCGCAGCTCTATTGCCCGGTGCGCTGGGTCGAGACCATCCGGGCGCTGGCTGATGAGGGCGTGGATCGGCTTGTTGAATGCGGGCCCGGCAAAGTGCTGGCAGGCCTGAACCGGCGCATCGAACGCGACATGGCCGTGGCGGCGATTTTCGATAGCGCGTCTCTCGAGAAGGCCCTCGAAGCCTGACACATTCCGTTCAAGAGGGGATTTTGAAAATGAATCTGAACAACGACGTCGCCCTGGTAACCGGTGCCTCCCGGGGTATCGGCAAAGCCATTGCGCTTGCCCTGGGCAAGGCCGGCGCCCGCGTGGTGGGCACGGCGACCAGCGATGCCGGTGCGGAGGCGATCAGCGCCTACCTGAAGGCCGAGGGCGTGGAGGGGCATGGCATGAAGCTCGATGTGGCCGATCCCGAGTCGGTTGCCGCCACGCTTGATACCATCAACACGGAAATGGGCGCGCCCGCGATTCTGGTCAACAACGCCGGCATAACCCGCGACAATCTGCTGATGCGGATGAAGGAACAGGAGTGGGAGGAGATCATCAATACCAACCTGAGTTCCATCTTCCGGCTCTCGAAGG